>DAIOVG010000130.1:0-7860 GCA_036759125.1 Candidatus Limiplasma sp.
CCAGAAAAAATCTATGGATAAACAGCCGGGGTTTTCAGGCCCACTGCCGACACATGACATTGTATACAAGTTGCGCATTTCTGTCAAGTTTTTCAGGTGTTACAGGCCATGCCCGAAGCACCCTCCTGCCGTCCGGCTCCAACCCCGGTTTTCGCATGAAAAACTGAATTGAACGCCATGTTTTACCCACCTTGCCAAAGCGCTTTTCTGTATGCGGCTGCACCGCACGCTATGCGCACGAAATGCTTTTTTTCTGTTTTATTACTGGCGCACCTTCTGGCTACGCCTTTAGGGATAGCTCTCCGTTTTCAATTTCGAACACAACGTCGCACAACATATCAATATCCGCCGGATTATGGCTGGCGATGATCAGCGTTTTCCCCGCTTCCCTGAACTGCAAAAACAGCGTTCGCATCAGCCGGGTGGCGGTCTTGTCCAGCCCGTTGAAGGGTTCATCCATTATCAGAATGTCCGGATCTTCCATGATCGCCTGGGCGATCGCAAGGCGCTGCCGCATGCCCAGCGAATATTTGCCGACGCGCCGTTTCTTTGCGTCCGTCAGCCCGACCGTATCAATCGCCCGGAGAATGTCTTCGTGGCGTATCTTTCCCCGGATTCCCGCCAGATATTTCAGGTTGCTATAGCCGCTCAGCTCGCCCAGGAACCCCGGGTGCTCGATAATCAGGCCGATGTTTGGCATATTGCCGCGTCCGGGCAGCACCTTGGTTCCAAGCATCGTGATGCTGCCTTCATC
Organism: Candidatus Limiplasma sp.; assembly: GCA_036759125.1. GTDB lineage: Bacteria > Bacillota > Clostridia > Christensenellales > Aristaeellaceae > CAXXOK01. Next base: position 755 of record DAIOVG010000130.1, read on the forward strand.
AACAGGCATCAATCCGCATATACATTTGAGCAGCACCGATTTCCCCGAGCCGTTATCCCCGACCAGGCCGTGAATTTTTCCGCTTTCCAGCGTTGCGCTGATGTCCTTCAATACGGTTTTTTCACCAAAACATTTGCTGATGTTGTGAATCTCTATTGCGTTCATGGTCGTCTCCTTCAGCCAATATCAATATTGTTCCTTGAGCAATATCCCGGAGAAGGCCTTGCTGCGCAGGGTCACCGCATAGCAAAGCGCCGCCGAGACCGCCACCGCGGCCAGCAGTACAGGCACCGCATATTCCAGTGTGGGATAGTGCGGTATATCGGGGTTGGATACGATGCTCATGCGGGTAAACGATACCGGCGAATAATGGTAAGCCCAGTAGGGCAGTTTTTCCGAAATGATGAAATCAAACAAGGCGATCACCGTGCCGGCCAGCAGCGCGGGAATCCTGGACGCAAGCAGCGACAGCCACAGGATCGTCAGCCCGATCAGCGTTGCGGCACCCCAGCACATCGCCAGTGTGATCGCCAGCGCGGCCGATGGCGTATACATCGTCGTGTAGGAAAGGCGGAACTCGGCATCGATTTGTATCCCTTCAAAGACATACCCGTTTACCAGCGTGTTGATCAGCTTTCCCCAACCGGGCGCAAAGCTTACCTCGCCTCCGCTGGTCAAAACGCAAAGCAGCGCCATGATCAGCGTATACGCAAAGCTGACAAACACCACAAACAAGATGCGTCCGCTAACCCACGTGCCGCGTCCGCACCGCACGGCCTCAAACACCGCATTTTCGCGCACCAGCGGCAAACCGGAAAACACCGCCACCGCCCCAAGCCCGAACACCAGCGCCGCCCCATTGCTGGAAAACGCGCCTACTGTGTAGCCGATTGCGTTCAGGCGCAGGCCGGTTACGACATGCAACAGCCGCGCCGCCTCGTTGAGCTTATAGAAGTAAACAAACAGCAAGCCTAAAAACACATAGGTTGTGGGCGTCAGCAGCAGCTGCTTGAGCTGCACACCGCACAGGTGCATCCCACGCTTCACTGCCATACAAACACCCGCTTTCGCAGCAAATACCGGAAGGCCGCATAGACCATTGCAATCATAACCGCAAATATGGAAACAATCAGCAGCCAGATATGCGAAAGCGATTGATCGGTCTGCCGCAGGACAATGCTTGCTTCTCCGGCGCTTAGCCCCACCACGGAAAAATACATAATAATCTCCAGCATAGCCAGCAGCAGCAGCGGCACAAGGTAGATCATCCCGCGCCGCGCCGTCAGGGTTGCCGTCAGGCATCCAAGCCCGGCACACAGGGCGCCCAGCAGAAACTGCAGGCTGCCAAAGCACAGAAAGTACAGTACCCACTGCTACTTTTGTATCATCGATACGGCAAAGGTTTCCAGATAATCATTGGGTGTGGTCGGCGGAATAAAGCAAGCCATAAATCCCAGATAGCTCCACAGGCCCACCGTAAGCACCAACCCGCCCAGCGTTGCCGCCGCCAAAAACTTCCCGCCGCAGTACGCCGCAAACGACGTACGCCGCACAGCCGGAAAATGCCCCCTGTGCTCCCAATCCTCGGCAACAGCCGCCGCAAAGGGCACCGTCGCGGCCAGCGGCAGGATTGCTCTGTAGGGATTGAACTCCAGCGCGAACATAAAGTGATTATAGGTCCATGAACCGTCATGATACAATATCAGGGCCCGCCATTGCCAATTGGCAAAACTCAAGTAATATGTCAGCAGACAGATAACAAGCCCCAGCGGCAGCCGCCACGAGCGCACGCCCCGTCTGAGCTCGTTATAATATACTCTAAGCAATACTTTCCTCCCCGTTCCCTTAGGTTTCCTGGAAGGGGCGGCCGGGGCCGCCCCTTAGTACTGTTTCGTTACGGCGTTGTGGCAAACTTAACATGTACATTGGCTGCTATGATTGCGATACGGCAGGCATGCAGATTGGAAGTCTTCCTCTGCCGCAATGCAAACCACTAGTAGATCTGTTTCCCCGTAGCCGCATGGAAACCGTTGTAGATCAAGTTTCTCGTCCCATCCTCATACTCCATCACACAGTACATGTTCCACATCGGGTAGAGCGTATATCCTGTTTTCGCCAAAAGGTCGCCTGTAAACGGCGTATAATCCATGGATACGCTAAGCAGTGTGATTTGCTTCACGCCCGGCAAGTACATGTTGGCGAAGGCATTTCGCAATAGCGTAATCGCGTCCTGGGCATCCATGAGCGCGGCTTCCTTCCCGGTCTTCGTAAAGCCTCCGAACACCGGATACTCAAGCAGCGAAATCCCCTGCACATCGTGCATAATACGGAGGGATAAATCCTCAATGTATGCCTCGCCGGGCAGCGCTGGCGATACGCCAGAATACAGCCGCAAACCCTGATAATACAGCGGATAGTGGACTTCGAAAAATTCTCTGTCCTCAAGCGATTCCGATAGATCAAAAGGCATTTCCGCATCAGCGGAGTTCGTGGCGTCTCCAAAATCATCTAAGCCAAGGTACTCGCCTATATCGCAGGTAAGATACGCACGAATCTGTTCCGCATCCCAGCGAATCATGCTGCGAAGCGTTCCAAGGCCAAAGCCAAGCTGCTGTGCGACAGAAACGGCATACTTTTCCACCGTATCAAAGCTGAGCAACGCTAACGGAGCCTTATTGATCACGGAATGCTCCTGTTCGTATATCTCAAATCCATATAATTTTTTCCAAGCCGCTTTTCCATTGGGATCATAGATACGCACTTCGTTGTATGGACCGATCCCGATATCCGTCGGACCGCCATAGGTCCACCGATAATTGCCATCCACACGCCAAACCAAATCATTGGCCTGAAACCCAAGCGCCGCCCAATCCGTGGTGTCGCGGATTGTTTTGGTTTCCTGCGCGCTCAGGCCTTGCAGGGTATATTCCGCGCCAGTCGTGCCCTCCGGCAGGATCAGCACATCGGCGTCCACAATCAGAGGAACACCATCACAGTCCAGCGTATCGTTCCAGTGCTCCCAGGTTTCCTGCACCCAAACATCCGCAGACGCAAAGGAGCACAGACAGCTCAGGATCACGCAAAGAATCAGCATTCGTTTCATGGGGATCTCCTCCTGTTTTGGTGATGTATCACACTGCGTAAGTCACAAGCGGTAACCCTTCCGGCTCTCCCTCTGCTTACATAAACGCGATACAAAACGATTTGTTACACGTATCAGAAAACTGTGCTTACGGTTCCCAAACGTTATTTTGTTTTTGTCACAGAGGTGGAAGGGTATTCCAGCCCGCCCCCGATGTTACCGCGCGTTGTTACCTTATAGGTTCCGGCAGAAACCGTTACCGTTCCGCTGGCAGATGCCGTATTGCCATTTGCCGCGCTGCCTGACCAAGATTTTATAAAACTCCAGCTGCTTCCGTTTTTCTTATACAGGGACACCCGCACGGTTGTATCGTACTGTCCGGAGGGATCGATGAATCCCCCACAATACGCCGTATCCCCTGAGAATGACAGATAAGCAGACACTTGATTCGTGTATGAATACCGCAGTCCGATATCGCCCGCCGCATCATAAACATCCGTCTGTTCCATATCCGGCATTTGCCGGCCGCAGCTCTCCGCCAGCCCAACAGAGGCGATCCCAAACAGCAAGGCAACAATTCCCAGCAGCGACACTATTTTTCTCATCAAAAAGACCTCCCGCAATATCTATTCATATCAATAGACGCGTTGGAGGTCTGCTTGTTACATTGAATTTCAAGTTTCCTGAAATTTCTTATTCTATTCTAGTGACTCCCTCCGCGATTTGTATGGCCGTTGATTCATCGAGATTTTCAACGCTCAATACGAAATACTTCTTCCCATCATCCCAGAACAGTATCATTACGCGATCCTTTATAGATAAGGTTGCGGGGTTGCCATGAATATCAACAGTTTGCAGTATCGCGTCTTCCGTATCAACATTGGTCACGACCCCTTCAATATTCTCAGAAAAGTTGAAGCGACGCGTGGCATCCGTCTGATCTACATATTCTACAGAGTTGTGCCAGGGGAACGAAGATATTGATGATATTTCCATTCCCTCCGGCACATAGGCGGGATAATATGCCCCTTCCCAGTCCCCGGGTATATCAAAGGATGCTACCGTATCCTCAACCAGCGTCAATTCCGTGTATTCTTCCTCTACCGTCGTGAACAGTTTCATGACCTGTACGCGAATCGTATGGCTGGTGGCGATGGCAATCCCGCCGGCGATTGTGAGCACCGCGATGACAATTGCGGCAACCCGCCCAATGCCAGGCAGCATCTTGCCAAAGAACGTACGAACATGATGCCTGTGTAAATACCGGCGAATCAACGCAAGGTTCTTTGCGTCACAGCGGGCGGCAAAGGCATCGGCTTCCTTGTCGCCTGCGATTTTTTCTTCTTCCATGGCACAAAGCAGCGCGGCAGTTTCCCGTTCCAGCAGCATTTCGCCGAACAGGTCAAACGCCCTATCGCCAAGGCTTCGAGACTCGCCCTCATTACAATAAATATAACTCATCAGTTTAGGTTCCGTTTCTTTTCAGCCAGCTGTTTCAGCCTTTTTTTTGCTCTGGAGACCGCAGTACGGGTCGAGCTTTCCGACAATCCGATGACCACAGCGATATCTTCGTAATTCATTTGATCCATGTGCCGAAGGCGGATCAGCTCCCGATCCCGTTCGCTCAGCTCCGCATACACATCCAGCATATCCAGCGCCGTCATACGGCTGAACACCATCTCCTGCACATCGTCATCGCCGGGAACGTTCTCAAGCGCGTCGCCATCCGGGCCGAAATCAACGTGCTTGTGCTGCCGTTTGAGCTTCCGCAGCCTGGATAAACAAACGTTCCTGACCATGGAGACGATATAGGACGCTCTTTTGTTACACTCTATCGCGAGAATTCTATCGCTTTTTTCGCAGAGCTGCTCCACGGCTGCGCTTACCGCGTCGTCCGCCTCCGCATTTTGATTGTGAAAAAACTGACAGGCCACCTTATACATCAGAAGCCTGTGCTGAAGATATATTTCCGTAATCAACTGCCGTTTCTTATCGTTTCGGATCATCAGGATGGACAGGGGGAGCATTGTTGCGCACATTTCCAACGCTTGATAATTACTCTGGGTCTCCATAGTTCATCTTCTCTCTGGAACAGGCCGTAGCGAATTTCTCTATTTCTGTATATTTTACTATGCTTTACAGAATTTTACAACGCAGCCAGGAATACAGCGCGAGAAATGAAACTGCCGAAATTCCGCACGCCGGAGGGCGGTGCAGCCCGTACCCATTTTCAAGCGCTTGTGCTATACTGTACACAGTACGCCCCAAAAGGAGATGGCGGGATGTTTTCCATCGTATTGCGCTTCGCGGTTACCGTGGCCGCCATCCCCCTGTGCGCAACCTACTACCCCGGCGTACACATGCAAAATCTCCAGGCAGCGCTGATCGCAGGCGCGGCGCTAGGGGCTTTCTATGCGCTGCTGCGCCCGCTGGCAAGGCTGCTGTTGAAGATTATCAACTTCCTGACGCTGGGGCTGATCTACATCCTGATCGACACCTGGCTGGTGTGGACAGTCGCGGGCATGTACCCCGATGCCATTGCGGTGGACAGCTTCCTGTGGGCGGCGGCCGTGGCGGCGTCTGTGAACATCGCGCGCATGATTATCGATATCATTACACGCAGCATGAAACGATAGAGGAGATATGGAATGCACATTTTACTGGTGAACGACGACGGTATCCACGCACCCGGCATCCGCGCGCTGTGCGAAGCGTGCGTGCGGCGCGGCCACAGGGTCAGCGTCAGCGCGCCGCATACGGAACGCAGCGCAAACAGCCACAAGATTACCCTGGCCGAGCCGATTTACACCAGCGAGGTGGACTTCGGGCTGCCCAATGTACGCGCCTGGTCGGTTTCCGGCACCCCGGCCGACTGTGTAAGGCTTGGGCTGTATGAGCTCGTGGAAAGCCCTGTGGACGCCGTGATTTCCGGCATCAACAACGGGCACAACGCGGGCATGGCCGTGCACTATTCCGGCACCATCGCGGCCGCGCGTGAGGGGATGCTCAACCATATCCCGTCCGTTGCCTCCAGCGTATCCTTCAAACGGCCGGACAGCATGCTTGCCTATCTGGCGGACCTCACCGTGCAGGCTGCCGAGGCGTATGTGCACATGGAGGGCGCGGCCAACGCCGTGCTTTCCATCAACGCGCCCGGCATCGAGCCCAAGGATCTGCTCCCGCCTGTGGCGGCGCCGCTTTCCACCGCAGGGTTCCGCGACAGGTATATCCGCCGCGAAAGCCCGCGCGCGGGCACCTATTTCTGGCTGGACGGCGGCGCGGCGCTGGAGGAATCCAACCAGGGCAGCGACGTTGCCTATCTGGACGCCGGACACATTACCTTCACCAGCCTGGGCAACCCCTGCGGGGGGCTGGATTCCGCGTTTGTCGCGCAGTTTGCACAAACCCATGTCTGATACGGTCGTAGTCGTCGGCGGCGGGGCCGCCGGGCTGATGGCGGCCACCCAGGCGGCGCGGCAAGGGCATACCGTGCTTTTGCTGGAGCGCGGCGAAAAGCTGGGCAAGAAAATTTATATCACCGGCAAGGGCCGCTGCAACGTGACCAACCTTTGCACGCCTGAGGCGTTCATGCGCAATGTGGTGCGCAACCCGAAGTTTTTGTTTTCGGCGCTGCGCGCCCTGCCGCCGCAAAAGCTGATCGAGCTGCTGCGCGAGCTGGGCTGCCCCACCACGGTGGAGCGCGGCAACCGCGTGTTTCCCGTCAGCCAGAAGGCAAGCGACGTCACCCGCGCGTTTACCAGGGCCATTGAATCGCTGGGCGTACAGGTGCGGCTGAATGCCCGTGTGAAAGAACTGCTTACAGCCGACGGCGCAATCACCGGCGTAGCGCTGGAAAGCGGCGAAACCATCGCCGCGCGGGCTGTGATCGTTTGCACCGGCGGGGTCAGCTATCCGACCACCGGCTCGACCGGTGACGGGTACGAGCTGCTCCAAGCCCTCGGACATACCATGGCGGTGCCCAAGGCCGCGCTGTGCGGGCTGATCAGCGAAGATGCCTGGATAC
>DAIOVG010000131.1:0-7829 GCA_036759125.1 Candidatus Limiplasma sp.
CGGTACGTTTCTGGCGTTTCACCTCAACGGGTGGGCGCTTTCGCTGGTGTATACCGACGCGTTTGCCGCGTCGACGATCCTTGGTACCTACGTACTGCTCACGGTATTGTTTTCAGCCTTGATTTTGAAGGAGAAAACCACCAGAGGCGCGCTGATCGGGCTGGTGATCGCAACGGCGGGCGTGGTAGTCTGCAACCTCGGCGGTGGATTCGGCCGCCTGAGCGGAAACATGTTCGCGCTGTTTGCCGCGGTGACCGAAGCGCTGTACGTGCTGTGCGGGCGCAAGGCGCGCGAGAATATGAGCGCTGTCAGCTATACCATGATCCTGTACTCGTTCACGCTGTTTTGGATGATCGTCACGGCGCTTGTGATGGGCGTACCGCAGAGCGTGCCCGCAGAGGGGCTTTTCTGGGGGCTGATGCTGGCGATCGTTTCCACACTGCTTGGGCACAGCATGGCCAGCGTTTCGCTGAAGTATTTCAAGGCCGCGACGGTATCCGCGATCATGATGTCGGGGATTATCACCGGACCCTTGATCGTGATGCTGTTCCTCAGCGATCCGCCGAGCCTGTACTCCCTTGTGGGCGGCTGTATTATTCTGGTCGGGCTTACCTGGTATATGATCGTGGAGCAGCGCGACAGGAAACAGGCTGCGCAGGCGGCGATTGCGGAATCAATCACGGAATAGAGCGTACAAAAAGCGCGGATGCCTTTTGGTATCCGCGCTTTTTTTGTCGCGTATTGGCTTTAATAGGTGACCGTTTCGTTGAACAGCTCAATGGCGAAGCGGTCGGTCATGCTGGAGATATAATCCAGAATTGCCTGCACGTAAACCTGCCTGTCGGGGAGGTCTGCGTAGATCTTGCGGTTGACGCATTGCAGCGACAGATTCCGCAGCTCTCCGGCCGGAACGAATTCCGGATGGCAGTACCGCGCCAGCCACTTTCTGAAATACTCCACGGATTTGGGATAGATGTCGCCTTTGGCGTCCAGCGCATCCCAGGTTCGTCTGCCGTCGTAACAGTCTTCCAGAAGCTCAAAGATCTGCGAGATCACAAGCTCGGAATACTTGCGGAACGGCTCCTGCCGCACATGCTTATAAATGTACTTGTAATTGAAATCCTTAATATCCTTGAGCTGCTGACTCATCTTGGGGCTCAGGGCGATTCCCTGATCCGGCGAGGAGTTTTTGCAGATATCGGTGATCATGTTGTACATGATCACGGTGGTGTTCATGACGTTTGCGTCGTTTTCCCGCGCCATCACCAAAAGCTCGTCCTTTTGCGCCTGCTCCAGAAAGCCCAGATGAATAGCGTCTTCAATGTCGCGGCCCAGATAGGCGATTTTATCGGAAATCTTCACCACGCAGCCTTCCCAGGTAGCCGCCTGGTACTTGCCCGGCTGGTCGAACTCCTGTAGTTCCATCAGGCTTTGGCGCGGCACCAGCCCGTTTTCGTCCACTTCGCCGCAGTGGGATATGATGCCGTCGCGCACGGCGTAGGTGAGGCCGAGGTTTTTATGCTTGCGGTATTCGTCCTCCAATAGCTCGATATCGTCCACAAAGCGCAGGCTGTTGCGCTCGTGCCAGAAGTTAAGGTCCAGGTGCTGCTTTGCCAGCGCTTTGAGCACAACCTCGCCCTGGTGGCCGAACGGCGCGTGTCCCAGGTCGTGCCCGGTGGCGATCGCCTTGGTGAGCTCCTCGTTCAGCCCCAGAAACTTGGCGATGGTCGTTGCGACCGATTCCACATGCTGTACATGCTCCATCCGGGTGCAGATATGGTCGTTGTCGATGTTGAAAAACACCTGCGTCTTGTGCTTCAGGCGGCGATAGGCCTTGGAGTGGAGGATGCGGGTGTAGTCCCGCGCAAAGGGGCTGCGGATGTCGTCCGCGCGGTAGTGCAGCTTGCCCTGCCGGGCAACGAGCTGCTCCCAATGGGGGTGCGCGGGCGTCGCGGCGACGTCCTTGAACCGGTTGCTCTGCATGACCGTTCTCCTTTATGTTGGCTGTGGTTATATTCGGCGCGTTGATGGTAGATCAATTATACCATAAAAATGTAGCGTGGAATGAAAAAACCGGCGCGTCTATCGCGCCGGTTCGTCATGCTGTATATGGGCTGTCAAAGCTCCACACTATCCCAAAGGCTGTCGCCCGTGCCAAGACGGTAAATGTGGGTAAATCCTTTTTGCCTGAGCATGGAAAGGGTTTGCGCAAACGCGCAGTCCAGATCACGGGCATTGTGGCAATCGGAGGTCAGGGTAAGCTGCCCGCCCATCTCCCGCCAGGCATCCAGCAGGAAATCCGCCGGATAGGGGAGGGTGTCGTACCCCCTGGCGATGTTGCCGGTGTTGACCTCCAGCATCCTGCAGCCCTGCATAGCTTCTGCCATCGCGTCAACGGCTGCCTTTTGGTAAGCTTTGTCTCTCGTGTTGAGCCCAATCACGGCGGCGTGCTTGCGCACCACGTCGAAATGGCCTATGATATCGGGTTTGTCTGCCCTGATGCTTTCGCCCAGCAGCTTGTAATACGCCTTGGCAAGCGCCACGGCGTCGCCCTGAAACGCCTCGGTCACAAAGCGCTCCAGCATGTCGCGGGGGCCGTCCACAGCCTCGGTTTTGCCATCCTTGGCATCGGACAGGTAATGCACCGAACCGATGATATAGTCAAAGTCTTCGCGGTTGCGGTCTTTGACTGCCTGCGGGGTCAATGCGTCCTGCTCAAGCCCCACATAGAGCCTTGGGGGAATGCCAAGCGTTTTATGCAAGGCTTGCAGTGCGCGAAGCTCAGTAATATAGGCCTGCCGGTTCGCCTCGGAGAGACTATAGTCCGGATCAAAGCCCTGATAGCCGTGCTCCGAAAAGCCAAGGCTGACAAAACCAAGCGCCTGGGCCCGGCGCACCATGGCCGGAATGCTGTCACGCCCGTCCACATAGGTCGAGTGGGTATGCGCGTTGGATAAAAATGTCATTGCATGCGCTCCTGCTTGACCTTGCGGTCCACGACGTGGCGCTTGGCAAGCTCGTTGATCAGGTCTTCAAACGTGATGCCCATCTCCGCCATCAGCACCAGCGCGTGATAAGCAAGATCACCGAGCTCGTATACGGTTTCCGCCTGATCGCCCTTGGCGGCGGCAATGATCACCTCGGTGCATTCCTCGCCGACCTTTTTGAGGATTTTGTCCAGTCCTTTTTCAAACAGGTAGGTGGTATAGCTGCCCTCCTTGGGGCTTTCCTTGCGGCCGCGGATCACGGCATCCAGAGCGCTGATGGAAAAGGGTTTTATGGTCTCGTTTTCGTAGAGATCTTCAAAAAAACAGCTTTCCGCGCCCGTGTGGCAGGCGGGGCCCAGCTTTTTCACCTCGACGACCAGCGCGTCGCCGTCGCAATCCGCCCGCATGGCGACAATCGTTTGCACATTGCCGCTGGTTTCACCCTTGCGCCACAGCTGCTTGCGGCTGCGGCTGTAAAAACAGGTACGGCCCTCCTGCAGGCTGAATTGCAGGCTTTCCCGGTTCATGTACGCAAGCGTCAGCACCTCGTGGGTCGCGTAATCCTGCACAATGGCGGGAATCAAGCCCTGATCGTCAAATTTTAGTTTCGTTTCGATTTCCTGATAATCCATAAGCCCTCCGTTATATCCGCATGGGGATGCCGTTTCGCTGCAGCAGTTGTTTCAGGTCTTTGATATCCACCTCGCGGGAGTGGAAAATGCTCGCTGCAAGCCCCGCGTCCACACGCGGGAGCTGGAACAGCTCGATAAAATCCTCCGGCTTGCCCGCGCCGCCCGAAGTGATCAGGGGCAGCTGCACCGCATCGCCGATGGCCGTGAGCATATCCAGGTCAAAGCCGCCGCGTACGCCGTCGGTATCGATGGAGTTAACCACCACTTCGCCCGCGCCGGACTGCTCCCCGAACTTGACCCATTCCACGGCATCCAGCCCCGTATCCTCGCGCCCGCCCTTGGCGAACACATGAAAGGAACCGTTCACGCGCTTGACATCCATGGAAAGCACCACGCACTGGTCGCCGTAGCGCTTGGCGGCATCGGCGATGAGCTTGGGGTTGTGAATCGCGCCGGAGTTCACGCTCACCTTGTCCGCCCCGCATTTCAGCACGCGGTCGAAATCATCCAGGCTGTTGATGCTGCCGCCGACGGTGAGGGGGATAAAGACCTGCGCCGCCACATGCTTCAGCACGTCGGCAAACAGCGGCCGACCCTCGAAACTCGCTGTGATATCGTAAAACACCAGCTCGTCCGCGCCGGACTGATTGTAGAAGGAAGCGAGCGCAACGGGATCTTCAATATCACGGAGGCCTTCGAAGTTAACGCCCTTCACCACGCGTCCGTTTTTCACGTCCAGGCAGGGGATAATGCGTTTGGTCAGCATGCGGCATCTCCTTTGGCGATGGACAGCGCCCGTTTCAGCGACAGGGTACCCGCGTACAGCGCCTTGCCGATGATCGCGCCGTAAACGTTCAGGCCGCGCAGGGTTTGAATCTCGTCTTCGCCGGTGATTCCGCCCGAGGCGATGATGTTCAGCCCTTTGATGGTTGCAAGCTGCTCGTACGCGGTGAGGTTCGTGCCGGAAAGCAGTCCGTCCTTGGCAATATCGGTGTAGATGACCGTGGAAATCCCCGCGTCGCGAATTTGCTGGCAGAAGGTAAAGCCTGCAAGTTCCGAGGTTTCAGTCCAGCCGTGGGTGGCGACCATGCCGTCCTTCACATCCACGCCTACGGCGAGTTGCTCGCCGTACTTGCTGCCCATTCTTTGGGTGAAACCGAAATCCTTCACGGCAACCGTGCCCAGAATCACGCGCTTTGCGCCAAGCTTCAGCGTTGCCTTGATGGCCGCCTCATCGCGGATGCCGCCGCCCACCTGTACCTCCAGCGGCAGCTGGCACAGCGCGCGGATGGCGTCGCGGTTTTTGGGGCTGCCGTCCTTGGCGCCGTCCAAATCCACTACGTGCAGCTGGCTGGCACCCGCATATAAAAAGCCCTTGGCGGTTTCCACGGGATCGTCGGAATATACGGTCATCAGATCGTAATCCCCCTGCTGCAGGCGAACCACGCGGCCGCCCCGCAGATCGATGGCTGGGAATATCAGCATGAAGCAGTCACTCCTTTGGCAAACGCGGCAAGGATATTGAGCCCCGTTTCGCCGCTTTTTTCGGGGTGGAACTGTGTGCCGCACACGTTGCGGTTTCGCACGACGGCCGGGATAGTCACGCCATAATCGGCGGTGGCAACCAATGCGCTGTCGCAGTCCGCGGCGTAGAAGCTGTGCACGAAATACACGAAATCACCTGGATGGATGTCCCTGAGCAGGGGATCGTCCGGCTTCCAAAAATCCAGACTGTTCCAGCCCATGTGCGGCACTTTCAAATCGCTCGTATCGGGGCTCATGTCCTGCACATGCCCGTGGATTAACCCTAAGCCCTGATGCTCGCCGTATTCGAAGCTTTTGTCAAACAGCAGCTGCATGCCCAGGCACACGCCCAGCAAAGGCTTGCCCTGCGCTGCCAGTTCCTGCAACAGGGTATCCAGTTTCAGCGCGCGCAGCTTGTCCGCCGCGTCGCCAAACGCGCCTACGCCGGGGAGAATCACCTTGTCGGCGCTTTTAAACGTATCCGGGTCGCGGGTCACCACGCTGTCCGCGCCGATGTGTTTAAGCGAGCAGGTGAGGGAATAGAGGTTGCCTACGCCGTAATCGACAACTGCGATCATGCCTTGCCTCCCAGCGTGCCTTTGGTGGAGGGAACGTCGTCCTTGAATGCGGGGTCGATGGCTGTCGCCTGCCGCAGCGCGCGCGCCGCGCCCTTGAACATGGCCTCTAGAATGTGGTGCGTATTTTCGCCCGCAAGCTGGCGGATGTGCAGGGTGATGCGCGCTTCGCGCGCCAGGGCCAGGAAGAATTCCTGCACCAGCTCGGTATCGAACGTGCCCACCTTCTGCGAGGGCAAATCGGCTACATAGCCAAGTGTGCCGCGCCCGCTCAGGTCCACGGCGGCCAGCACCAGCGCTTCGTCCATGGGCAGCGCGCAATCGCCGAAGCGCGTTACGCCGCGCAGGTCGGAAAGCGCTTCTTTAATGGCCTGGCCCAGGGCGATACCGACGTCCTCTACGGTGTGGTGATCGTCTACCTGCGTGTCGCCTGTGCAGGCGACGGTCAAATCAAACCGTGCGTGCTTGGCAAACAGCGTCAGCATGTGATCCAGAAATCCACACCCTGTTTGGATGTCCGCATTGCCTTTGCCGTCAAGCAAAAGGCTCAGGGCGATGTCCGTTTCCGCCGTTTTGCGGAGTATCTTGGCCTCTCTCATGCGCCTGCCTCCTCAAATAGTACCTTGGTGGTGTCCAGCAGCGCCTGCATCTGCGCCGCACTGCCGATGGTGATGCGTACAAAGGCTTTCAGCTTCGGATCGTTGAAATACCGGACCAAAACGCCCCTTTGCTTGAGTCCCCTGTAATAGGCTTCGCCGCTCATATTCGGCGGGGCGGCAAACAGGAAGTTGGAAGCACTGTCCAGGACTGTGAATCCCAGGGCACGCAGATCGTTCTGAGTCAACTCCCGCTGGGCAATGGTGGCGGTCACGCAGCTTTCAAAATACTCCCGGTCGCGCATCGCCTCGATGCCCGCCAGCATCGTCAGGCTGTTGATGGAGTAGGGGTTGAAGGAATGCTTGATACGGTTGAGATCGTCAATGATCTCTCTGGAAGCAAGCGCGTAGCCAAGCCGTCCGCCCGCCAGCGAGCGGGATTTGGAATAGGTACGCACGATCAGCAGGTTGGGGTACTGGTCAAGCAGCGGCAGGCAGGGTTCCCCGCCGTAGTCGATATAGGCCTCGTCGATCAGCACCACTGAATCGGGATTCGTTTGCAGAATGCGCTCAATATCCTTACGTGTCATCGCCAGCGAGGTCGGGGCATTGGGATTGGCGATGGCGATGGGCATGCCGAGGTTACAAAACTTCTCTGCCGGGATCGAGAAATCCTCGTTCAACGGCACCTTGCGGGCCTGTAAACCGAACAAATTCGCGTACACCGGATAAAAGCCGTAGCTGATCTGCGGGAAGGCAAAGCCGCGCTTGTCCCCGTAGGCCATGAACGCAAAGGCCAGCACCTCGTCCGAGCCGTTGCCAACAAACACATTTTCCGCCTGCAGGGCATACTCCGCCGCGATGGTTTCGCACAGGGTTTTGCAAAGCGGGTCGGGGTAGAGGTTCAGCCGGGAAATGATAGCGCTGCTCAGCGCTTCCACCACGCGCGGGGACGGGGGGAAAGGGCTTTCGTTGGTGTTGAGCTTCACATACTGCATGTCCTGAGGCTGTTCACCGGGCACATAAGGTGCGAGACTTTGCAATTTCTGGACCAGAAAGCGGCTCATTTCGTTTCCTCCGTACGGATACCCACGGCGCGGGCGTGCGCGGTGAAGCCCTCGCTCATGGCAAAGCGCTGCGCGTCCGCGCCTGCGTTCAGCAGCGCTTCGCGCGTGTAATAGAGGTAGCTGGAGCGCTTGCAGAAGTCGTCCACGCCCAGGGGCGAGGCAAAGCGCGCAACACCGGAGGTGGGCAGGGTGTGGTTGGGGCCCGCCAGATAGTCGCCCAGGGTTTCCGGGCACCAGCGGCCCATGAACACGCTGCCAGCGTTGCGGATCAGTGGCAGCATGGCGAACGGATCGTCCACGCACAGCTCCAGGTGCTCAGGAGCGATCCAATTGGCGATTTCGCAGCCGGTTTTCAGGTCCGGCACGAGAATGATGCGCCCGTTGTTGTCGATTGACGCGCGGGCGATATCCCTGCGGGCAAGCGCCGGCAGCTGGACCTCCAGCTCCG
>DAIOVG010000132.1:0-7816 GCA_036759125.1 Candidatus Limiplasma sp.
AGCCAAGCGCCAGCAGGTGTTTGACAACCTGACACGGGTCGGCGGCCTCACCCTGACGCCAGACGACGTACCGCCGGTGCTGGGCGCGGAAAGCCCGACCCACTGCCGCAATAAGGCAAGCCTTCCCGTAAGCGGCAGTTCGCAGGCTCCGGTGCTCGGCTTCTACCGGAAGCGCTCGCATGATCTGGTAGAGATTGATGATTGTCCTATCACCCTTCTGAGCCTCTCCGGCGTTATCAAAGCCATACGGCAATGGATGCGTGAAAACCGCATTGAGCCTTATAATGAACGGACACATACAGGCTTCCTGCGCCATGTGGTCGTGCGGCAAAACCGCGCGGGTGACATGCTGGTCGTTCTGGCCGCTACATCGGCAACACTGCCCGCCAGGGACGCTTTGGTGCATGGTTTGCAGCAGAATGAACCCGGCTTCAAAGGGCTGCACATCAGCGAAAACAAGCTCCGAGGCAACGCCATACTTGGGCCTAAAAGCCGTAACCTGTTCGGCGCGGATGTGATCACAGAAACGCTGCTCGGATTACAGTTCGAGATTACACCGCTCTCCTTTTTTCAGGTCAATCCGGCACAAACCGAGGTGCTGTATCAAACGGCGATCCGCTTTGCGAAACTATCCGCCGGGGATACCGTGGTGGACGCCTATGCGGGCGGCGGAACGGTATCGCTTTGCATGGCGCGGCACTGTCAGCGCGTCATCGGGCTGGAGATTGTACCCCAGGCCGTAGAGAGCGCCAGGGTGAACGCCAAGGCCAACGGTATCCAAAATACAGAGTTCATCACCGACGCTGTGGAAACGGCGCTGCCAAAGCTGATTGCTGATGGCCTGCGCCCCGATGTGGTGGTGCTCGACCCGCCCCGCAAGGGCGTGGAGCAGCCCGTGATTGACGCGCTTCTGGAAGCCAGGCCCAAGCGCATCGTATATATCAGCTGCCATGTGCCCACGCAGGCGCGGGATATCGCAAAGCTCGTGCCTGGCGGCTATCGCATGACGGCGTGCCAGCCTGTGGATATGTTCTGTTACGCGGGCGGCGTGGAAAATGTCGTTTGTCTGGAATGCTGAAGGAGCACAGGATGACGCTGAAAGATGAAATCCTCAAAACGCTTATGGTAAACCGCAGCACGCCAATTTCCGGTCAGGCAATGGCGCGGCAGTTTTCCGTGTCACGCACCGCCGTATGGAAGGCAATCGGCGAGCTGAAAGCGGAGGGCTATACCATACATTCTACCACAAATCGCGGCTACCAGCTGTCCGCAGACGACGATCACCTGTCACAGTCCGCTATTGCAGATCCAATTCCGGCAGAGATTCCGGTATATGTGTATGATACCGTTGATTCCACATTGAGCGAGGCCAAGCGCCGCTACGCCGATGGTGAAAAACGCTTCTTAATCGTATCCGACGCGCAAACCGCCGGGCGTGGCAGGCGCGGACGACAGTTCTTCTCTCCCCAGGGTACAGGGCTGTACCTGACGCTGGCGCTTCCCCTTTTATGCGCCGTTGAAGCCGCGCCGAGCATTACAGCCTATGCCGCCGTGTGCGTATGCCGGGCGATTGAAACGCTCACCGGCAAGCAGGCGCGGATCAAATGGGTTAATGACGTATTCATGGACGGGAAAAAGGTTTGCGGCATCCTGACCGAAGCCAGCACCAGTTTGGAGAGCGGCATGATCGAAACCGTATTCATCGGCATCGGCATCAACGTCATGCCCTGCGATGTGCCGGACGAGCTCAAAGAGATTGTCGGATTTGTGGCTCCGGAAAAGCCGATACGCAACGCGCTGGCGGCGCAGATCGCCGACGGACTCCTGCAATATGACAAAGCCAAAGACAGCTTTTTGGATGAATACCGCGCCCGTTCCCTGACCATCGGGCGGCGCGTACAGTGTGCTATTGGCGAAGAAAGCTTCGTTGCGACAGCCACCGGGATTGACGCGCTGGGCGGGTTGATTGTGCAGCTGGAGACCGGCGAAACCCGCACGCTGCACAGCGGCGAGGCAAAGCTGATATGAGTGTGGATGCTGACTATTGCATTGTTCCGCTTGGCGATGATCATCGTTCTACAGTACAAGCGTTGATCGAAGTCAGCTGGGCCGGTCCTATGATCGTTGTGGATGGCAGGCTTTGGGATACGCGGATCATGCCCGGTTTCGCCGCTTTGGATGCACAGCATACTGTGATCGGCTACATCTGCTACGTATTGCACCCGGATGAATGCGAGATCATGGTGCTGGAGAGCCTGCGGGAGAATGCGGGCATCGGCTCACGCTTGATTGAGACAGTGAAAGCAACAGCACAAGAAAACGGCATAAAAAAAGTCGCCGCCATGACGACAAACGACAACCTTCATGCCCTGCGCTTTTACCAAAAGCGTGGCTTCACCATGCGTGCCCTGCGGCCAAATATGCTGGAGACATCCCGGAAGCTAAAGCCCGGTATTCCGCTTTTGGGCATAGACGGCATTCCGCTTCGGGACGAAATCGAGCTGGTGCTTACGCTGTAATCACTGCTTAAGCAGTTCCTTCAGCCGCAGGCTTGCGGCGTATACGGCATTCTTCCGGTGTCCCTGTGCAATGAGGGTTTCCATGCCGTCCCTGACACTCATTCCCTTGATGACGCAGTCAAACAGCATCGCTTCCAGCGATGCTTCTTCTTTTTCCTCTTCTTTTAGCGTATCCTGCCATTTGAGGACGAGGCAATACTCGCCCTTTTCGGCTTTGGGGTTCTCCTTGAGTGTCGCAAGCACCTGGGAAACTGTTCCGTGCAGGGTGAGCTCAAACTTCTTGGTCAGATCACAGCTGACAGAACACAGGGTACTTGGAAACTGTTCCTGTATGGCGCTGATCAAGTCGATCACGCGATGGGGAGACTCGTACACGACCGCAACCCTGGAGCGGCTTGCCATCTCTGAAAGCTTTACCGCAAGCGCGCCTTTCTGGCGCGGTAGAAAGCCGTAAAACGTGAACTCTTCCAGCGCAAACCCGCTAATACTCAAGGCGGCGACGATCGCGCTCGCTCCGGGAATCGCAATCACTTCGATGCCGTTTTGGATCGCGAGGTCGACCAGCACGCTGCCCGGATCGCTGATGCAAGGCGTACCCGCGTCGGTGGTCAGGGCGACGTCGATATTCTCCTCCAACATTCGTGCGATAATCGTTTGCGCCTTATCGGTTTCGTTGTGCTCATGGCAGCTGGTTAAGGGCGTATGAAGGGCGAACGCGGAGAGTAACTTGCGCGTTACGCGGGTATCCTCCGCCGCAATCAGGGCAACGTTTTTCAGCGTTTCCATGGCGCGCGGCGTCATGTCGCTCAGGTTCCCGATTGGCGTTGCGACGACAAACAGCGTGGGCATTTCCTAATCCCTCTTTTCAAATACGCGCAGTTTCGCACTTCGGGCACGGGGATTGTTTTCAACTTCCTGTTCGCCCGGCGCGATGACTCCGCCGCCAAGCACCTTGCCGACGGGCAGCCTTCCGCAG
Source organism: Candidatus Limiplasma sp. (assembly GCA_036759125.1). Taxonomy (GTDB): domain Bacteria; phylum Bacillota; class Clostridia; order Christensenellales; family Aristaeellaceae; genus CAXXOK01. The sequence goes on from DAIOVG010000132.1 coordinate 3,496, forward strand.
GTGCAGATCGGCGCTTTGGGCGGGCAGATGCAGGGATTTTGCATGGTCTTCAACGTGTTTTTCACAATCCGGTCTTCCAGAGAGTGGAAGGTAATCACCAACAGGCGGCCCTTTTGCTTCAGCAATCCTACGGCATCCCGCAAAGCCTTGTCCAAGGGCAGCAGCTCATCGTTGACGGCAATGCGCACCGCCTGGAAGGTACGGCGGGCCGGATGGCCGTCATCCCTGCGGCGTACAGCCTTGGGGATGGCCGCATCCACCACGGCAACGAGATCCAGCGTCGTTTTGATGGGTTTCAGCTTTCGCTTTTCATCCAGAATCTGCGCAATGCGCGCGGCCCACTTCTCCTCGCCGTATTGCTGCAATACGCGGGTGAACTCCTTGACCGAAACAGTACTTAGGTAGGTTTCGGCGGTTATCTCCTGCGCCGTATCCATACGCATATCCAGCGGCGCGTCCTCATGGTAGCTAAAGCCTCGCTCGGGCGTATCAAGCTGATGGCTGGATACCCCAAGGTCGATCAATATGCCGTCAAGCGGCGGGAGATTCATCTCCGCCATATCATGAAAGTTGCCGCGGATGGCATGGAACCCCGCATACTCACGCAGCCGCTCGGTAGCGGCGGCAATCGCGTCTCCATCGCGGTCGATGCCGTAGACCTCCGCCTTCCCCTTGCAGGCCTTGAGTATACCCTCGGTGTGTCCGCCGCCGCCCAAAGTACAATCCAAATACACGCCGCCCTTTTGAGGGCGCATCCATTCCATGACCTCATGGAATAGCACTGGCAGATGGTATACCGTTTGTTCAGGCATGGTCAACCCTCTTGCAGTTCGGCAATGCGCTTTTGCAGATTTTCCAGCATCCCCTGGTTGACTGTGATCTTCTCTTTTTCCTTCTCTACCAGTTCAGCGGGCGCTTTTTTCAGGAAGCCTTCGTTGCTCAGCTTCGCGTTTGCGCGGCTGATTTCGTTTTCCAGGTTTTCCTTTTCCTTTTGCAGCCGGGCAATTTCCTTTTGGAAGTCCACCAGCTCCCCAAGCGGGATGCGGATTTCCGCAGGCGCACACACGGCGGAAACGGTTTTCTCGGTCTCGGCATCATCCTTTTGGCCGACGGTCACGCCGCTGGCACCCGCAAGGCGCTGCAGGTAGGGCTCAACATTGGAGAGCGCGTCCTCCCATCCCGCCTGCGGGATGAGCTTAATACGCGTGCGCTTGCCATGTTCCACCTTCATCTCGGCGCGCAGGTTGCGAATGGTGCGGATGATATCCATCATGCCTTCCATTTGCTTTTCTTCCGCCGGGAAGTCAAACGCAGGATTCAGCGTAGGCCAGGACGCGCTGATCAGCAGCCCCTGCGAATCCGGAAGGTAGCCGTACACCTCTTCGGTCACATAAGGAATGAAGGGGTGCAGGAGCTTGAGTATGCTTTCCAGCACCATGTAGAGCACGGCGCGGACGTTTCGCTTCTGCTCCGCGTCCTCGCCCATCAGGCGGCCCTTGGACAGCTCGATATACCAGTCGCAGAACTCCGACCATGTGAAATCGTAAAGCTTCCCGGCCGCCATACCAAAGTCGCAATCCTCGATGTGCTTGCTCACCTCGCAGATCGCCGTTTGCAGCCGTGAAAGAATCCACTGGTCGGGCAGGGTGAGGAGAGTCTCGTCGATCTCCTCGCGCGTGTCCATGTTCATGAGCACAAAACGGCTCGCATTCCAGACCTTATTGACAAAGTTGCGGGCGGCCTCGGTTTTCTCATCGGTATAGCGGGTATCGTTACCGGGGCTGATGCCCATCGCCAGCGAAAAGCGCAGCGCGTCCGCGCCGTATTTATCGATGATTTCCAGCGGGTCGACGCCATTGCCAAGACTCTTGGACATCTTCCGCCCCTGCGCGTCGCGCACCAGGCCATGGATCAGCACGGTTTCAAAGGGCGTTTCCCCCATTTCGGCGATGCCTGAGAAGATCATGCGCGCCACCCAGAAGAAGATGATATCGTAGCCCGTTTCCAGCATCGACGTGGGATAGAAGTATTTCAAATCCTCGGTTTCATCCGGCCAGCCCAGCGTAGAGAAAGGCCATAATCCAGACGAGAACCAGGTATCCAGTACATCCTCGTCCTGATGCAGGGCTTTGGAGCCGCACTTGGTGCAAGCGTCCGGCGTGTCGATCGCTACGATCACCTCGCCGCAGTCGTCGCAATACCACGCGGGAATGCGATGCCCCCACCAGAGCTGGCGGCTGATGCACCAGTCGCGGATGTTTTCCATCCAGTTGAAGTACACCTTGGAAAAACGCTCGGGAACGAACCTGGTTTTTCCCTCCTTCACCACTTCAATGGCCGGCTTCGCCAGCGGTTTCATACTCACAAACCACTGCAGGCTCGTAATCGGGTCCACGGTGGTGTGGCAGCGGTAACAGGTCCCCACATTGTGCTTATATTCTTCCACTTTCACCAGAACACCGAGTTCCTGAAGCTCGTCAGCGATCAGGTGGCGGGCTTTTTTCTCCGGGATGCCCTGGTACTTGCCCGCCTTCTCGTTCATGGTGCCGTCCGGATTGGTGACCAGAATGGCCTCCAGGCCGTGGCGCTGGGCGACTTCAAAGTCGTTGGGGTCGTGCGCGGGGGTGATCTTCACCACGCCCGTGCCAAACGTCATGTCAACATACTCGTCGGCGATCACAGGGATTTCACGGTTCATGATGGGCAGAATCACGGTCTTGCCAATCAGGTGCTGATAACGCGCGTCCTCGGGATGAACAGCCACCGCCGTATCGCCGAGCATGGTTTCCGGCCGGGTGGTCGCAACGACCACACCGCTGCCTCCGTTCTTTTCCGCGTAGCGGATGTGCCAGAGATGGCTGTCCTGCTCCTCGTATTCCACTTCGGCGTCGGAAAGCGCCGTCAGGCACACCGGACACCAGTTAATGATGCGGTTGCCGCGATAGATATGCCCCTTGTGATACAGGTCGACAAACGCGGTGCGAACGGCTTTGTTGCAGCCCTCGTCCATAGTGAAGCGCTCGCGTTCCCAGTCACAGCTCGCGCCAAGGCGGCGCTGCTGGCGGTTGATTTTTCCGCCGTACTCTTCCTTCCATTTCCAGGCGCGCTCCAAAAACGCGTCGCGGCCGATATCATCCTTGGTGAGACCCTCGGTTCGCATTTGCTCAACGATTTTCACCTCGGTGGCAATGGATGCGTGATCGGTGCCCGGCAGCCAGAGCGTCGGCCTGCCGTTCATGCGGTGGTAGCGCGTGGGAACATCCTGAAAGAGCACGTCCATCGCGTGGCCCATGTGCAGCTGCCCGGTGATGTTTGGCGGCGGCATCACAATGGTGAAGGGCTTCTTCCCCTCCACCCGCCTGGCGTGAAACGCGCCTGAGCTTTCCCAGGTATCATAGATTTTGTTCTCAATCTCACCCGGAGCGTAGACCGTATCCATATTCAATGCCTTGCTCATCTTTCTTCACCTCAAAACAGCGTAATCAGCGCGCCGGCACAAACCAGTGCAAGCCCGGCGAATTTCATCGGAAGTACCTTGTTATCCGGTTCTTTGAAAACAAGCGGCGCCAGCTTCTTCGCGCCAAAGGATACGCCTGCCCCGACCAGTACCAGAATAGCACCCGGAATGTTGATCCGTGCCAGTACGCCTTGCCAATAATCCATCATAATCTCCTTAAACGCAAAGGAACTGCCTCGTCCGAAGGACGGAGCAGCTCCGTGGTACCACCTTGCTTTACGGCGGTTTCCCGCCGCCTCTGCGCGCTGTATCGGGCGTACCCGGCAAAACTAACGGAAATTCCGCTCATCTCGCACCCTCCCGGGCGACTTTCCGCGATCCGGTATCCGAAACAGCCTTGCAGCCAACGGGCCGTTCTCTCTGCCGGACGGGCCGCGTACTCCTCCCGTTCATCGGTATTGACGTATTCCAAATCCCAAATTCCAAAATGCGCGTGTGGCGCGGCGATGCTTACAAAGCTTGTAAACGATGCACGCGCCATCACACAGGTGACAATGGAAGCGGTTCTTGGAACGCGCCGATGATTATTCTTCCTTGTTTCCCTTGTCCTCGGTCATGTCGATGACCTGTGCGCCATTATAGGTGCCGCAGTTTTTGCAAACACGGTGTGCGAGCTTTTTCTGGTGGCATTGCGGGCATTCCACGATGCCGGGCAGCGTGAGCTTCCAATTGGCACGGCGGCTACGGCCGCGAGCGCGCGATACTTTACCTTTAGGCAGAGCCATGTTCTTACACCTCCTCGTCCTCTTCAAGCAATCGCTTCAATGCTTCAAAGGGACGTTGTGTGTCCTCTTGGCATGAGCT
>DAIOVG010000133.1:0-7662 GCA_036759125.1 Candidatus Limiplasma sp.
GGGAGCCGCCGGAGAAGATGCCCGCCGTTTTGCCCTTGAGCTTCAGGCGGTAGTGCTCCATATCATCGCGGATGGTTTCCAGCTCGTCGGCAATGACTTCTTCTATGCGCTCGATCAGTTTGGGATCGCCGAAGTACTTGCCAATCATGCGCAGGCTTTCGCAGGTCGCGGCCACGCCGATGAAATTGACCTTGATCCAGTCAATGCCGTATTTGGTGTGCATCATTTCGGCGATGTAGTTGATGGAACGGTGGCACATGACCAGGTTCAGCTCGGCCAGATGCGCCGATTTCATGTTCTCGTAGGAGCCGTCGCCCGTAAAGACGTTGACCACCTCAATGCCGCAGCGCTTTAAAATGCGTTCCTCCTCCCAGGCGTCCGAGCCGATGTTGTACTCGCCCAGGATGTTGACGGAGAATTTGGTTTCCGGTTTTTTATCGCCTGTGCCGATGATGTAGCGCATCAGGCCGTTGTTGGCGATGTGGTGGCCGGACGACTGCGACACGCCTTTGTACCCTTCGCAGGAGTAGGCGATCACGGTAATGCCGTACTGCTGCTCGGCAATCCGGGCGATAGCCTGCACATCGTCGCCGATGAGGCCGATGGGGCAGGTGGAGCAGATCATGATACATTTGGGATCAAAGATCTGCACACATTCCTCAATGGCAAGCGTCAGCTTCTTTTCACCGCCGAACACAATGTCGGTGGGGCGCATGTCGGTGCATACGCAGTAGGGGACGAAGTTCTTGCCGTCGTCCCCGGCCTTGGCGCGGTTGCGGCGGGTACCCCAGCTGTAATACGCGCAGCCGATGGGGCCATGGGTGATCACGCACACGTCCTTGAGCGGCCCCACGACCACGCCCTTACAGCCTGCATAGCAGCAGCCGCGTGCCGTCATAATACCGGGAACCGTACGGGTATTTGCGTTGATGGTGTCAGGCGTATCGCCAAGCTCCATCTGGGTGATATGTTCCTTGCGGTTTTTATAAACGCGCGCGGAGTATTTGTCCAACAGCCGTTCTCGTTGTGTACTCACGCCGTTCCCTCCTCGATGTCCTTAAAATACTTCGTCGGCCGCCTCGCCATCGCGTACGCGGTAGCTTTCCTCAATCGGGCAAACGAAGATTTTGCCGTCTCCGGGGTTGCCTGTCTGGTTGGCCTCGATGATCAGCTTCACTGCTTTATCGGCAAGCTCGTCGCTGGTCACCAGGGTGAACAGGCGCTTGGCGATCAGGCGCGTGGCCTCGGTGAAGTGCTCGCCGATGACGTCGCGGGGCAGCTCGCCCGCCTGCATCAGTGCCGCAACCAGCTCGGTATCCGCGTTCTTCTTGCCGCGCCCCAGGCACGAGCGGCAGGTAAAGGCGGGGAAGTGGTTCTCCATCAAAATACGCTTGGTCGTGTTGATCTTGTTGGGGCGAATGATGGCGATAATCTCTTTCATATCGGCCTCCTTACAGGCCGGCTTTGCCGCTGGACACGGTGTAGGCCTCCGACACGGTGGACACGAAAATTTTGCCGTCGCCGAAATTGCCTGCGCCGGTGCGGGCCGTGCGGATGATGATCTTGATGATATCGTCCTTGTTCTCGTCCTCGCAGACGATCATCACCATTTCCTTGGGGATTTCGTCGTACTGCACGTTGCCCACGATGATGCCCTTTTGTTTGCCGCGGCCGTAAACCTCCATTTTGGTTACGGCGGGGAAGCCTGCCGCCAGAAGCTCGGTGATGACCTCGTTGGTTTTCTGCGGACGGATGATGGCTCTGATCAGTTGCATACTCATTCTCCTTATTTAGTCAAGGATTCCGTGCTCCATGAGGATCTCTTCCAGCCTGTCGATGGACATGGGCTTGGGAATAACGAACATATCGTTTTCATCCACCTTGCGGGCCAGCTCGCGGTACTCGTCGGCCTGGGGCTCGCCCGGGGAGAAGTCGATCACGGTTTTCTTGTTGATTTCGGCGCGCTGCACGGCATTGTCGCGCGGCACGAAGTGAATCATCTGGGTGCCGATTTCCCTGGCGACGCTTTCGACCAGCGCGGCTTCGCCGTCCACCTTGCGGGAGTTGCAGATCAGTCCGCCCAGCCGCACACCGCCGGTGTTTGCGTACTTGGCAATACCCTTGGCGATGTTGTTGGCGGCATAGAGCGCCATCATTTCACCGGAGCAAACAATGTAGATTTCCTGGGCCTTGCCCTCGCGGATGGGCATGGCGAATCCGCCGCACACAACGTCGCCCAGAACATCGTAGAAAACATAGTCGAGGTCCGCCTCATACGCGCCCAGCTGTTCCAGCAGGTTAATCGAGGTGATAATGCCGCGTCCCGCGCAGCCTACGCCCGGCTCCGGGCCGCCCGATTCCACACCCTTGATACCGCCGTAGCCTTCCTTCAATACGGCTTCCAGCTCGATATCGTCGCCTTCTTCCCGAAGGGTATCCAGAACGGTTTTCTGCGCCAGCCCCCCAAGCACCAACCGTGTTGAGTCCGCCTTGGGGTCGCAGCCGACGATCATCACTTTTTTGCCCATCTCGGCCAGCCCCGCCGTAAGGTTTTGCGTGGTGGTGGATTTTCCGATGCCGCCCTTGCCGTAAATGGCTACCTGCCTCATACCTGTTTCCTCCGTTCTTTCCGCCGGGAAGTTGAGTAACGCAAAACAGCGCGTGCCCTTTCGGGCCGCGCCGTTGCTTATGTGAACATCATAAAGCATATTCTAATACATTTCCATACAGCATTTCGTACAAATCGCCGGAGAAAATTTGGGGAATCTGCAATAGAACTCAATAAAAATGCCCCGAGAGCGGGCTATACGCATGAACAATGGTGGAGTAAAGCCTATATAGGCAGGCTATCCTTCTTGAAATAATGGCGGAATTCCGAAAACAAACGCGGACCAAGCCTGCGGATGTTACCGTAGAGGTGACGGCGCATCAGCGGTTCGATGCGATCCACCGCCCCGGCGTCAATGATATCGAGCATTTCGCGGTGGTCGGTCAATACGTCGTTTACGTTCTCACCCGCATAGATATCCAGCGTCATGAAGCGGGAATAGCTGGCGTCCATCCGTTCCAGCGAAGCGCTGAGGGCTTCCCGGCTGATTGCGCGGTAGCAGACCTTGTGCATGGCGAGGTCGTTATCCAAAAACCGGTAAACGTCAAAGCTGTCCCGCGCTGTGAAATATTTCTTGCCTTCTTCTTCCAACTGCGTCATGGCGAACTGGAGGGCACTGCGGTCCGACGGGGTAAAGGTATGGATAAAATCGCGCAGCACCATGCTTTCGATAGCTACGCGCGCATATATATCCTGTTCGATTTCCTGATAGTTCAAAAGCGTTACCGTGCTGCCTTTATACGGCTCGATCGTAACGAATCCCTTGTTTTTCAGGCGCTGCAGCACCGTACGAATCGGCGTTCTGGACACGCCGAAGCGTTTGCAAAGGCTGTTTTCGCTTAGATCTCCGCCGGGTTCGATCGTTAGGGCAATGATCTCGTTTTTGACGATTCTATAAATTTCGTCTGTGCTGTGGGCGTTTTCCATGGTATTCCCCTTTGTTCGTAATATATCCTATTCTAGGGCTGAAAGCCTTGAAAGTCAAGCGATAATTGCAATAAAGTCAACTCTTGTATACAAGGTAGAACTGTCTATTAGTATAAGAAAAATAGAATATATATGAATTATAAGAGTGTGGTATTGCAAACATGTATCCGAATATGGTATAGTATGGATACATGTTTGGGGCAGGCCGGATTACTGCGATCGGCTGCCATGCCAAAACAAATAAATATGCGGGGGGTTTCTTTGAAATGAAAATGAAACAGTTACTGGCAATCCTGCTAGCGTTGACGATGGTTCTTGGGTTTACTACGGCGTTGGCACAGGATACGGATCCCTTTGCGGATCTGGATTACTACGTGATGAAAGTCGGGCACGCACAACCGGAATCCAATGTCCGTCATCTGTCGCTTGTACAATTCAAAGAGGATGTGGAAGCTGCGACCCACGGGCATATTACGGTGGATATTTATGCCAACAGCGGGCTGGGCAACGATGATGCGTTACCCGAGCAGATTCTGGTCGGTGCGGTTGAGGCCATGCGCGGCGGGCACTTTGCCCTGATGCCTGAGCTGATTACCTTCACCGCACCTTTCATCGCAAACAATCGCGCGGAGGTTTCCGCGCTGCTGGACAGCGATCTGGCCAAGGAAATCGCCGCATCGGCAGGCGCGAAGGTTAACGGCGTCATCCTCGACGTATGCGATGCCGGTGGCTTCCGCCAGTTCTCCAACAACGTCCGCACGATCAAAACGCCAGCCGATATGGTCGGCTTGAAAATGCGTATCGCTCCGGGTATGGACACGATTGATTATACCTTCAAGGCAATGGGTGCCAATACCGTCAGCATTCCCTATGGCGATCTGTACATGTCCCTGAACACGGGCGTTGCCGACGGCCAGGAGAATCCCTGGGTAAATATCGTCGCAATGGCGTTCTATGAAGTGCAGAAGTACTTCTCCGAAGTGAACTACCAGTTCCATCCCGATCCGTTCATTGTAAATCTCGACTGGTGGAACGCTTTGCCTGAAGAATTCCAAGTGATCGTACAAACAGCCGCGACCGCGATGGGCGACTATAACGATCAGCTGGTTGATGAGCTGCAGGGAGCGGCCAAACAGGTTGTGATCGATTATGAAGGCAGCGAAGTGTACGTTCCGACCGCCGAGGAGTTAGCTCTGTTCGTGGAGGCCGCACAGCCTGTGTATCAGCAGATGGTCGAAGCTGGAATCTGTACGCAGGAGCAAATCGATATGATGTTCGCGATTGTCGCTGGTGTGCGCGGAGAGTAACCGACCGACCTTTGGCAAAGCGGGAGAGCGTTCTCCCGCTTTGCTTATATCGGCTACCTTTTTAAACAAGGCAGGGATAGGAACATGAAAAATCTGTCAAAAATCGTATTTGACATTTATATGGGCATAGGCATGGTTGCTATGGGCATTCTGGCGATCAGCGTGCTGTTTTCGGTGATCATGCGGTATTTTTTCGGATTGAGCTGGAAAGAGGTTTCGGAATTCAACATTCTGCTGTTCGCCTTTACAACCTTTTGGGGCATGGGTATCAACGTACTTAAGGACGAGCATGTTGTGATCGATATCTTCTTCGACCGCATCAAACCGGCTGTGAAACGATGGATCGCCGTGTTCAATTATCTGATGGTGCTGGCGGTCGATATTTTTCTGGTTTGGTATGCGATTATCTATACGCAGAAAACAGGCAAAGCGCTCAGCCCAGGGCTGGGGATTCCCATGAAATTCCTGTATGGCATTATGCCCGTTGCCGGTGCGATCTGTGCAATCTGTATAATCATCAAAATTATCGGGTTTCTAATGGCTCCGGCCGAAGCATTCGGCCGCAAAAATATACCGCTGACCAAAGAGAAGGGAGGCAAAGCGTAAATGGCAATGCTGTATTTACTGGCCGGCCTGTTAGCATTTGCGCTTGTCGGTGTTCCCCTGGCGTTTTCCATCGGCGCATCCAGTATCTCCTTCATGCTTGCGGAAATGCCAAAGATGCTGATCGTCCTGCCGCAAAAGGTGTGGGGCGGTGTTTTCAGCGAGCTGATGATCGCGCTGCCGCTGTTTATCCTTGCTGGCGAGCTGATGAATGGCGGCGGCATTACCCACTGGATCGTTCGTTTCTGCCGCCAGATTTTAAGACCGGTGAACGGGGGTATGGGTGAGGTCAACGTATTAGCTTCAATGCTGTTTGGCGGTATCTCTGGCTCGTCCGTGGCTGATACCTCTGCGCTTGGGTCCATTGAGATTCCTGCGATGGAAAAGGAAGGCTATCCTCCCGGCATCGCCGCCGGGCTCACTGTGGCAACCTCGACTATGGGAATGATCATCCCGCCCTCCACGCCGATGATTGTATATGCCATGATTTCCGGCGGATCCGTCGGCGGGCTGTTTCTTGCTGGCGCGATTCCGGGAGTAATGATCGGCATTACGCAGCTGGTACTGATCTATACCATGAGCGTGCGTCACGGCTGGCATCCTCAAAAAACGCCGTTTGTTTGGAAGAATTTCTGGAAGGATATGCTGTTTGGCATTCCGGCACTGCTAATGCCTGTCGCCATTGTGCTGACCATATCCTTCGGGGTGGCCACGGCCTCCGAAAGTGCTGCGGTCGCGGTGTTCTACGCACTGGCGGTCGGATTTCTGGTGTACCGGCAGCTAACCTGGAAGCTGGTGTGGCAAGCCCTGCAAAAAACACTGATCGCGTCTTCCGCCGTGATGCTGATCATCGGGTTTTCGTATGTGTTTACCTATATTATCACCATCGAAAAGGTTCCTCAGGTCATTCAGTCGTTCTTCTTCAGTCTCGATATGCCCAAGTGGGCCGTCATGCTGATTTTCGATATCCTGATTCTATTCATCGGCACGTTCATCGACGTCAGCCCCGGCATCCTTTTATTGACGCCTATTCTGCTGCCGGTGATGCAAAGCTATGGAGTATCGGTACTGCAATTTGGCGCGATGGTGATCGCCGGAATGGCCATCGGCCTGGTCACGCCCCCGGTCGGCATGTGCCTGAACGCATGCAATAAAATCAACCGCATGCCGGTGATGGATATCTTCCGTTCGGCGTCGCCGTTCATCGTGTGCAATGTGCTGGTGCTGATTGTTATCAGCCTATGGGAGCCATTTACCACCTGGCTGCCAGGAGTGTTTGGTTTTTAGGCGCTATTTCATAGTGCTGCTTCGAAACGAAACGCCGTCCCGGCCGGGACGGCGTTTTACTTGTCGCAGGAGTGTTTCCGGGATTAGTAGTTTTCCTTGCGCACTTCAAAGTAGCTTTGGCTGGCACCGCATATGGCGCAGGCGCCGGGCGCTTTTTTGCCGATCACCAGGTGGCCGCATACGCGGCATTCCCACATGGTTTCCTCGCTCTTTTCAAATACCTTCTGCATTTCCACGTTGTTGAGCAATGCGCGGTAACGGGCCTCGTGGGCCTTCTCCACCTCGGCAACGCGGCGGAAGCGGGCAGCCAGCGCCGGGAAGCCTTCAGCCTCGGCATCGTTGGCAAAGCTCTGGTACATATCGGTCCACTCGTAGTTCTCACCCTCGGCAGCTGCCAGCAGGTTATCGGCGGTCTTGCCCAGGTGACCCAGCTCGTTGAACCAGATGCGGGCGTGTTCCATTTCATTTTGCGCGGTTTTCAGGAAAATTTCGGAAAGCTGCTCATACCCCTCGTTTTTGGCAACCTGCGCAAAGTAGGTGTACTTGTTGCGCGCCTGGCTTTCACCGGCAAACGCCGCCGCCAGGTTTTTCTCGGTCTTGGTGCCGGCATAGGGGCTTGCAGCCTTTGCCTCATCGCCGAGTTTCACAAACGCGCTGGCGGGGGATTTGCATTTGGGGCATTTGAAATCATCGGTCATCGGGCCCTCGTGTACATAACCGCATACGGTGCATTTCCATTTTTCCATGGTTGTTTCCTCCGTTTTCTCATTGAATTCCAGTTTTTGCAGCAGGGTTTCCACGGCGTCGCGGGGGAAGCTGTCGTCGGTTTTGTCCTTAAGTAATTTTTTGAGCAACCGTTGCACGTTGCCGCTTTGGGGCAGCATGTAGCCTGCCTCGCGGATCAGGTCTTCGGCCATGATGTGGTTGGAC
>DAIOVG010000134.1:0-7514 GCA_036759125.1 Candidatus Limiplasma sp.
GCTTCAAACCGCCGTAGCGGCTGCCAAGCCCCGCTGCCATGATGACCAGAATCGGTTTTTGCTTCACGGTGGAACGCCCCTTCCAGTTCATACTTATTGTAGCAAACCGGAAGCTGAAAAGCATTATCATTTCGGCCGGTTTAATTACCATTTCAGACGATTTTTGATTGACACGCGCGCCCGGCTGTGCGACACTGTACGCAAGGGGGGGCCGTGAAGATGTCAGAGTATAAAATCCTCAAACCGAAAAACGAGATTACTATCAGCGGGCTGTACAGCCTGCACTACTTTCAGTTTGCGTCTGGCTACGTGTTCAACGGCGAAAAGCACGATTTCTGGGAGCTGGCCTATATCGACCAGGGCGAGGCGGAGATCGGCGCAGGTCAGGATGTATTTCAGCTGTATCCGGGCCAGCTGATTTTTCACAAGCCCAACGAGTTTCACACCATATGGGCCAACTTCGCCAAGGGCACCAACATCTTTGTGGTCTCGTTTCGCTGCGCAAGCCCGGCGATGCGGGAATTCCAGGGCAAACAGTATACCCTGCTGTCGGCGCAGCGCCTCCTGCTTTCCCGAATCATCGCCGAAGGGCAGCGCGCGTTCGGCCCCGTGCTGGATATCTCCGATCAGAAGCAGCTGTTTTTAATTCCCACCGCACCCCGCGGCGGCGTGCAGATGATCATACTGTACTTAACCCAGTTGCTGCTGGATCTGCTGCGCACCCGCCAGCCTTCTTCCGCAGGCCCTATACGTCCGCGCGTAACCGAGGAGGAGGATTTTTCCGTTTACTTTGACCGCGCGCGGGATTTGATGGCTTCGCGGCTGGACGGCACGCTGCGCTTTGCGCAGGTATGCCGCGAGGCGGGGCTTTCCGCCACGGTGTTCAAGGAGCGCTTCCGGCGATACGCCGGTATCACCGTGATGGATTATTACCGCCGCCTCCGCATTGACGAGGCGCGCCGCCAGCTGCGCAGCGGCCTGAAAAACATAGCGCAGGTCGCCGACGAGCTGGGTTATTCCAGCGCTGGGGCATTCTCCCGCCAGTTCAAGCGGGTGATGAAGCTCACCCCCAGCGAATATTGCAGTTCCGTACGCCAATAAAACGGATTACGTCTTCTCCAGCACCTGTTTTCGGTAGTCGCGGGGCGTTACGAGCGCATGCTTGCGGAAGCATTTGCTGAAATAGCTGAAATCGTTAAATCCGCAGGCATTGGCGACCTGCGAGATGTTCATCCTCTCCGTTGACAGCATCAGCATGCTCTGCTCGATCCGGTACTGCAGGATATAGGTAAACGGGGAAATCCCGACGATTTTCCGGAACAAGCGATCAAAATATCCTTCGCTCAGCAGCGCGGTCTTTGCCAGGTCCTGCAGCGTGAGCGGCTCGGTATAGTGTTCATGAATATACAGCAGCGCCGCCTTGATTTCCGTAATCCCTTCCGTTTTCATGTTTCCCGATTCGCCCGTATCTTGCAGCGACGCGCTTACGGCGTAAAGCACTTCCAATAGCTTGCCCTTCAGGAGCAGGCATCCGTCCCTTCCATATTGTCCATAAAAGCGTACAATATCGTCCAAATGAGCGGCGACCGATGGATCGCGCAGGAACACCTGCTCCTTGTGCGTGTGCATCAGCTGCTGGAGATAGCGGTGCGCCAGATCGCTGTGTTTGCATGCCACAAAGTGCTCATGGAACACAATCGCGTCAAAGGCGCAATTCTCCCCGTTGATCTTCGTCGCCCCATGAATAGCGCCGGGCGTGATGAATACCACATCCCCGGGGTACAGGTCTTTTACCTCCGTATGCACGCGGAAACGCGCCTTTCCGGAGCGGATGATAAAGAACTCCGCCTCCTCATGCCAATGGGTATACTGCACCGACTGAATGGTCTCTACGCCCTTGACTTGGTAGATGGCGAAGGGAAACTGCACATCGCCGTGCTTGATATTCTCTCGTTGCATGCCCTGCCCCTAAATGTCAATATAGTCATAGTATATGATGAAATAATTCTATACTTTGGTTCCCATTTTGTCTATAGTAAGATCAAAAGAGGGTATGCTAAACGCGCAATATCGGAAGGAATGACTAAGATTGTTCACAGCAATGAACAAAGGTGTTTTGTTTGAATACCAGGGTGAGAAACTGCTTGCGCAGGCATGGGGGCGCAACGCCGTCCGCATCCGCGCCACCAGGAACGCGCAGTTCACAAGCGACGATTGGGCCCTGCTGCCCTTTGAACGTGAGTTTGACGAACTGGTGATCCAGGAAGACGGCGCTACAGCCCGCAACGGAGAGCTGACACTATCCATCAGCAAACTTGGCAAGCTGAAAATCCTGAACCGGTCCGGCGAGACCGTACTCACCGAAAAGTACCGCACCATGCGCCGGGAGCATGATCTGAGCGATCCCGAAACCTTCGACCAGTTTTCCCCCGTCAACCAGGAAGCCCGCATGTACCGTGCGCAGGGGCGTGCCTTCAGCATCGTCACACGCTTTGAGGCCTGCGACGGGGAACGCATTTATGGCATGGGGCAGTATCAGCAGCCCCAGCTGAACCTCAAGGGCTGTGTGCTGGAACTGGCGCAGTACAATACGCAGGCTTCTGTTCCCTTTATGGTTTCCAGCCGCGGGTACGGCCTCTTATGGAACAACCCCGGCATCGGCAGGGCCATCTTTGGCTGCAATGAAACCCAATGGGAAATGCAGGCGACGCAGCAGCTTGATTATTGGGTCACCGTCGCCGACTCCCCCGCGGACATCCTGCGGTATTACACCGAGGTCACCGGCAGGACGCCGATGATGCCGGAATACGGCATGGGTTTCTGGCAATGCAAGCTGCGCTATTCATCGCAGGAGGAACTGCTGTCCGTAGCGCGGCAATATCACCGGCGCGGCATCCCGCTTGACGTGATCGTGATCGATTTTTTCCACTGGACCAACCAGGGCGAGTGGAAGTTCGATCCCGAATACTGGCCGGATCCCGCCGGCATGGTGCGGGAGCTGCGGGGCATGGGCGTGCGCGCCATGGTATCCATATGGCCGACGGTGGACAGCCGCAGCGAAAATATGCAGGAGATGCGCGACAAAAACCTGCTGGTACAAAGCGACCGCGGCATCCCCCATATGATGAATGCCTTTGGCCAGCTGAGCTTTGTGGATTTCACCAATCCGCAAGCGCGCGCCTTCCTGTGGGATACATGTAAAAAAAATTATAATAATCATGGCATTTCGCTGTTCTGGCTGGATGTGGTCGAACCGGAATACACCCATCCGGATTTCGATATCTACCGCTATTCGCTGGGCCCCGCGCAGGAATGCGCCAACATCTACCCCATGCTGTACGCCAAATGCTTTGCAGATGGCCTCCGGGCCGAAGGCGACGTGCCGCTTCTGCTGATCCGCTGCGCATGGGCCGGCATTCAGCGCTACGGCGCGTTGGCATGGTCGGGCGATGTTCCCTCTACGTTTACCTACCTGCGGTATCAGATTTCGGCCGGGCTTAACATGGGGATGGCCGGAATTCCCTGGTGGACCTGCGACATCGGCGGCTTCAACGGCGGGGATATCCACGATCCGGCCTTCGTTGAGCTGCTGATCCGCTGGTTCGAGTACGGCGCTTTCTGCCCCGTGATGCGCCTGCACGGAAACCGAAACCCGCAAATCCCGCCGGTCAGCCAAACGCTGGGCGGGGGACTGTGCGGTTCCGGCGCCGACAACGAGGTGTGGAGTTACGGCGAAAAAGCGGAAAACATCTTCGTCGCCTATATCAAAACCCGCGAAAGCATGAAACCCTATACGGCCCGTATTATGCGGGAGGCCAGCGAAACCGGCGCGCCGGTGATCCGGCCGCTATTCTTCAATTTCCCAAACGATCCGCTTGCCTGGCAGCAGGAGGACAGCTATCTCTTCGGCGGCGATCTGCTGGTTGCGCCGGTTTACAAAGCCCAGGCGGACAGCCGCAAGGTATACCTGCCCGCGGGCACAGCATGGGTGAACATTTTTACAGACGAAACGCTCAGCGGCGGGCAGACGGTTCTTGTGGAGGCTCCGCTGCATCAAATTCCCCTGTTTGCCCGGGCGGAAAGCGATATTATACCCATGCTGAGCGGCTTGAGACACATTGAAGGAGTGTAGTCAAGTGCAGATTCCCCGCCAACAATCTTCCAGACGGCAAACCTGGAAAGCCATCAGAAAGAACCGGGCGCTCTATCTGATGCTGCTGCCGCCCGCGGCCATTTTCTTCTGCTTTGCCTATATCCCCATTTACGGCATCATCATCGCGTTCAAGGATTTCAAGCCCGCGCTGGGGATCTTTGGCAGCCAATGGACGGGGTTTGCAAATTTTCTGCAGTATTTCAACTCCTACATGTTCATCAACACCATCCGCAATACGCTCACCATCAGCATCTATACCATACTGGTCACCTTCCCGCTGCCCATCGTAATCGCCCTGATGTGCAACCAGATGGCCGCCAAACGCTTTAAGCGGTTTTTCCAGGTGTCCACCTATCTGCCGCACTTTATCTCCACGGTCGTCATGGCGGGCATGATCATCCTGTTTTTATCGCCGAGCTCCGGGATCATCCCCAAGCTGTTGGGCTATGCAGGCATTGAGATGGGCAACATCATGGGCAAGGCGGGCGCGTTCAGCAGCATCTACGCGTGGACGGAGGTCTGGCAGCATGTGGGCTGGGACAGCATCATGTATATCGCCGCGCTGTCCGCCGTTGCGCCGGAGCTCTATGAAGCCGCCGAAATCGACGGCGCCAGCAAGTGGCAGCGCACCCTGTATATCGACCTGCCGATGCTGACGACCACGGCCGTGGTGCTGTTTATCCTCCGCAGCGGAACGATTATGAGCGTCGGGTTTGAAAAGGTGTACCTGCTGCAAAACAGCCTGAACATGTCCACCAGCGAAACCATTTCCACCTATGTTTACAAAATGGGCCTGCGCAGCAACCAGTACAGCCTGTCGGCCGCGATCAGCCTGTTTAACAATGTGATCAACTTCATCATTCTGCTGCTGGTGAACTATGCGGCGGGCAAGCTGAGCGACACCTCCCTCTTCTAGCGCAAGGAGACAAGCCATGAAACGAACGAAAAAGGTGCGAAAGAGCAGAAACGACCGGATTTTTGACGCGGTGCTGTATACCTTTGCCGGTCTGATTACGCTGGGCGCGCTGTACCCCATGTACTTCATCCTGATCGCTTCCATCAGCGACCCCACCCAGGTCAGCGCCGGCAACATCGTGCTGTACCCAATCGGCTTCAGCCTGAAAGGCTATACGCATCTGGCTTCTTATTCCCAGGTATGGGTCGGCTATCTCAACACGGTTTTGTACGTAATCGCCGGTACCTTCATCTGTCTGGCGGTCAACATCCCCGCCGCGTACGTCCTCTCCCGTCAGGATTTGGTGGGGCGGAAGCTGCTTGTGGTCTATTTCCTCATCCCGATGTTCTTCAGCGGGGGTCTGATCCCCACCTACATCACCGTAAAGAATTTCGGCCTGCTGGACAGCTTCTGGGTCATGGTCGTTCCGTTTTCCGTAATTACCTATTTCATCATTGTCGCCAGAACCTTCTTCAAAACCACCCTGCCCCAGGAGCTGTGGGAATCCGCCCAGCTGGACGGCTGCGGGAACACCCGGTATTTCATCCAGTTTGTACTGCCGCTCAGCAAGGCGATTATCGCCGTGATCGCGCTGTGGTCGGCCGTGGGGATATGGAATTCCTACTTCAACGCGCTGATCTATCTGCAAAGCCCGCAGCTGTATCCCCTGCAGCTGGTGATGCGCAATATCCTGATTAACAACCAGGTCGTCAGCGATATGAGCACCGGTTCGGCAGCCGCCGAGGCCAAAAAAGCGGCCAGTCTGATCAAATACTGCGCCATCGTCGTCTCTTCGCTGCCCATCATGAGCATGTATCCGTTTGTGCAGAAATACTTTAACCAGGGCGTGATGATCGGAGCGCTCAAAGGCTGAAACCAAGCGTTGCTACGCTTGAAATATACACAACAACAAGGAGGAGAACAACATGAAAAAGTACCTGACTCTCTTGCTGGCATTGGCGCTTGCTTTCACGGCCATCATCCCCGCTTTTGCCCTTGCCGAAGACATCCCGACGTTCCGGATCGCCATCGTCCGCTGGACGGATTCCTGGGGCACGGATTTTGCGGAAACCGCGCTTCTCAAGCAGCTTCAGGAAGAAGCCGGTGTGAACATCGAATGGGATGTTTATTACTACGGCGACTGGGCGGAGACCAAATCGCTGCTGCTGGCAAGCGGCAACCTGCCCGACGCCTTCTTCGGCGCGATTACCCTGTCGGATACCGACATTTCGCAGAACCAGGATTTCTTTGTGGATCTCACCGACCTGATTCCCCAGTACATGCCCAATCTGACCGCCATCTTCGAAGCGGATCCCTCCATGAAAGCCCTGGTCACCAACCGCGATGGCAAAATCTACTCGCTGCCCAAAAAGCTGCCGCTGCGCCCGCTGACCGCCTTTGAACCCTACATCAACACAGTCTGGCTGGACGCGCTCGGCCTGCCGATGCCCCAGACCTATCTGGAGCTGGAGGCTACCCTGGAAGCCTTCGTAACGCAGGACCCCAACGGCAACGGCATCGCCGATGAAGTCGGCTTCCCCGCCAGCGGCACGGCCGTGAACGACATCAACCAGCTCATGATCCCCTTTGGCACGCAGGCCAGCCGTGAAGGCAACTTCATGGGCCTGAACAACGACGGGCAGCCCTATTTTGTGCCCACCGCCGACAACTACAAAGCCGGTGTGGAATGGGTGCACGGCCTGTATGAAAAAGGCCTTCTCTCGGAAGAACGCTTTACCCAGACCAGCGATATGGTGACCGCCATCACCGAAGCGGACGGCGGATCGCTCGCAGGCCTCTTCTATGCCTGGACCGCGGACGCGGGCGCCGGGGTGAACGCGGACCAGTTTGAGGTGATGCCCGTGGTATCCGGCCCGGACGGCAACCGCTATGTTGAATCCGATCCCACCTACCTGAACTACTCCCGCAACGAATTTGAAGTCACCACCGCCTGCCAGGACGTAGGCAAGCTCCTCGCGTTTGCAGACCTGTTCTATACCGATCTGGCCTCGCTGCAAACCTACTACGGCTCCATCGGCGACGGCAAGATTTCCGATAACGGCGACGGCACCTACACGGTGCTGGTTCCCAGCGACGGAACCTCCCTGGATACCTCGTGCTGGACCTTCTCCTTCCGCGATCACGGCCCCAAATACATGAACGCGGAATTTGAAAGCAGCATCATCCTGCCGGAAGACCAGGGCGACGGCATCAAGCTGCGGGACGACGCCGTGAACAACATGTACGGACGTGACAACTTCCCCGTATGCTCCTACACCGAAGAGCAGCTCAGCCGCCTGGCCGTGCTCAGCACCGATATCAAGAATTATGTCGAGCAGATGTACGCGCATTGGGTTGTGGACGGGGGCATCGACGAAGAGTGGGATGCCTATGTCAGCCAGCTCA
>DAIOVG010000135.1:0-7447 GCA_036759125.1 Candidatus Limiplasma sp.
GTTCATCGAATGCCTGCGCCATACCAAGGGGGAGTTTCACGGCAAACCGTTTCATCTACTGCCCTGGCAGCGGAAGGTCGTTTCGGATGTGTTCGGCACCGTGCGCGACGAAGATCCCAGTATGCGGCAGTTTAGCTCGGCGTATATTGAAATCCCGAAGAAAAACGGTAAGAGCGAGCTCGGTGCTGCGGTCGCGCTAAACATGCTGGCCAATGATGATGAATGGAAAGCGGAGGTATATTCCTGCGCATCCGACCGTCAGCAGGCGGGTATCGTGTTTGACGTCGCGGTTGACATGGTCAAACAATCGCCTGCGCTCAGAAAACGCATCAAGATCATCCCGTCCACCAAGCGCATGGTGTTTCAGTCGACAGGGAGCATTTATCAGGTGTTGTCTTCCGAGGTGGCGACGAAACATGGATTGAATGTATCCGCCTGCATTTTTGATGAGCTGCATACCCAGCCGACCCGAAAGCTATTTGATGTTATGACGCAGGGCAGCGGTGATGCGCGAAAACAGCCGCTGTTTTTCTTTCTAACCACAGCCGGGACTGACCGCAATAGCATTTGCTGGGAGGTACATCAGAAGGCTGTCGATATCCTGGAAGGCCGAAAGCGTGACCCGCGCTTCTACCCCGTGGTATTCGGACTGCCTGAAACCGAGGATTGGAAGTCCGAGAAGAACTGGCACAAGGCCAATCCCTCGCTGGGGCATACCATCGGTATGGATAAGGTGCGTGACGCTTATCATAAGGCGATTGAATCGCCTGCGGACGAGAACATGTTCCGCCAGCTGCGGCTGAACCAGTGGGTCAAGCAATCCGTGCGTTGGATGCCCATGGACAAATGGGATGAATGCGGCGCAGCCTTTGACATATCCATGTTGGATGGGCGTGCGTGCTATGCAGGGCTTGACCTGGCGAGTACCAGTGACCTGACGACCATTGTACTGGTCTTCCCGCCGGATACGGAGGATGAACCGTACTTCGTGCTGCCGTTTTTCTGGCTGCCCGATGAAACGTTGGAACTGCGTGTTCGCCGCGATCATGTGATGTACGACGTGTGGGAAAAGCAGGAGTTCATCCAAACCACCGAAGGGAATGTCGTGTATTACGGATTCATAGAGCAGCGCATCATCCATCTGGGTGAAAAATATAATATCCGCGAGATTGCTTATGACCGCTGGAACGCGGCTATGATGGTGCAGGCGCTGGAGGACGACGGTTTCACCATGGTTCCCTTTGGGCAGGGGTTTCGGGATATGAGCCCGCCGACCAAGGAATTGATGCGGTTGGTGCTGGAACATCGTATCGCTCATGGCGGGCACCCGGTACTCCGTTGGAATATGGATAATGCTTTCGTCAAAACCGATCCTGCGGGCAATCTGAAAATCGACAAAGCCAAGTCCACTGAAAAGGTGGATGGAGCCATTGCGCTGGTGATGGCGCTGGATCGCGCTATGAAGAATCAAGGCGGGCATGGCAGCGTATATGACGATGACAGGGGCCTTTTGTTGATCTAGGAGGCGGTCATGCCACATAAACCGAAACGCCCATGCCGCCATCCCGGATGTCCGAATCTGTCGGATGGTGTGTATTGTGAACAGCATCGAGGTCTATATGCCCGTGAAAGCGCTGCTGCTCGCGGGTATGACAGCCAATGGCAGAAAGCACGAACGCGGTTTTTGAAGCAAAACCCTTTGTGTACTGAATGTCTGCGAAACAACCGCATTGTCCCAGCAACCGTAGTTGATCACATCATCCCACACCGCGGTGATGAAACATTGTTCTGGGACGAAAGCAACTGGCAGCCGCTATGTAAACCGTGCCATGACAGAAAGACAGGGCTTGGGTTATAACGGCAAGCCCAGACTTGCAAAGCCTGGTTATTTCGGCTATAATACAAAAGAATTGTAAATTGGCCGAAATTGGAGGTGTGGATATGCCGGATATCCTATATATCCCGCGAGACCTGGAGCCGATCGTTTTACAAGCATCACAGGAATACCCTGTTGTTTTGGTGACTGGCCAGCGCCAGGTTGGGAAAACCACAATGCTGAAGAGGTTGATGCAGGATACGCAGCGGAACTACATCTCTCTGGATGATCTTGATGCCCGTGCGCTGGCGATGAATGATCCGGAGATGTTTTTACAGCTGCATAAACCTCCTGTGCTCATTGATGAAGTGCAGTACGCACCACAACTCTTCAGCTATATTAAACTCATCGCAGATCGCGAGCAGCAACCCGGATTGTTTTGGCTGACCGGTTCGCAGCCGTTTCGGCTTATGGAGCTTACAGGCGAGTCTCTCGCGGGCCGGGTTGCCGTATTGCATCTGACCACCCTTTCACAGAAGGAACTCCACGGCGATGGCACGGCGGAACCATTTATTCTAAGCC
Organism: Candidatus Limiplasma sp.; assembly: GCA_036759125.1. GTDB lineage: Bacteria > Bacillota > Clostridia > Christensenellales > Aristaeellaceae > CAXXOK01. The sequence continues at coordinate 2,399 of DAIOVG010000135.1, forward strand.
TTGAGTCTTTAAATAGTAGGAAAAAGCATCGGGAAGCAGCCGACACCCCAAGCGTGTATCAGAGAATCTTTAAGGGATCAATGCCGGCGTATACCAGCGGGCGGGTCAGCAATCGGCAGTTGTTCTATGCAAGCTATATTCAAACCTACATCGAGCGTGATGTGCGGGAACTCAGCGGGAGCATTGACGCCACGGAATTTGCGCGGTTTATTCGGGCGGTTGCCTGCAGGTGTGCCCAATTGGTGAATGCGGCGGAGATAGGCCGTGATGTGGATGGTATGCGCTCTGAAAAGGTGAAAGAATGGCTGGGCATTCTGGAACGCTCAGGGATTATTTTCTATCTGTATCCGTACTCCAATAACCTTCTCAAGAGAACGGTAAGATCCCCAAAGCTTTATTTCTATGATTCCGGGCTTGTTGCGTATCTGACAAAATGGACCAGCGCTGAAACATTGGAAGCAGGGGCGATGAACGGCGCAATCCTTGAAAACTACACGGTGGCAGAAATCGTTAAAAGTTATCTAAATGCAGGGATAGAACCAAACCTATATTATTTCCGCGATAAAGACGCGCAGGAAATTGATGTGATATTGGAGGCGAATGGCCAGCTCAACCCTATGGAGATCAAAAAAACAGCCAGTCCGGATAACCGTATCTCAAGAGCGTTTAAACTGCTGGACAAAGGTTCTATTCCTCGTGGCATGGGTGCGGTCCTCTGCATGAAAAATGATCTGTCCGCAATGGACAGTCAGAGCCTGATTGTTCCCATATGGATGATATAACATAGATAGCTGAAATTTCATCCAAGCATCTCCGCATGGGGGTGCTTTTTTCATGCCTAAGAATGGAGGTCGTGAATGAAAAATCCGTTCTCCCTGTTGTTCCGTTCACGGGACAAGCCCCAAAACGCCGTCAGCCAAGCGCTGGCGTTTTATTTTGGATCAAGTGCGTCCGGCAAGTCTGTCACGCCCCGCTCTGCCATGCAGATGTCGGCGGTGTATGCTTGTGTGCGGGTGATTGCGGAAACGGTAGCGAGTTTACCCCTTCATGTGTATCACTACACAAGTTCAGGCAAGGAAAAATCTTTGGATCACCCACTGTATTCCATCCTGCATGATGAACCCAACAGCGAGATGACTTCGTTTGTGTGGCGGGAGACGACCCTGACACACCTGCTCCTGTGGGGGAATGCGTACAGCCAAATCATCCGTTCAGGCCGTGGAAAGATCATCGGGTTGTATCCGCTGTTGCCGGATAAGGTGCAGGTGGACCGTGACGCAAGCGGCATGCTGATATACGAGTACACAACCCGCGACAGCAAGCTCGTCAGGCTCAGACCGGAAGATGTCCTCCATATCCCAGGGCTGGGTTTTGACGGGGTGATGGGGTACTCGCCGATTGCCCTCGAAAAGAACGCTATTGGGCTGGGTATTGCGGCGGAAGAATACGGGAGTAAATTCTTTGCGCATGGCGCGACGCCCAGCGGCGTGCTTACACACCCCAATACCGTGAAAAATCCGTCAGCGCTTCGGGAGAGCTGGAATGCGGCTTACGGCGGGTCATCCAACACGGGCAAGGTGGCTATTCTCGAAGAGAACATGAAGTTCGAGCGTATCTCGATGCCAAACAATGAAGCGCAGTTTCTGGAAAGCCGCAAGTTTCAAGTCAACGAAATCTGCCGCATTTACCGTGTGCCGCCGCACATGATCGGCGACTTGGAACACGCTACATTCTCCAATATTGAACATCAGTCCATCAGCTTTGCGATGCACACCATCAGACCGTGGCTGGTGCGAATGGAGCAATCACTGAACCGTGCGCTCTTTTCCGACAAGGAGAAGGGCGTTTATTATGTCCGGTTCAATATCGACGGGCTTATGCGCGGCAGCTACAAGGAACGTATGGAAGGGTATGCCATTGGCCGGCAAAACGGCTGGCTTTCCGCTAATGACATCCGTGAGCTGGAGAACATGAACCCTATTGAAAAAGCCGACGGCGGCGACGACTATCTCGTGAACGGAAATATGATGCGGATAGCATCCACAAAGGGGACCGACAATGGAAAATCCTGAGAAATCCATGACGCTTGGATCGCTGTTCGATGGTATCGGTGGGTTTCCGTTGGCTGGCATTTATGCTGGTATTCGTCCGGTATGGGCGTCGGAGATTGAGCCCTTCCCGATTCGCGTAACCATGAAACGTCTGCCCGATATGCGGCACTACGGCGATATTCAGGACCTCCACGGATATTTACTTGACCCGGTGGATATCATCACCTTTGGCTCGCCGTGCCAGGACCTCTCTATCGCGGGCAAGCGAAGCGGCCTGGACGGAGAACGCTCCGGTTTGTTCTTTCAGGCCGTCCGCATCATCCGAGAAATGAGGGAAGCTACGAATGGAATACACCCAAGATGGGCCGTGTGGGAAAACGTGCCGGGAGCATTGTCCTCTTCCAAGGGTGCTGATTTCCGTGACGTCCTCCAAAGCCTCGTCAGGCTCAAAGACCCCAAAGCAGCTGTTCCTCTGCCTGAAGGAAACAAATGGCTGTCGGCGGGCGAGATCATGGGAGACGGTTTTTCACTTGCCTGGCGGATCCTTGACGCCTCGAAGGGTTGGGGAGTCGCACAAAGACGGCGGCGTGTATTTGTTGTCCTCGATCTTGATGGACCATACGCCGGACAAGTACTCTTTGAGTCCGAAGGCCTGTCTGGGTATACTCCGCCGCGCAGCAACCCGTGGCAAGGAACTGCCACGGAAACTGCGTCTGGCCCTCACCCGGAAGGCACAAGAAAAACAGTAGGCTTTGAACCGGGGGCGGCGGCTCGTATGGGCGGTCATACATGGCTTGAGCGAACAGGCACCTTACGCGCGGACATGGGCGATAACCAGGCGGCCGTGGCCATTGAAAACCATCCTTCCGATGGCCGGATCAAAATCTGCGGGGATGGAATCCGTCCCACGCTTTGTTCCCGTATGGGAACAGGCGGTAACAACGTCCCCCTGACGATGAAAATCCGATCGGGATGCAATGGCGGCGGTAAAGGTGCGCTGATCCAACAGAATCAATCCGCTACGCTTGGCTGCGGAAATGACCAGACGCTGTTCCAGCCTCAGGCTTATGGGATTTGTTCGGACAAGAGTCATTCCATGCTGTCAGATAATCCCAAATCAGGATTTTACGAGGCCGAAACCAGCCGTACATTGGACTGCAGCGGTGGGAATCCTGCGTGCAATCAAGGCGGCATCTCCGTTGTCGAGCCAAAGAAAGCAATGCTTGCCAGCGGCAGGGAACAAGCGGGTACGCTGACGCAGGGAGCTATGAAGGGTTTTTCTGGCAATCAGGAGATTTTCAGCGGCGATTACCATGTGCTGGAACTCGCTTCGGAACACGCGTTTGCACGGGATATGGCCAGGGACCCGTGCAATCTGTGCAAAAACAAACAGCCCGATGGCTCCATCAGTGATTGGCAGAGGCAATCGTTGAGCAATCATTGTTCTGATACTGAATCAAAGCAAGAAAGCGAGTATCTGGTTCGCAGGCTCACCCCTGGGGAATGCGGACGCTTGCAAGGTTTCCCGGACGGCTGGTGTGAGAATCTCGAAACGGAAAACCCGAGCGAAGAGAAAATCAAGCGATGGCAAGCGATCCATGACAATTGGAGCCGCATCACAACATCGACCCGGCGACCTAAGTCTGCAAAACAAATCATCAGGTGGCTGAAGAGCCCGGCGACAGACGGAGCAGTCTACAAGGCATATGGCAACAGCGTGGCTGTGCCCTGTGTCTTTTTTGTTTTAGCCGGTATTGTCTGGGCGCATGAATTGGAGGAATAACCGATGAGAGAGATCACGCTTAACGGGTACATCGACGAAGGTGTTTTCTGGGGTGACGAGATCACCCCGGAAGCCCTGCACGAAGCGCTCTATGGCGAGAATAACCAGTACAAGGATGACGTCCACATACGCTTCAACAGCTATGGAGGCAGCTGCAATGCCGCAACCCGCATGCACGATGACATCCGTGCTTATCCCGGCAGGGTCATGATCACGATTTCCGGAACAGCGGCATCCGCCGGTTCGGTCGTCGCAATGGCCGCTGACCGTCTGGAGATGAGCCCCGGTTCCATCCTCATGATTCACGATCCCAGCGTTGTAGCCTGGGGCAATGAGCGGGACTTGCTGGAAGCGGTCGGATTGCTGCGCGCCAGCAAAGAAAGCATCCTCAATATTTACGCCAAGCGATGCCCGAGAAACCGTAAGGATATCGCTGCCATGATGACTGCTGTGACATGGATGGATGCAAATGCCGCGCTCAGGAACGGGTTTATCGACGGCATCTCAGAGGAAGAAACCATCGCTGGCGTGAGCAACAGCGGACGCATGCGGCGCGTGGACCGCAGTGAGGCCGAAACCAGGGTGAAAGCGTGGTTTGACCGGCAAATTCCACACTTGCAGCATTCGGAACAAGAGGAAACGCAAGAACCAACGTGTCATCCGCCAAATGAAGAAACCGGCGAGCAGCACAGCCAACTCAATCTGTCCCGCCCCGACAGGGGGAAAGACCATACATCTGCTGTAGAACAAACCGCCTCTGAGGATCAGGACGGAACAGAACCACCGGGTAAGCCCGGAACCCCCATCGCCCAGCTGGAAAAACGGCTGGGCTTAATTCAGCCCTCGAGGCGATGATTTAAAGGAGGAACCCCATTATGAGCAAGGTACTTGCAATGCGCAAAAAGCGCGGTGAAATCTGGGATAAAGCCAAAGCATTCTTGGACGAACATCGCGGCGAGGACGGTCTGATGTCCGCCGAGGATACGCAGGCCTATGAGCGCATGGAGCAGGAGGTCGTCGATCTCGGGCATGCCGTTGAGCGCGAGGAACGCGCCGAAGCGCTGGAGCGCGAGATGAACGCGCCGGCCAATACGGTCTACACTTCCAAACCGGAACAGCCGGTCAAGCCGGATAACCGCCCCGGCCGCGCCAGCACTGTTTATAACGAGGCTTTCTGGAAACAGATGCGCGACCGTTCCTCCTATGAGGTGCGCA
>DAIOVG010000136.1:0-2711 GCA_036759125.1 Candidatus Limiplasma sp.
GGATGCGGATATGCGCGCCGTCCACGTCGGCGTCGGTCATGCAGACGATGCGGTGATAGCGCAGCTTTTCCAGATTGAACTCCTCGCCATAGCCGCAGCCGAAGGCGGTGATCATGGTTTTGATTTCGTTATTGCCAAGCGCACGGTCGATGCGGACCTTTTCGACGTTCAAGATCTTGCCGCGCAGCGGCAGAATGGCCTGGAACATACGGTCGCGGCCGTTTTTGGCGCTGCCGCCGGCGGAGTTGCCCTCGACCAGGAAAATCTCGCACTTGGCGGGGTCGCGCTCGGTGCAATCGGCAAGCTTGCCGGGCATGGAGGCCGATTCCAGCACGCCCTTGCGGCGGGTGAGCTCGCGGGCCTTGCGGGCGGCTTCACGGGCGCGGGCGGCGTTGATGCAGCGGTCCAGCACCGCGCGGGCGATGGTCGGGTTTTCCGACAGGTGGGTGTACACCGCGTCGTATACGAGGTTATCCACAATCGTGCGTGTGCCGGAGTTGCCGAGCTTGGATTTGGTCTGGCCCTCAAACTGCGGCTCCTTGAGCTTGACGGACACGATGGCCGCCAGGCTTTCGCGCACGTCCTCGCTTTTCAAGTTCTGGTCGTTCTCTTTTAAATACTTGAAATCGCGGCCGTAGTTGTTCACGGCGCGGGTCAGGCCGGTGGAAAAGCCCGTCAGGTGCGTGCCGCCCTCCGGGGTGTGTATGTTGTTGGCAAAGGAGAAGATGTTCTCCGTATAGCTTTCGGAGTACTGGAACGCGACCTCGACGCTGGTTTCGTCCTCGGCAACGCCCTCGACGTAGATGGGCTCGTCAAACAGCACCTGCTTGTTTTTGTTGAGGTACTTGACGAACTCCACGATGCCGCCCTCATAGTAGTAGCTGCGCTCGGTGGGCGGGTCTTCGCGCTCGTCGGTGAGCGTGATGCGGATGCCCTTGTTGAGGAACGCCATCTCGCGCATGCGCACCTTCAGGACGCCTGCCTGGAACTCGCCGGTTTCAAAAATGCCTTCGGGATCCTCGTCTGTTTTCACGTCCGGCCAAAAGCGGATCATGGTGCCGGTCTCCTGCGTTTCGCCGATGATTTTCAAATCGTACAGCGCTTTGCCGCGCGTGTATTCCTGCTGGTACACCTTGCCGCCCTGCCAGATGGTCACCGACAGGTGCCTGGACAGGGCGTTGACAACGCTGGCGCCCACGCCATGCAGGCCGCCGGATACCTTGTAGCCCTCGCCGCCGAACTTCCCGCCGGCGTGCAGCATGGTCAAACAAACCTCCACGGCGGGCCGCCCCACCTTGGGGTGGATGCCCACGGGGAAGCCGCGGCCGTTGTCCTTCACGGAGCAGCTGCCGTCCTGATGGAGCACAACCTGGATATCTGTGCAGTAGCCCGCCAGGGCTTCATCCACAGCGTTGTCGACGATCTCGTACACGCAGTGGTGCAGCCCGCGATAGTCTGTAGAACCGATATACATGCCGGGCCGTTTGCGTACGGCCTCCAGCCCTTCGAGCACCTGGATCTGGCTTTCGTCGTATGCGTTGGCCTTTACGGAGGCGTTATTTTTGGGTGAATCGGGCACTAAATTGTACACTCCTTTGCGCTGGTTGCAAACCCTTATATTTCCTATCATATTATACCATTTTCGGGGGTGAAAAGCAAAGAAATCCTACCTATTAATAAGTGCGATTCTCTGTGCTGTTTCACCAGTCCGCAATCGCGCGCCGCGGATTATACAAAGCCTCTGATGGCTTAGCCTTGAAAATGTATGTCCGTCATGCTATATTGTTGGTACAAAATCGGGAAGGACTGATACACTGTGTCCGGACACAGCAAATGGGCTAACATTCAGCATAAGAAGGGGAAGACCGATGCCGCGCGCGGCAAGGTGTTCACCAAAATTGGTCGTGAAATCGCCATCGCCGTGCGCGACGGCGGCAGCGACCCCGCCTCCAACTCCAAGCTCCGCGATGTGATCGCCAAGGCCAAGGCCAACAATATGCCCAACGACAACATCGACCGCTCCATAAAAAAAGCGGCTGGCGAGCTGGGCAACGTGGAATACTTTGAAATCACCTACGAGGGCTACGCCCCCGGCGGCGTGGCGGTAATCGTGGAGTGCATCTCCGACAACCGCAACCGCACTGCGGGCGACGTGCGCCACTGCTTCACCAAGAACGACGGCACCATGGGCGTTACCGGCTCCGTGGGCTTCATGTTCGATAAAAAGGGCGTGCTGGTTCTGGAGCGCACCAAGGACATGGACGAGGACGAGGTCATGATGGCGGCGCTCGAAGCCGGTGCCGAGGACGTGCTTGCCGAGGACGAGGCCTTTGAGATCACCACCGATCCCACGGCCTTTTCCGCCGTGCGTGAGGCCCTGGAGGCCGGTGGCATGGAATTTGTGTCCGCCGAGCTTTCGATGATCCCCCAGAACTACGTCACGCCCGATGCCGAAAACGCCGTGAAAATCCAGAAGATGCTCGATATGCTCGACGAGAATGACGATGTGCAGAATGTCTGGCACAACGCCGAGCTCCCAGATGCTTGAAAAAGCGCAATCTGCTTTGTCAACTGCGAGATGGCAGTCGGCATCACTTACGAACGAGTAAGCTCAGCCCCTTGCCACTCTTGTTTCCTCGCATCTCACACTTTTTGAAGCATCTGGATGTGAATACTGGGCGTTGAGAATTAAAAACGCAATCTACTTTGTC
>DAIOVG010000136.1:2811-7430 GCA_036759125.1 Candidatus Limiplasma sp.
CACTTACGAATACAGTAAGCTCAGCCCCTTGCCACTCTTGTTTCCTAGCATCTCACACTTTTTGGAGCATCTGGATGTGAATACTGGGCGTTGAGAATTAAAAACGCAATCTACTTTGTCAACTGCGAGATGGCAAGGGGCATCACTTACGAATACAGTAAGCTCAGCCCCTTGCCACTCTTGTTTCCTAGCATCTCATACCTTTTGAAGCAGCTGGATGCGAATACTGGGCGTTGAGAATTGAAAAAACGCAATCTACTTTGTCAACTGCGAGATGGCGGTGGGTATCGCTTACGAACGATCAAACTCAACCTTTTGAAGCCGCCCTCTTGAATTGGGGGCGGTTTTTGATTGTGAAGTGGGTGGGCGTTCTCCCTGTCGGCTTGCTGCCGTTTGGGAAGCCGTTTAGAGGCTGCGGGATGCGGGTATAATAGGAGAAAAGCCTTTGGGAAAGAGGGGAAGGGATATGGATAAAACCGGGATCACGCTGGATCAGCTGGAACAGGTGGACGAGCCGATTGCCGAGCACCTCAGGAACTTCTATTCGGAGAAGATGGTGCCGCGCAGCGATGGGAGCGGCTTTATGCAGTATTACAAGTGCCCTTGCGGAAAGGGCCACGTTGTGGATGAGCAAACCGGAGAGCATGATCACATCACCTATTTCACCTGCGACGAATGCATGGTGAAGTATGATATCGTGAAATAAACCTGAATCGTGTCCTACAGCAATGAATATTGGGAGCAAGTGGCCGCGTGATCGTACGGCCTGATTCAGGTTGCGGAGGTGTTGCCCTCCCGCGGGGATTGGGCAACGACAGAGAATGCACCCTGTATGGCGCGGCTGCGCGGCGGCGGCAGAATCGGAGCTGGAATGTTTACGAGCCACATGAACGGAAAAGAAATGTGCGACTATATAGCCGAGTGGATCGCATAGCCCGAAGCGTATCCGGCGTTCACCCCGTCCTCCATCAGGCGCGCGACTTCCTTCAGGGCTTCTGCGTGGAAGTAGAACACCTGGCGGCGTTCGTAGTGCATGGCGTGCTCGACCTTGAACCAGGGAAGACCGTTGATGTAGCGCAGGGTGAGGACAAGGCGGTGGCGTTCGTCCTGAAGCTGCTCGATCAGGGTCAGGCGAACGGCCAGAGACTCGGCGATGTGTTCGATCAGGGTTTTGAGGCGGTTCTGGGCTTCGATGAGCTCCAGGGAGCGCTCTTCAAAGCTGCCGTGCGCCGGCAGGCGCTGGATATGCGCCTGGCTGAGATGGCTGGTAGCGCGCGTGGTGGCGGCGCGGAGGCTGTCCAGCTCATGGACCAGCGCGTCGCGGCGGCTGCACAGGTCGCGGTAGTCGGACAGCCAGTGCTTGGCAAGCTGGGTGCGGTCGGCGGAATCGGTCATGACGCATCCTCCCCGGCTTGGCAAGTTTTTTTGCGGATATCGGCGGCGATCTGCAGGCCGTCGCGGATGCCAAGAGCGTATATTGCGGCAAGAGACTGCTGCCCTGGGGGTAATGCGGCGGCTTTGCGGATGGCTTTTCGCTGTGCCCTGGCCTGGCGGATTGGGTTTGCCTTTGATCGAAGTATCATGACGGCCTCCTTGATGTGTACCGCAAGACCGATAAAAGTCTCACAGTGTGTATGTGAACACATAATAACAGATGATATTGTGTATGTCAACACCATTAAGTCCATAATATGTGTAGACCTACACATTTCTTTGTGTTACAATGGTGCAAACGGAGGTGGACAGTGTGCAGGAACGGCTGAAAAGAATCCGAAAAAACATGAACCTGACCCAGCGGCAGTTTGCCGAGTTCATCGGTGTGACCCGCGATATCATCGCTTCGTGGGAAACTGGCCGCGTATTGCCCTCAGAGGCGATCCTGCGGCTGATCTGCAGAGAGTGCGCGGTGAGCTACGCATGGCTGAAGACCGGCGAAGGCGAGATGGCGGAGTGCCGCAAGGAAGCCGAAGCGGAAAAGCTGATGCGCATTCTGGACGGCGACAATGCCTTTATGAAAGCCTTTCTGTGCAGCCTGGTGGACCTGCCCAAGGAAGCATGGGAGCAGATGGAGGCCTTTATCAAAACATTGCAGCGGGGCATGGAACACTCCTAACGCAAGGAAGTTGATGGCTGCCGGTTGTGCGTGGCAACGCCGCAGCGCATAACCAAAGCCCTGAACACGGCGCAGCTGCCGGTTCCGGGCAGTTTGCTATAGGGTATATGGCGGGGGATACGGCAGGGCGGCTGCCTGCGCAAAGAACATCGGATCGATAGGTACAATTGGCAACGGTGAAATACATGATTATATTAGCGAACATATGTTCGGTTGTCAATAGCGTGATGGGACTTTTGGTGCAGAAGAGTGCGGAGATTGATGCGGCCGGTATCCGCTGTGCGATGCGTAGCTTGCCTGCGTTTCATCAAAAAGAAGCGCTGTTGCGCTTCCTTGGGTGATGAACGTATTTGCCCTGAAATATTCGCCACGGGGACAACCAGGCGGCACGGCTACCGGGCATCGGTGTGGAGCAGGCTGTACACCGTCAGGTCTACGACGCCTCTGCCTGTCCACACATACCCCTGGCGGATGGTGCCCTCCTTTTGGAAGCCGTTTCGAAGGAGCACCGCGTGCGAGCGCGTGTTCTCCGGCATGACGAACGCCTGTATGCGGGCAATGCCGATAGCGTTGAGCAGGTAGTCCGCCATCATCCGCACGGCCTCGGTGGCGATGCCCATGCCCCAGAAATCCGCATGCAGCCGGTAGCCGATTGTGACGGCGCTAACCTTGCTGTCGAAATCGAACATCTCGGCAATGCCCACAACATTTTCCGGCCGGGAGCGGAGGCAGATGCCCAGAAACAGCGTTTTGCGCTTGGTAAAATCACGGGCGAAATGCCCGATCATGCTCTGCACCGCCGCCAATGTTTTCCGCGGGCTTCCGGGCGTATAGCGGAACAGTGTTTCGTCGGAATAGATGGCAAACAGATCCTGCGCATCCTCGGGCTCGAGCTTGCGCAGGATCAGCCGTTCCGACTGAAGCCGTGGGTACTGTGCGAACAGATCCTTGGGCATAGGGCCTTCTTTCCACAGCGCGCCGGTATGGGCGCATAGCTGCAGGAGAATAGGGGGGAGGATTGATACTTCGCGACGCGGGGCTATTCCTCGTCGTCTCCGCCGTGCTGGAACATGGTGTTCAGCTCGTCCTTATCCATGAAGGGCAGCAGGGGCAGGATGCCGGTAAACCCTTCCTTCTGGGCGAATTGCATCGCGATTTCCGTGATCTTCTTTTTCTTCATGAAAGGCGCGAGGGCGATGAGATCCTTGATAGTGCCCTTTTCCAGGATTTTATCGGCCAGATCGGTGACGTTTTTCTTGCCCAGGAACGGCGCGGCCATGATGAGCTTTTTGATTTCGATGCCGTCCTGTATCACAAACTGCAGGCATTGGTCGATGGCGTCGCGGCTGATGAAGGGCAGAAGCCCGATCATGCTGGCGAAGCTTTTTTCACGCCTGGCCGCGTCTATGGCCATGGCATCGAGGGTTTTTTCGTGCAGGAACGGCGCGGCCAGAATCAGCTCCTTCATGGAAAGCTTTTCCCGCACGCTTTCAAACAGCTTTTCCGCCTGCATGGGCTTCACCAGGGGCGCGACATCCAGGAAGTCCTCTGTGGAAAGGTCCTCGTCCATCGGCTCTTCATGGATGAGCTTTTCCACGACCTTCGTGCTCTTGCCGTTGCCCAGCAGATCGTCGATGCTGACGCCGAAAATCTCGGAAAGCTCCGATAATTTGGCAATGTCGGGCATGGTCTGCCCGCGCTCCCAGTTGCTGACGGCCTGGAAGCTAATGCCCAGCTTATCGGCCAGCTCCATCTGGGTCAGATTGCTTTGCTTTCGCAGGTTGGATATGGTTTTTGCAACGTGCTGCATATCAAACATGATGTTACCTCCTACTTTATTCCCGTGTATTGATTCCAAAATGCGCTTGCTTTCAGGCGATCCAGTTCGGCCCAGCTCGCTTCCTGTGAGCGATTGAACGGGCCTATGCGACGATCGTGTCTGGAATCGCGTTTGCGTTTCCTGGGCCGCCATGCGAGGATTTTACGAAGCCAGTTCACGCTTGCCTCCTCCCTTTCTGCGGAGAAGGCCTTGCCCTCCCTCCCGCAAGGAAAGCATAGGGCAGGACAAAGCGAAAATACAGCAAGCGGTAGTTGAGTTTCAACAAAACTGAGCGTTCAATTCACGGTTGAATGCCTTATACTGCGCAATTGGCCGCGCGGACTGCGCGGCCAATGCGGTTTATCAGCGAGTGACGGGAAGAAGGTTGCGACCGGATCAATCAGGCGTTGTCGTCGCCGTCGTTATGGTAGCGGTCGGACCTGCGGCCGGTGCGCGGGGATTGTTGATTGTCCCGGTCCGCGCCTGGCGCCTGCTGCTGGGGCCTTGCATAGGGGTTGCGTGCGGCGGGCTCCTGCGGCGAGGCGAACGGCTGGCGCTGCGCGTAGGGGTTTTGCTGCGTCGGCTGCTGGGGCTTTGCGTAGGGGTTGGGGCGCTGGTATGGCGTCTGGCTTTGCTGCTGCTGGCCGGCTGCCGTTGGCGGTGCTGCTGCTGCACGGCGGGCGTAGG
>DAIOVG010000137.1:0-7411 GCA_036759125.1 Candidatus Limiplasma sp.
AATAATTTTCCGTGGGACGAGACCGATTTTTCCCTGGTGGGCGAAGCGCCGGACGGTGAAATGGCGCTCTCCATGCTGCAGGATATCAAGCCCGATATCCTGATTACCGACATCCGCATGCCGTTCATCGACGGGCTGGAGCTTTGCCGCTCCCTCAGGGCCAGCATGCCGTGGCTGTCCATCATTATCATTTCCGGGTACGACGACTTTGCCTACGCCAGAGAGGCCATTTCCATCGGCGTGCGGGAGTATCTTTTGAAGCCCGTCAGCGTGCAGGAGCTCAAGCGGGTGCTGACCCGCATCGGCGAGGAGATCCGCGCCGAAAAACAGCAGCAGGCAAACCTGCGCATGTACAGAGACCAGCTGGCCTCCTCCAACGAGCTTTTGAAACAAAAGCTTTTAAGCGATCTGCTATCGGGTATTCCTTCCGAGGAAATCCTTGAGCGCGCGCGGGTGCTGCACGCGGGTATTACCGCCAAGCGGTACCTGGTTATGATTATCGATCCGGGCAGCGAGGATAATGCCGCCGAGGACCTGCACTCCGCCGAAAGCGTGGTGCTGCGCCTGGTGAAAAGCTCCGGCGGCGCTGTGCTGATGTGCCGGCTGCTTGGGCGCTTTGCACTCTTGGTCATGGGCGACGACGATGCCGACGTGGAGGAGCGCGCCTACGGGCTAGCCCAGTCGGTGCGCTACGATATTGAGCGCAACACCGATTTAAAACCCCTGCTGACCATCGGCACCACGGTGCGGACGCTTGCCGATGTTCCGGCCTCCTACCGGGACGCGGGCTCGCTGCTTTCGCAGATGGCCGCCTCCGAGGAAGTCAACCGGAGCCGCCGAATTTTAGGTATGCTCGACATCGCCCCCGCCGAAAGCCTTTCGCTGATGGACGTGAAAATGCCCAGGATATACGACAGGCTTCGCCACGCCAGCCGTGTGGACGCCGCAGATATCCTTGCCGAATGCCTGGCGGAAATGGGTCCGACCGCGGCCAAGAGCAAGCTGATGATCAACTACCTGTTTGTGGATGTTGTGCTGGTGGCAAGCCGCATTGTGCGCGACTGCGGAGGCGTCCCCCAGGAGGTCATCCCCGCCGCGTTCCAAAACGAGCAAAAGAAAACCGTCACCATCAGCGTGGACGAGACCTTTGCCCTGGCCAAAGAGGTCATCGAAAAGGCGCTGGAATACCGGGACGACCAGGGCTCGGCCCGCTACGGCGTGGTGCTGCGCAAGGCCAAGGCCTATATCGGCGAGCATTACCAAAACCCCGAACTTACCCTGCGGCAGGTGGCCGACGAGGTGGCGCTTTCCAATAACCACTTCTGTACGGTGTTTTCGCAGGAAACGGGCCTGACCTTTACCGAATACATCACCTCGCTTCGCATCGAGAAGGCCAAGGAGCTCCTGCGCGACAAGCAGATGCGCACCTCCGATGTTGCCGCGGCCATCGGTTATAACGATCCGCATTATTTCAGCTATCTGTTTAAAAAATACGTCAACCTCTCCCCCCGGGATTTCCGTAAGGCCGATCCTTCGTAATATATCGACCATGGATCGGAAATATTTCCACATTTCATATGGCGGAGCAGTACTGAACCAAAACCCCCATAAGATACTCAACCAATTGGGGAAAGGCGTATCTTTTTTTGCGTGTTCGGCTCAGGTACAATCGTACTACGCCGCCCTTGGGCGGCGCTGGCGGCGTGATCGGCACGCTGTTTTGTGTGCCGATGCCGATGCGTCGGCGCGATTGTAGCTGCCTTTTAGCGCAGGCCCGGCAGGGCATTGGTAAGGAATGACCATGGTCAACGGCAAAAATTGCCGCACGCAGAGCAAAGAACAGTCTTTGCCGCTGCACGGAAATAGCGTATAATATAGGCAGAGAAATTTGATTGAAGGGGAAACGGCATGGAGAAACTAAAAACCTATCTTGGTATTGAGCTGGGTTCGACGCGAATCAAAGCCGTGTTGATCGACGGGCAGAACAAGCCTGTGGCGCAGGGCGGCTTTACCTGGGATAACCGCTTTGAAAACGGCGTTTGGACCTACCCGCTGGAAGAGGCGTGGGACGGCATCCGCGCCGCCGTGAAAGAGCTTCTGGACAGCCTGGACAAATCCGTGGAGATCGCGGGTCTGGGCGTTTCGGCGATGATGCACGGCTATCTGCCGTTTGACCAAAACGGCACGCTGCTTACACCGTTTCGCACCTGGCGCAACACCTTTACCCAGGTGGCAAGCGCCGAGCTTTCGGAGCTGTTTGAGTGCAATATCCCCCAGCGCTGGTCCATCGCGCATTTATATCACGCGGTGCTCCAGAAAGAGGCGCACGTCAAGGACATTCACCACATCAACACGCTGGAAGGCTATATCCACCACATGTTGACGGACCAGTTCGTCATCGGTGTGGGCGAAGCCAGCGGCATGTTCCCGCTGGACGGCTTTGAGTACAGCGAAAAGAACCTCGCACAGTTTGACGCACTGGTAGCAAAGTACGATCTGCCCTGGAAGGTGATCGACCTGCTCCCCGCCGTGCGCATGGCGGGCGAGGACGCCGGAACGCTGACCGTGGAAGGCGCTAAGCGCCTGGACCCCAGCGGCCGGATCAAGCCCGGCATTCCCGTTGCGCCGCCAGAGGGCGATGCGGGCACCGGCATGGTCGCCACCAACAGCGTGGCCGCGCGCACGGGCAATGTTTCGGCAGGTACGTCCATCTTTTCGATGACGGTGCTGGAAAAGCCCCTCTCCCGCGCCTACGAGCAGATCGACATGGTGGCCACGCCCTCTGGCAAGCCTGTGGCCATGGTGCACTGCGCCAACTGCACCTCGGACCTCAACGCCTGGGCGGATACCTATCAGGAGCTTTTGCAGGCCTTCGGCCTGAATGTGAACATCAAGAAAATCTACGACAAGCTTTACGAGCTGAGCCTTTTGGGCGATGCCGATTGCGGCGGCATGGTGGTGGTCAACTACCTGTCCGGCGAGCACATCACGGGCTTTGAGGCGGGCAAGCCGCTGGTCATGCGCGGCGCGGATTCCACCTTCACCCTGCCCAACTTCCTCAAGGCACAGCTGTACGCGGCGGTTTCGTCGCTTGCCATCGGCATGCGCATCCTGACGGATGAAAAGGTCGCCATCGATCGCATCACCGGCCACGGCGGGTTCTTCAAGGCGCCCAAGGTCGGGCAGCAGTACCTGGCCAACGCGCTGAACACCCCGGTATCGGTGATGGAAACCGCTGGCGAGGGCGGCGCGTACGGCATGGCGGTGCTCGCGGCCTACCGCGTGCAGAAGGAAGCGGGCGAAACGCTGGACGCGTACCTGGAAAACAAGGTATTCCACGACGCCAAGCGCTCCACCCTCGCGCCTGAGGCGGAGGGCGTGAAGGGCTTTGCCGAGTACCTCAAGCAGTTTGAAACCGCGCTCAAGGCGGAACGTGCCGCCGTGGAGGGATAACCATGCTCAAGCATTTAAAGCAGGCAGTTTGCAAAGCGAATCTGGATTTGGTCAAGCACGGGCTGGTGCTGTTCACCTGGGGGAACGTATCGGGCATCGACCGTGAAAAGGGCCTGGTCCTCATCAAGCCCAGCGGCGTTAGCTACGATGGCATGACGGCCGACGATATGGTCGTCGTCGATCTGGACGGCCACGTGGTGGACGGAACCCTGAAACCGTCCTCCGATACGCCTACGCACATCGAGCTCTACAAGGCGTTTCCGGAGATCGGGGGCATTGTGCACACCCACTCCACCCACGCTACGGCCTTTGCCCAGGCGGGGCGCGCCGTGCCGGCCTACGGCACCACGCACGCGGATTATTTTCACGGCGACGTGCCCTGTGCGCGGGCGCTGACCCAGGAAGAAATCGAAACCGCCTACGAAAAGAACACCGGACTGGTGATCATCGAAACCCTGCGGGGAACCGAGGTCATGGCCACCCCCGGCATTCTGGTGAAAAACCACGCCCCCTTCACCTGGGGCAAGGACGCCGACGAGGCGGTGTACCACGCCGCGGTGCTTGAGCAGGTCGCCAGAATGGCGATACTCACCGAGGCCATCAACCCGGAGGTTCCGCGCGCCGACCAGTACCTGTTGGACAAGCATTACCTGCGCAAGCATGGAAAAAACGCATATTACGGCCAGGGAGGAAAACACTAACATGAAAAAGCTCTACTTTATCACCGGCAGCCAGGACCTGTACGGCGAGGAAACCCTCAAGCAGGTCGCCAAGGACACCAAGCAAATGGTTTCGTTCCTCAATGAAAAGCTCGGCGATGTGACCGAGATCGTATGGAAGCCGACGGTTCTCAATTCCGAAGGCTGCGTCGCTGTGATGCAGGAAGCCTCCGCCGATGCGGATTGTGTGGGCGTCATCACCTGGATGCACACCTTCTCACCCGCCAAAATGTGGATCAAGGGCCTGCAGATTTTGAACAAGCCTCTGTGCCACCTGCATACCCAGGCCAACGAGCGCCTGCCGTATGATTCCATCGACATGGACTTCATGAACCTCAACCAGGCCGCCCACGGCGACCGCGAATATGGGTTCATCTGCACCCGTCTGGGTGTGAAGCGCCAGATCGTGGTCGGCTACTATCAAAGCGAGAAGGTTCTAAACCAGCTCAAGCAGTTTGCCCAGATCGCCAAGGCGCTGGATTTCTCCCGCAACCTGAAGGTAGCCATGTTCGGCTCCAACATGCGCCAGGTGGCCGTCACCGACGGCGACCGCGTGGAAAGCCAGATCCGCTACGGCTGGGAAGTGAACTACTACGGCATCGGCGATCTGGTCGCCCTGAAAAACGCCGTGACCGACGCCCAGCTGGATGCCAAGCTTGCCGAGTACCGCGAGGCCTATACGTTTAAAACCGAGAACCTCGACGCCGTGAAGGAACAGGCCCGTTACGAAATCGCCCTGGACACCTTTGTGCAAAAGCACGGCGTGGGCGCGTATACCGACACCTTTGAAGACCTGTACGGCATGGAACAGCTGCCGGGCCTCGCCACCCAGCGTATGCAGGGCAAGGGCATCGGCTTCGGCGGCGAGGGCGACTACAAAACCAGCGCCATGAACGCCGTAATGTGGAAAATGGCCGAGGGCCGCAAAGGCGCGACCGGCTTTATGGAAGACTACACCTACGACATGGCCGACGAGCTGGTGCTTGGCGCGCACATGCTGGAGGTTTCTCCCTCGTTTGCGGCCACCAAGCCCGCCATTGAGGTTCACCCGCTGGGCATCGGCGGCAAGGCCGACCCAGCCCGCCTCACCTTTGGCGGCGTGCAGGGCGAGGGTATCGCCGTTTGCATGATCGACCTGGGCACGCACTTCCGCCTGGTGGTCGCCAATATCGAGCTGATCGCCCAGCCCAAGCCCATGCCCAAGCTCCCCGTGGGCCAGATCATGTGGAAGATCAAGCCCAGCTTCGCCGAAGGCGCAAAAGCTTGGATCGAAGCGGGCGGCGGCCATCACACGGTGGTTTCCACCGCGCTGACCGCCGAGGACATGAAGCTCTTCGCCAAGTTCACCGATACCGAGATCGTTGTGATCGGCTGACATTCAAAACAAACAAAACGCCCTGCATCCTGATGGATGCAGGGCGTTTTTCATCATGCGTTGCTTAGTTTGCGCCCAGGGCGGCCAGCGCTTCGGGGGTGAAGTCCGTCCATGCAATCATGGGCTTGCTCCACAGGCTGTCGTTGAGCTCTTGGAACGCCTCGCCGCTCACCTCGGCATCGCCGATGTAATACTGTATATGGTCTGCATCCTCATCCGTGGCCCAGCAGATCAGTGCGGGTTCAACTGTGCTGTCGGTAAACGTCAGCGTATACCAGCCAAAGTTGGAGGCTCCGCTGTCAGCGTGAATTTCGCCGTCTGTTGTGATCGCCTCCATCGCCCGGTATACAAAGGGGTAGCCGTATACCGTGCCATTGATGTAGCGCAGGAGCTCAAACCCGAAATCGTCGCTGAGCCTCAACAGCAGCTCGGGACTGCCATCCTTGTCCAGATCGGTGACGGCAAAGGCATCAAACCGCTTGGGAATCTCAAACAGGTAGCCATACCACTGGGCGATGTCCGGAGTCAAGGTGGCTTCGGTCTGCGTTTCTTCATAGGGATCGACCTGCAGGTAGCTCTGCTCGCCCAGCGCAACGGCGCGGTACGCGGCCAGCATATCGGCAGGCGCGGCATCCTGCGCGCTGCCTGCGGTGAGGGTAAACAGCAAAAGCATAAGGACGGCCAATAGAGTTGCCAGGGGCTTGCCGTTATGTTTCATGAATCATCATCCTCGCTTCATTTGGATTTCGTATGAACGTGCATTCGCGCGGTCTATTGATAGAACGGATACCCAATTGGTTTTGTTCCGAAACCGTACAGGTTTTCCATACCGCGCCGCTGCGGGCGAACCGTGAATTCTTGCGGTTCGTTCGTAGGATTGTTGTATTGTTGCGCCGGAATGATCGTGGTATTGTGAGTTGACTGGTTGTGTTGGGCGCGCTGGACACGGAATATCAGGCATTCTCTGCGGCCCGACATGATAATGACAAGCGAAAAGTTCCCGTTGCAGACGATAGGCGGCGCGGCTCAACCCATTTCTGTCCGCGCTCCCATCAGCCCGATACCCCGTCCGGAATGGGAGGAACGGCCAAGGAGCAAAGCATGACGACACGCGAACGCTTTCATAAGGTGCTTGCGGGCGACCCAAGCGTAGACCGCTGCCCTGTGTTTGAATGGGCCATCTGGTGGGACAAAACCCTGGATGAGTGGATGCAAAGCGGCATGCCCAAGCCCAAAAGCGATCTTGCGCTTTTGGACTATTTTCAGCTGGATCATATGGCGCAGTTCTGGTTCAGCCACTATACGCCCGTGGGCCCCAAGCCCCCGGCCACCGGCAGCATGATTCAAACCGAGGCCGATTACGAGCGGATTCGCCCGTATATCCTGCCGGAGAACGCCGTGGAGCTGATGATGCCCAAAATCAAGGCCATTCAGGCCGAGCATGCGCGCGGCGACACGGTGGTGTGGTATACGGTCAACGGCTTTTTCTGGTTTCCCCGCGAGCTGTTTGGCGATGAACGCAACCTCTACTCGTTTTACGACGAGCCCAAACTGCGCCACCGCATCTGCGAGGATCTGGTCGCCTGGCAGATCAAGATCATCAACCAGCTGGGCGAAATTCTGCAGGCCGATTTTATGACCATTGCCGAGGACATGAGCTACAATCTCGGCCCGATGATCTCGCGGGAAATGTTTACCGAGTTCATGCTGCCCTACTACAAGCGCCTGATCCCCGAGGTGAAGAAGTTCGGCACAAAGTGCTTTATGGATTCGGACGGCGATATCAGCTCGATGATCGACTGGCTGATCGACGCGGGCGTGGACGGTATTCTGCCGCTGGAGCGGCAGGCGGGGGTCGATCTGG
>DAIOVG010000138.1:0-7378 GCA_036759125.1 Candidatus Limiplasma sp.
CTTGTGTCGGCCTTGTGTTCAACCCTTTGGGAGCTAGAAGGGTACGGCCCCGGGCCATGCCTGCAATGATTCGCATCGGCATTTAAATGAGCTGTTCAGGTTTCTTGGCATTATTGCGCGCTTTGCGTTCCTTGTTTTGCTTGCGGCGCTTGTTGCGCAGTCCAATCGCAATTCCCGTATTGATTTTGATTCGCAGCTTGGGTCCCTGCATGTACCCAAAGCCATACGCTAGAGGCGCGATCATCACCCAGATTGGCGCAAGGCGCTCGCCCCAGAGCACACCCTGTGTTCCCAGCAGTAGCGTGACGTTGATAAACGGCATGGTTATCGCACGAACGATAATACGGAGGATGGACATAAACATATCCGTACTCTGCATATTATAGTAAGCAAGCGCTTCTCCCACATGCGTCTGCTGCGAGGGAGCTTCCAGCCAGGCAGGCAGAACGCCAAGCGTATAGGTGACAGGCTTCGCGATTACGGCAAACACCAGCGTGATGATCAGATAGGGGATGACTGCGATCATAACGCTGTAAAATCCCTTCGCAGGGTGGAAACAGCGTTCACGGTCACTGGAGACGACAGTTCTGCCTTCCTGCTCATGCTGGTACATGATTTCGCCAAATGCCGTATCCGCTTCGCCGCTGTTGGCCCCCTGAAAATACATATACAGAGACGCAAATGCGACGATAATCACCGAGGTTCCGGCCCGCAGCGCCAGAGAATCGAAGCTCAGAAGCACACCCAGCAGCAAATACAGAAATGAAATGAACAGGATGCTTAATATCATCCGCAGCCCTTTGGTTTTGGCGTCTTTCCCGTTCCACGTTCCGCGCAGATAGGGCTTGACGACAGATTTAATCGGTTTTGTTGCCATTGATTCGATCTCCTTTGTGAGCGCGTTTTTTTATTGTGCGGGACTATATTCGCGTGCAACGCGTGTTGTGATGCTCAACAGCACCTCATAACTGATGGTTGAGTTCCATTCGGCTAACTCATCAGCACCGATGAAACCATTCAGCTGACTGCCGATGAGTACGGCGATATCGCCCTTTTTCACATCCGGAATATGCGTTACATCCACCATGATCTGGTCCATGCAGACACGGCCTACGATACGCGCGCGCTTGCCCTTGAGCAGCACCTCGCCCCGGTTGCCTGCCGAGCGATGGTACCCGTCGCCATAGCCTACGGCAATGGTCGCAATTGTCATAGGCGACTGCGAGGTAAATGAACAGCCATAGCCGATGGAGCAACCCGCCTCGATTTGCTTGATGTGCACAATCTCGGCTTCCCATTGCATCGCGTGGCGAAAGGGCAGCTCTGTTGTGACCGGCGGGTATCCGTATAGCGAGATTCCCTCGCGCACCATGGAAAAATTTGCGTCGGGTGATACCAAACTCATCGCGCTGTTGGATGCATGCACGGGTATGGAAGGATCAAAGCAAGCGCGCAGGTCATTGAACAAACTCAGCTGGCTTTGCGAGTAGGCGCAAAGTCCGCCGCAGTCTGACACGTGATCTGCATCGGCAAAGTGTGTATAGATGCCGTCTGCGTGCACATTCGTTGTCTTTTGCAGTGTTTCCGCCAACTCCATTGCCTCGTCCAGCGTTCGAAGACCGATGCGACCCATGCCGGTATCCAGCTTGATATGAATATGCGCGGTTTTACCCATGTGCTCCGCTTGCGACTGTATAGCCAAGACCGTTTCGGGATCGAACACGGTCATGGCTAAGCCGTTTTGGATGCATGGTTCGATGCTGCGTTCATTGACCGCACCCATAACGAGGATATTCACGTCCATGAGTCCGCTCTCGCGCAGGGCGATGCCCTCTTCGGGAATGGCGACGGCAAGGTCCGTACAACCAGCGTCGGTCACGGTTTTGGCGACCTCCAGTATGCCGTGCCCGTAGGCGTTGGCTTTCACAACCGCCATCACACGCGTAGGTTTTGGCAGATAATCCGCCATCAGACGGTAGTTGTGCCGAATTGCTTCAAGATCAATGGTGATCCGGTTATGACGATACACGTAGTTTCTTCCTCCCAAGTCGGCACTCCATAGCGTTTGACTGTTTACCAGAAATACGCCGGACTGCCTCTCTTGTAGAATGTTGCGGCAGTGATCAAACCGACTGCAGATCTTCCTGTGAAAGCATTCGGATGCCCGCTTGCGCAAGGGCTTTCATGCCTTCCTCCGGCTTATCCACACGAATAATGATCAGTGCATGGTCTCCATGGCTGCGGAAAAATGAATACAGGTACTCCATACCAATTCCGTGATCGGACAGGATGGACAGTACACCTGCCAGCGCGCCTGGATGATCCGGTACACTGACACAGAGCACATCGGACACTTTCACAGAGTAGCCAGCCTCCGTCAGCAGCGCTTGTGCGCCCTTAACATCTGCCACAATGCCACGCAAAATACCGAAATCGGTCGTATCCGCGATGGACAGAGACATCAAATCAAAGCTGTTTTTACCCAGTAGGCGGGTAACTCCGGCCAGGCTTCCGGCCCTGTTTTCCAAAAATACGGAGATTTGCTTGACAAACATGCGGTCCGCCTCCATGACTGAATTATAGCATTTACAGTTTGCGGTTGTCTATAACGCGCTTGGCCTTGCCCTCGCTGCGCGGCAATGAGCCGGGTTGACAAAGCTTGATTTTAGCCGATACCAGCGCATGTGCGGCTACGGAATTTGCAATTCTTCGTTCCAGCGCTTCCAGTTCCCGCACGGTATCGCTCATGTTTTCCGGCGATAGCTCGACATGAATTTCCATGGTATCGAGCAGATTTTCCCGGTCGACCATAATCTGGTACTGCGGCTCAACGCCCGCTACCTGCAAAAGTGCGTGCTCTATCTGCGACGGGAATACGTTCACCCCGCGGATGATGAGCATATCGTCGGTGCGGCCCATGATACGGCCCATACGCACATGCGTACGCCCGCAGGCGCAGAGCTCGTCCGTCAGGGTGCATAGGTCGTGTGTACGGTAGCGAAGCAGCGGCATGCCATGCTTGGAAAGGGTTGTAAACGTCAAATCGCCCTGGCTGCCATAGGGGAGACCCTTATCATCGGGTCCGATAATTTCCGGCAGGAAATGATCCTCCCAAATGTGCATGCCGTTTTTCATCATGCACTCCATGGATACGCCGGGGCCCATCACTTCGCTCAGGCCGTAAATATTCAGCGCGTTAATGTGCAGCATATTTTCGATCTTCTCGCGCATCCCCTCGGTCCAGGGTTCCGCGCCGAAAATGCCGACTTTGAGCTTGGTCTCCGTAACGCCGTCGTGTTCCAGCGCTTCGGCAAGGTTAAGCGCGTAGGAAGGCGTACAGCACAGCGCGGTCGCGCCAAAATCCTGCAGGAGCATCAGCTGGCGCGTGGTATTGCCTCCGCTGATGGGCACAACGACTGCGCCAACCCGTTCCGCACCGTAGTGAGCGCCAAGCCCGCCTGTAAACAGGCCATAGCCGTAGGCTACCTGTACGATATCACCCTTGGCAACGCCTGCGCAGTACATACTGCGGGCCATCAGCTCCGTCCAGCGGTCGATATCGCCGCTGGTGTAGCCAACGACCGTCGGCTTACCTGTAGTGCCGCTGGACGCGTGAACGCGCACGATTTCACTGATCGGTACCGCAAACATTCCAAAGGGGTAGTGGTCGCGAAGATCCTGCTTCTCGGTGAACGGGAGCAGTTCAATGTCATCAACGCCGTGAATATCATTTGGCGTCAGTCCGCGTTCCTGCATTTTCCGCCTGTAGAACGGAACACTCTCATATACCCTTCGCACCACATCACGAAGGCGGCTGTCCTGAAATGCACGCAGCTGTTCCCTGGGCATGCACTCCATCGTCGGATTCCAGATTATATGCTGCATCGTACGTTCACACTCGTTTCAGGAGATTTATTTACTATCACGCCCGGCCTTGAAGGCCTTGATGTTAATTTCCAGCGTCCGGGGAGGCACGCAAGCTGTAATCGCGTTGGTCCAGTCCTGCTCGGTGAAATCCAGATGCTTGCTCAGCACACCCAGCAGCACGATATTCACTGCTTTGAAGCTTCCGGCTTCCACAGCCAGCTTGTGCGCATCCAGCGCTTGTACGGCCTGCGTGGAGCCCAGAAGCGACTGGTATGGTTCTTCGGGATATATCGCAGTGCCGGATAGCACGGGCATGGGGGAGATACGCTCGTTATTCACGATCAACTGTCCGTCCGGCTTGAGATATGATAGCGAGCGCGCCGCTTCCAGCGGTTCAAAGGCCAGTAGATAATCCGCTTCGCCGGATGCGACCAGCGGTGCGAACACCTCGCTGCCGAAACGAACGTGTGTAATCACGCTGCCGCCGCGCTGCGCCATACCGTGTACCTCACTGACCTTGACCTCCAGCTGTTTGGCCTTGGCGAGTTCCGCCAGGATCTTGCTGGTGAGCAGGGAGCCCTGCCCGCCGACGCCAACGATGACGATATTCAAGCACTTCTCACTCATTTCGCGTCGCCTCCTTTTTGAATCGCGCCAAACGGGCAAACCTGGGAGCACATGCCGCAGCCGGTGCACAGCGCCGCGTTGATTTCAATATGATCGCCTCTGCGTTCAATGGCCTGACAGCCGACTTTCAGACAAGCGCCGCAGTTTTTACAGCCATCCGTATAATAGATGGGTCTCTTGGCTTTATCGATCAGAGCACATGCTCTGCGCGCAATAATCACGCTGACGGCGTCGCGCTGCGTTTCCTCAAGAATGACGCGCTTGGTCTCCGCCAAATCCAAGGGGTCCACGACAGCAATATGCTCCACGCCGCAGGCACGGCACAGTGCTTCAATATCGAGCATCGGTGCGGGATCACCGTGAATATCAAAGCCGGTTGCCGGGTGATGCTGATGGCCAGTCATGCCGGTGATGCGGTTATCCAGAATCAGCACTGTGATGGCCTCTTTGCCGTATACGGCATCAATCAAACCGGTAACGCCGGAATGAATAAAGGTACTGTCTCCAATCACGGCGACGGTCTTTTTGGAAAACTCCTTGCCCTGGGCGCGTTCCGCGCCACTGGCCATACCGATGCTCGCGCCCATGCACAGGCAGGCATCCATTGCCGAAAGCGGCGGAAGCGATGCCAGCGTGTAGCAGCCGATATCGCCCATGACGCGCATCTTCAGCTTGCTGAGCACATAGAAGATGCCGCGATGCGGGCATCCCGGACACAGCGTAGGCGGACGTCCGGGAAGATCGGTCTGGCTAACCAAAGGCAGGGGAGTGCCGAGCACCGCGTTCTTGATCGTTTCTACGGTCAGCTCGCCCTGTATACCGGTGAGCGCTTTGCCTTCGCAGGCGATCCCGGCTGCTTTGATATCGGTTTCAATCAGGCCCTCCAGCTCCTCAATGACGATTAAACGTTTGACCTGCTTTGCGAAATCCGCGATGGTCTGCATCGGCAGGGGATATACAATGCCAAGCTTGAGGATGCTTGCATCAGGCAGCGCATCACGTACATACTGGTAGGCAACGCCGCTGGTGATGATGCCGATTGCCGGATCCCGCAGCTCCACGGTATTGAGCGGAGAGTCGTTTACGGCTTCGGCGAATGACATTTCCCGTTTCTCTACTTCCAGATGGCGCTTTCTGGCCATGGCCGGGATCATGACGTACTTGGCCATATTCTTTTCATACGGTTTCAGGGCAATATCTTCACGTGGACCTTCTGCGACAATACTGCGCGCGTGCGCAATGCGCGTTGTAATGCGAAGAATCACGGGGGTATCAAGCTCTTCACTGAGCGCAAAGGCGTATTTGGTGAAATCCTTGCATTCCTGGCTGTCGGACGGCTCAAGGATAGGCAAATGCGCCGCACGGGCGTAATAGCGGCTATCCTGCTCGTTTTGGCTTGAGTGCATCGCGGGATCATCGGCAACGGCAATCACAAATCCGGCGTTGATTCCCGTATAGGCAGCGGTGAACATCGGGTCGGCCGCAACGTTCATCCCTACATGCTTCATGCATACAAGCGCGCGAGCCCCGGTCAGCGCTGCGCCATAGGCGACCTCCATGGCGACTTTTTCATTGGGCGCCCATTGCGTGTTGATTTCCGGATATTTGGCGGCGGCTTCGGTGATTTCCGTGCTTGGTGTGCCGGGATAGGCCGTTACAACCCGCACGCCGGCCTCCCAAGCCCCGCGTGCAATGGCCTGATCTCCCAGCAGGAGTTCTGACGAAACGCTGTGTGGTTGATTCATTTGCATGTCTGTATCCTTTCAGGAACTGATTTAAGCGCTGAAACAGCGCACACGCCTATCCCAATGACAACGGATAGTATTAAATTATAGTATAGCACAGGGCTATTGGATAGAAAAGAATAAACAGGCGAGAAACTGCATTTTTACCGCACGCTACTGAAAACAGCTCCGAGAAAATCAAAATGGCACGTTATAATCAGCCATAAACCAACCATGTATTCCGTGCCATTTTTTGTAGATTAGTTTTATAACCGATGAACTCGAATGTTATTCATGTCAGATCCTTTTACGTTTCATTCGCTTAAAGCCTGAGATGATTGCAAAGCCGCTTATCAGGGCTAACACCGCGTAGAGAACCATCGGCCTCCGGTCGCCAGTTTCGGGCATAGCTTCATGCAGCACAAAGCTTGCGTCTATCTCACCATCCGTATAGAGGAAAGTCAGTGTGTACGTGCCCGGATCCAGCGTTTCCAGATAATCTTGATGTAGTGTTACAATCGTGCTTCCGGATTGAACGTCATAATTGGTGGGGTCAACAGGCATTCCATTCAGATTGAGACCCAGGAAACTGCTAATCGGACCGCTTGCAGTTAACGTAATCGGTACTGATTCCGCACTACCCTGTTGGTAGGTACTCCCGTCTCCGCTGATGATCTGATACGGGTTGTTAACCGTAAATGACAGGGTGGCGCTAAGGGTTACTACGCTGTCTCCTGTTATGACGAGATGATCCGTATACGTTCCGGCGGCAAGCCCGGTCACCGGGCGCACGCTCACCGTCGCCGTGCCCGATGCCGCGATTGTTGATGACGATAACGCAGTGCTGATTTCAAAGCTCGTTCCGGTCGTCAGCGCTGTGCTCAGGTTTGTCAGTGAGCCTGTGCCAGTATTGGTCACCGTGAACTCCTGCGCGGTTTGTGTGCCGTACCCGGCAGTCGCGGCCGTATAGGTTTTGCTGGTTGGGTCAATGGTCGCCGTATAGGTCGGCGCGGCATTGACGGTAAAGGAAAGCGATACGCTGAGCGAGATACTGTTGTCCCCGGTAATGGTCAATGTGTCGGTATACGTTCCCGCTGCAAGCCCTGTCACCGGGCGCACGCTGACTGTCGCCGTGCCCGATGACGCGACAGTGGCAGCCG
>DAIOVG010000139.1:0-7375 GCA_036759125.1 Candidatus Limiplasma sp.
TGCCGAAAACCTGTATGCCAAGATCAAGGATCGCATTCTTGCGGCCTCGACTCCTGTGCGTGTAGGCGAAATCAACCAGGATGCGACCTCCGAGTCCATCACCAACCGCGGCCTGGGCTTCATTGACAAGTTCGTTGCGCTGGCTGCTGCCGACGGCATCAAAGTGGCCGTGGTCGGCAACGAGAAGTACGTCAACGATTCGACCGCCGATAAGGTTGCCGAAGCGGATGCGGACGTAATCATTGAAGTACGTGTGCCTGCGCAGACCACCACTGAGCTGTGCGCCACCGAAGCCGGTGTTGTGCTCAACCAGCCGGATACCATCGCCATCTTCGGCTCCAACCAGGTATCGGCCGAGGGCATCATCACCGCCAATGAAATGCTGGGCGTTTGCGGCTCCACCGACGATATGATTATCGCCGTGGGCTTCGACTCCGGTACCGTCATCAAGGCGGCTGTCCGTGCGGGCGTGATGTTTGGCGCTGTCACCCAGAGCCCCGTCGGCATCGGTGAAAAGCTGATCCAGCTCTTGCTGGCTGCCGCCAAGGGTGAGGCTGTGCAGGACACCGATACCGGATGTGCGTTCTACACCGCCGAGACTATCGATTCCGACGCCATTGCCCCCAACCTTTACGACTAATCTGCCAATACGCAAAGGCCGCTTCCCCGCAACGGGAAGCGGCCTTTGGCTTAACAGGAAGGGTTAATTTCGTTTTTTCACACTGCTGCCTTCCTGCAGCTGCGCCGACAGGGTGATGATCTGGCAATGGGACTGCTCCGATGTTTTGGAAAGCATATGCAATAGCTGCCGGGCGACGCATTCGCCGATGGCGTTTTGCGGCTGCTTGACCAGCGTCAGGTTGGGAAACATCGCGCCGAACAGGTCCAGCTTATCAAAGCCGATCAGGGAGATATCATCGGGTACGGTCAGCCCGGCTTCGTTCAGGGCGATCATCGCGCCAAGCGTCATCTCGTAATTGGTGACAAATACGGCGGTCGGGGGAGCTGGTAGCTTCAGCAGCGCTTTCATCTGCCGATAGCCGCCCTCCATGGTGTAGTCGCTGAAGCGGATGAGCTCCTCTCGCGGAGACGCATGAAACTCCTCGTAGGCGTTCAGGTATCCCTCGCGGCGTTTCTGTGTGGTGTAAATCCGTTCGTTTCCCAATATCAGGCCGATGTCCTGATGGCCTTCCTCCAGCAGATGGCGCACGGCCTTTTCGGCGGCGTCCACATTATCCACGACCACAGCGCTGACCTTGCCGCTGAAGGATTTTAGGATTCTGTCCACCAAAACAATCGGGATGCCTGCATCCAGCGCGGGTCTTAGGTGCTCGCCGCTGGTATCGGTCGGCATGTTGATCAATCCGTCCACGCGCTTGTGTATTAAAAAGGAAACGGCGTCTTTTTCCCGCTTGGCGTCGGTGCGGCAGTCGCACACGATCACAGCATAATCATGCTGGCGGAGCAAATCCTCCATAGTGGTGATGATGGAGGTAATAAACTGGTTCCCAAGCTCCGGAATTACCACGCCGATGGTGCGGCTCTGCCGGGTTTTCAAGCTGCGGGCGAACTCGTTGGGTACAAACCGAAGCTCGCGCACGGCATCGTCGATCAGCTTCTGGTTTTTCGGGCGTACCTTGCCGCCGTTGAGGTATTTGGATATCGTCGCCAACCCCAAGCCTGTCATTTTGGCGATATCTTTCATTGTGGCAGCCATGTGTTACCTCGCTTTAAGAAATGATTCATGAAAACTTTCCATCAGTATACCAAATATCATAAAAATTCACAATCTGCAGGATAAATATAGGATATGGATAACGGCTGAAAACCCATGGATAATCTTGACATACAGGATAGCAGCGCATATAATAGTCAAAACGGAAACGTTTCGTTTATGAGGTGAAATTCTATGCCTTTGGTAACTTCGGGAGAGCTTCTTCACAAGGCGCAGCAGGGCGGCTATGCCGTTGCGGCCTTTAACGTGGAAAACATGGAAATGGCACAGGCCGTTGTGGCTGCTGCACAGGAGCTGAACGCGCCGGTGATCGTGCAAACCACGTCCGGCACACTGAAATATGCGCCGCCCGCCGTGTTCGCGGGAATGGTGGAAAGGCTTGCGCAGCGGGTAAGCGTTCCGGTCGCCCTGCATCTGGATCATGGCAGCAGCCTGGCGCTTGCGGTGGAATGCAAGCAGGCGGGATATACGTCCCTGATGATCGACGGCTCCACCTTGCCGTTGGAAGGCAATATCACACTGACGCGCAGCGTGGTGGAGGCAGCGGGCGGCTTGCCGGTGGAGGCGGAGCTTGGAACCGTCGGCGGCAAGGAAGACGACCACGAGGCCAGGCCCCAGTATACCGACCCGCAGGAGGCCGTGCGCTTTGTGCGGGAAACGGGGATCGCCAGCTTTGCCGTAGCGATTGGCACCGCACACGGTGTGTATCAGGGAGTGCCGAAGCTGGATATCGGGCGGCTGGAGGAAATCCGCGCGGTGGTGTCGATTCCGCTGGTGCTGCACGGCACAAGCGGTGTGCCCCACGAGCAGGTGCGCGCCTGTATCGCGCGCGGGATCTGTAAGGTGAATTATGCGACAGAGCTTCGCATCGCGTTTTCTGACGGGGTCAAGGCGGCGCTCGCGGCAAAGCCCGACGCGTTTGACCCCAAGGCGTACCTCTCCGCCGGGCGTGAGGCCGTTCGGATGCGCGTATTGGACTTGATCCGCCTGTGCGGCGCCGACGGGAACGCATAGCATGAGCGCTTACTTGCTGGGAATCGACATTGGAACCTCTGCCTGCAAGGTTGCGCTGTTTTTGGAAGACGGCAGGGTGGCCGCGCAGGATACCCGCGAATATGCCGTGTATTACCCGCAGCCGGGCTGGGCGGAGCAAGACCCTATGGACTGGTGGCAGGCGGTTTGCACAGCAACGCGGCAGGTGCTTTCTCAAAGCGGCATCCAGCCCGGCGATATCGCCGGGATCGGTATCGACGGGCAAAGCTGGTCGGCCATCGCGGTCGACGGGCAAGGCGCGCCCCTGTGCAAAACCCCGATCTGGACAGATACCCGCGCGCGCCGGGAGTGTGAAGAAATTACGGGGAAGGTATCCGGGGATGCGCTGTTTGCCCTGTGCGGCAATCCTGTGCAGCCCAGCTATACGCTTCCCAAGATTTTATGGTACAAGAACAACCGCCCCGAGGTGTATCAAAACGCGCAGGCGATTTTGCAGTCCAACAGCTTCATTGCCTATCAGCTGACCGGGCGTATCACCCAGGATGTTTCGCAGGGATACGGCTTATGCTGCTTTGATATGCGGCGCAAGCAATGGGATATGTCCGTGGCGCAGGCGCTGGGCATTCGGCCGGAGCTGCTGCCGGAGCTATTCGACTCCCACCAGGTCATCGGCGCGGTCACCCCGCAGGCGGCAAAGGCGACCGGCCTGCTTGCCGGTACGCCCGTGGTCGCGGGGGGGCTGGACGCCGCGTGCGGCACGCTGGGCGCCGGGGTGATTGAGCCGGGGCAGACCCAGGAGCAGGGCGGACAGGCAGGCGGGATGAGCCTGTGCATCGACCAGTACGCGGCCGACCCAAGGCTGATTCTGGGAACCCATGTCGTTCCCGGCCGCTGGCTTTTGCAAGGCGGAACCACCGGCGGCGGCGGCGCGCTGAAGTGGCTCAGGGAAACCATGTGCCCGGAGCTTAGCTACGGGCAGATGGACGAGCTTGCGGCGCAAGCACCTGCCGGGTGCGACGGGGTGATATTCCTGCCGTATATGGCGGGGGAACGCAGCCCGATTTGGAACCCCAACGCAAGCGGCGTATTCTTTGGCCTGAACTATGCAAAGACGCGCGCGCATCTGATACGCGCGGTGATGGAAGGCGTTGGGTTTGCCCTGCGCCATAACCTGGAGGTGGCGCAGGATGCCGGGGCATACGCGCACACCCTGCGCTCTGTCGGCGGTAGCTCCAACAGCCGCCTGTGGACGCAGATCAAGGCCGATATCACCGGCCATGCCATCCATGTTCCGGCAAGCGATACGGCCGCCACGCTGGGCGCGGCTATCCTGGCGGGGGTTGGCACAGGCGTGTATCAGACCTTTGCCAGCGCCTGTCATAAAACCGTGAAAATCACCCGTATGGATGAACCGGATGCAGGAAAGCAGCCCATCTACGACGCGCGGTATGCCCAGTACCGCGAGCTGTATACCCGGCTTGAGCCCATGATGACCGGGAACGATCAATGAAAGGAAACGAATTTCTGTGAATGCAGCAGTTCTCTATGGAAACGATGATCTCCGGTACGCCACCTGGGAAACGCCCAATGTAACGCCCGGTACGGTGAAGGTGCACATCCGCGCTGCGGGAATATGCGGCAGCGATGTGCCCCGTGTACTGCACAACGGCGCGCACTTCTACCCTGTGGTGCTGGGCCATGAGTTCAGCGGTGACGTGGTGGAGGTTGGCGAGGGTGTGACCTCCGTAGCCGTGGGCGATACCGTCAGCGGCGCGCCGCTGCTGCCCTGTATGCGCTGTCAGGATTGCCAGCAGGGCAACTTTGCTCTGTGCAAGTACTATTCCTTCATCGGCAGCCGCCAGCAGGGCAGCTTTGCCGATTATGTGGTTTTGCCTGCGCAAAACGCTGTGAAATATGATCCGTCCATCCCGTACGCGCAGGCCGCCATGTTCGAGCCCTCCACCGTTGCGCTACACGGCTTGCTGCAAAACGGATATACGGGCGGCGGCACCGTGGCGGTGCTGGGCTGCGGCACCATCGGCATCTTTACGGCGCAGTGGGCGCGGATCTTCGGCGCGAAAAAGCTGGTTGTGTTTGATATCGATGACGGCCGCCTGGCGCTGGCACGGCGCATGGGCGCGGATGAAACCGTGAACACCAAAGCCGACGGCTTTATGGAGAAGGCGCTGGCGATGACCGGCGGAGCAGGGTTTGATCATGTGTTTGAAACAGCCGGTTCGCCCGTCACCATGCGCATGGCGTTTGCCCTGGCGGGCAATAAGGCGCGCGTATGCTTTATCGGCACCCCGCATACCGATCTGAGCTTTACCCCGCGGGAGTGGGAAAACATGAACCGCAAGGAGTTCCGCCTGACCGGAAGCTGGATGAGCTATTCCGCGCCGTTCCCCGGCAGGGAGTGGGAGCTGACCGCACATTATTTTGCCACCGGCGCGCTGCGGTTTGATCCGGAATTTATCTTCCGCACCTTCCCGATGCGGGACGCGGCCAAAGCGTTTGCCCTGTATAAGGACCCGTCGCAGGTGCACGGCAAAATCATGCTGGTGAATGACTAGCCATTACGTAAGCAACAAATTACGCCGGGTTTCCGGCGCATGAATGAATGGAAAGAAGGGTTTCACATGACAGAGTTCATCCATCCCGATACCGTACCCAAGAAAACGCTTTATACGGGCGAGCAGATTCCCTGTATCGGCATGGGCACGTTTGGCAGCGACCGGTTCACCCCCCAGCAGGTCTCCCAGGCGGTGGCGGGCGCGATTCGCTGTGGGTACCGCATGTTTGACTGCGCCTCGGTATACGGCAACGAGGATTTGATCGGCGAGGTGTTTGCCCAGGCGCTGGCAGAGGGCGTCGTCAAGCGGGAAGAGCTGTTTATTACCTCCAAGGTATGGAATGATATGCACGGCAAGGGCGATGTGCTGCTGTCGTGCGCAAAAACGCTCAAGGACTTGCAGCTTGAGTCTATCGACGCATACTTTGTGCATTGGCCGTTTCCCAACTACCACGCCCCGGGCTGCGACGGCGACAGCCGCAACCCCGACAGCAAGCCGTTTTCCGTGGATGCCTTCATGGCGACCTGGCGGCAGATGGAGCGGCTGCACGATATGGGCCTGGTCAGGCACATCGGCATGAGCTCCATGACCATCCCCAAGCTGGAAGCCGTGCTGCCGCTTTGCCGCATTCAGCCCGCGCTGATCGAAATGGAGCTGCACCCCTGCTTCCAGCAATGGGAGCTGTATGATTACGTGGTTGCGCATAACATTGTGCCCATCGGCTTTTGCCCGATCGGCAGCCCCACCCGCCCAGAACGCGATATGACGCCCGATGATGTGGTGGATATCGCCGTGCCAACCGTGGTGGATATCGCCAAAGCGCATGGTGTGCATCCGGCCGTCATTTGCTTGAAATGGGCCGTGCAGCGCGGGCAGATTCCCATTCCGTTCTCTGTTCGGGAAAACGAGTATGTGTCCAACCTCAGGTGCACCACACAGGACCCGCTGACCGATGCCGAGATGGAAGCGCTGAAAACCGTGGAGTGCAATAACCGGCTGATCAAGGGTCAGGTATTCCTGTGGCCTGGTGCGAAGGACTGGCACGATTTGTGGGATGAAGACGGAACCATCACCGAGTGAGGATGATACGATGCTGAAAAACATACCGGACCTCATGCCCCCGGAACTGATGAAAATCCTCATGGAAATGGGCCACGGCGACGAGCTGTTATTATGCGACGGCAACTATCCCAAGTTCGGCTGTCCGGAGCGCTGTGTACGTATGGACGGACATGGGATCTCCGAGATTCTGGACATGATCCTCACATTCTTTCCGCTCGACGCGTATGTGGAAAACCCTGTCACCCTGATGGCGGTGCTGCCCAACGATCCGTACAAGCCGGAGATCTGGGAGGAATATCGCACCATTGGCAAACGGCACGAAGCCCAAGGCCTGCGGGAGAAGCCTATCGATAAGTATACGTTTTACGAGCAGGGCCAAAAATGCTTTGCGTGTATTGCCACCAGCGAAAGAGCGCTTTATGCCAATGTTATTTTGAAAAAAGGCGTTGTGAAGTAAGAAGCCATCTCAGCGGCGGACCCTCCAACCGCCGCAGGCTGCTCCGGCCGCCTCCCGCATCGCGGGAGGCGGTATTTTTGTGCGCACTTTTTTCTCGCGTACGGAACTGGATTCGCACAGGAACCTAGGGAGAAGCATTGCCTGTTCCAGCGTATTTTGGTTTCTCTCAGGCGTTGCAGCGATTGAAACATAGGGTTGCTCGTACGATAAGCGTTATTTGACTTGTGGTTTTGAATTGCTTCTTTGACGGATTTGATACTAGGTCTAGTGGTCGCAGAAAAAAGTGTAAAAAAAGCAAGAAATGTAACCGCAAATGTAACCGATATATATTATATTGTGCACGAAAGAACAAACCATCGTATGCAATTGTACCATGAGGACATATTTACCATATAGATTGTGCGGTGATTGACCGCATACCCGATATTGACTTCTGAGGAGAAATGAAAATGAAGAAGAATGCAAAAGCAATAATTGCGGTATTATTGACCATCTTGTTGCTTATTCCAAATGTGATTGTCTGGGCGGATGGCGAAGATACTGAAACCCCGCCTG
>DAIOVG010000140.1:0-7136 GCA_036759125.1 Candidatus Limiplasma sp.
CAAGCAATCGCTTCAATGCTTCAAAGGGACGTTGTGTGTCCTCTTGGCATGAGCTATTGGTATCTGTTTGATAGGGCTTGAGCGCTTCGTCGCCCGTACAGTTCTCCCGGCACAGAAACCGCATCGGGAGCTCAAGCATCAGAAGCGTCAGGGTCATCTGGTCGAGCGAAACCTCGCTGCCCTCGTAGCGGAATGCTTCGTCCTCGGTCTCAATGGCATCCTTGTCGAACATCTCCCGGAACGCAAGCTCCATGGGATGATCTACATCCTTGAGACACATTGCACAGGAAGCGTGCGCTACAGTTTGCAGCGTACCTGCGAGCTGCACCTTGCCATCCATTGCGGTTACCGTACCCGCCAGCATGACGGCGTCGAACGTGATCTGTTCGCCGTCCACATCCTGGGGCGGAATCGTGACTTCAGCCTCGAATGGAAAGGGGTCTCCCGGCCTGAGCTGCGCTTGGGTCACATCCAGCTTCATATAGATGCCTCCTCAAAACGCGACCATGCTACATTATATGCGCTGAACCCTTGGTTGTCAATCGGAAATTTCTTTGCCAGTAACGATTGCAAGGGTGTCGCGGGCGATAACCAGCTCTTCGTTGGTGGGGATAACACAGATCTTCACCTTGCTGTCATCGGTGGAAACCACAGCCTCGGAACGGGTCTTGTTCTTTTCGGGATCAATCTTCGCGCCGAGGTACTCAAAGCCTTCCATGATCTGCAAGCGGATGTCCGTGTTATTCTCCCCGATGCCGGCGGTAAACACGATCACATCGACGCCGCCAAGCACCGCCGCATACGCGCCGATGTACTTGCGGATGCTGTGCACCAGCATTTCCTGCGCCAAAATGGCGTTTTCGTCGCCCTTCTCGGCAGCGGCGTCAATATCGCGCATATCGCTGGAAATACCGGAGATACCGATCAGGCCGGATTTCTTATTGCAGATGTTGATGACTTCATCGACCGTCATATTATCCGAGTTGGCGATAAACTGCACAACGGCCGGATCCAGGTTGCCTGAGCGCGTGCCCATGATCACGCCTTCCAGCGGAGTCAGGCCCATGCTGGTGTCCACGCATTTCCCGTCCTTAACGGCGGCAAGGCTGGAGCCGTTGCCCAGGTGGCATGTGATGATGCGGCTGCCATCGCGGGGCATGTCCAGAAACTCGCGTACGCGCTTGGACACATAACGGTGGCTGGTGCCGTGGAAGCCGTAACGGCGGATTTGCAGGCGCTTGTAATAGTCCTGCGGAATGCCGTACAGAAATGCCTTCTTGGGCATGGTCTGATGGAAGGAGGTATCAAACACCGCCACGTTGGGCATGCCGGGCATGGCTTCCTGGCAGGCTTCTATCCCCATCAGGTTGGGCGGATTATGCAGCGGGCCAAGCGGGAAGTATTCCCGGATGGTCGCCTTGACCTCGTCCGTGACCAGAATACTGCCGGTGAACTTCTCGCCGCCGTGCAGAACGCGGTGGCCGAACGCCGCGATTTCGTCCAGGTTCTGAATCGCGCCTTTTTCCGGATCCATCAGCGCCTTGAGCATCAGGCGAATGGCGTCGGTATGCTTGGGAATCGGTTCGCTGAGTGTGTAGACCTGATCTCCAACCGTTTGTTTGATTGCGCTGCCGGGGATGCCGATGCGGTCCACAATGCCCTTGGCAAGAATTTTCTCGCCGTCCATATCCATCAGCTGGTATTTCAGTGAAGAGGAACCTGCGTTCAGTATCAGTATTTTCATCCGCTGCGTACTCCTTATCCTTGTGCTTTGACCGCGGTGATCGCGACCACGCTGATTATATCGTCCACCGAGCAGCCGCGGCTCAAGTCGTTGACCGGTTTGGCAAGACCTTGAATGATAGGCCCGACCGCTACCGCGCCAGCCAGCCGCTGCACGAGTTTATATCCGATGTTGCCCGCCTGCAGATCCGGGAAAACCAGGACGTTTGCATGGCCCGCCACTTTGCTGCCGGGGGATTTGAGCGCGCCGACGCTTTCCACCAGCGCGGCATCCGCCTGTAGTTCGCCGTCGCAGGCCAGGTCCGGCGCGCTTTGGTGCACAAGGGCAGTTGCTTTTTGCACCTTTTCCACCAGCTCATGCTTGGCGCTGCCCTTGGTGGAGAACGAAAGCATGGCGACCTTGGGGTCCATGCCGACGAGCTGCTTGCCCGTCTGCGCGCTGGATACCGCGATGGCCGCAAGCTGCTCCGCCGTGGGATCGGGAATCACCGCGCAGTCGCCAAAGATCATAACGCCGTTTTCCCCATAGCTGTGGTTGGGTATTTCCATAATAAAAGAGCTCGAGACTACAGAAATGCCCGGCTCAGTTTTGATGATCTGCAATGCGGGCCGAAGAACGTTTCCTGTCGCGTTGATCGCGCCCGCTACCATGCCGTCCGCGTCGTTGGCTTTCACCATCAACGCTCCGAAGTAGAGCGTATCGCCGGAGGCAAGCTCCCTGGCCTGCTCCAGGGTCATTCCCTTTGCTTTGCGAAGGTCGTATAAAAGCTGCGTATAGGCTTCCAGCTTCTCGCTGGTCTTGGGGTCTACAACCGCTACACCTGTGAGGTCCGTACCCGTTTCACCGGCTGTTTTTTTGATTTCCGATAGATCTCCCAGCAGCGTTACCTTTGCGATTTTCAGATCCGTAATGCTGCGTGCAGCCTGAACGGTACGTGGCTCCGAGCCCTCCGGCAAGACGATATGCTTGATGTCCGCCATAGCCTTCGCCCGGATTTTGTCGATCACAGACATAGCGATTTCCTCCTCCATGTGATACACTACATTTGTCATATTAATATACAACTAATGATTATACACGTTTCACGCTGAAATTGAAAGGGAAATACGGGATTTATTCCAAGAAACTCGAGAAAAAATGAGCATGGAAAATGTTGTTGGAATCATATGTGAATACGACCCGTTTCACAGGGGACATGCCCGCCAGTTTGCGCTGATCAAAGAGCAGCTTCCGGACGCGGTCATCGTATGCCTGATGAGCGGAACCTTTACGCAGCGCGGCATGCCGGCACTTTTCCCGCCCGCCTTCCGGGCACGAGCCGCCCTGAAGGCCGGCGCGGCGATGGTTTTGGAGCTTCCCTGCGCCTATGCCGTGCGCGATGCCGAGAACTTCGCGTCGGGCGCCGTGAACATCATTCACCGAATTGGGTTCATATCCCGCCTCTCCTTTGGCGCGGAGACGGCAAATATACAGCCGCTGTATACCGCTGCGCATATAATGGAGGCGGAGAACGGAGCCTTCCGGGACGCGCTCAAAGCCGCCCTGTCCGAAGGAAAACCCTACGTTGCCGCACAGGCGGCAGGCCTTGCGGCTGCAATGTGTACGGACGACGCCGACGAGATCCTGTCCAAGCCCAACAATATCCTGGGCATCTGCTACCTGCGCGCGATCAAGCGCCTGCATAGCAACATCACTCCCCTGCCGGTTGTGCGCAACAGTGATTACCACAGTCCCGATCTGGCAGATACATATCCATCAGCGAGCGCGGTGCGAAAAGCCTATCTTGCGGGAGACCTCACCGCTGCCCAGGCTGCCTGCGGCTATTCGCTGGAAAACACAATAGCGCACCGGCCAGAAGCGCTCGATACCGTACTGCTGAACGCTCTTCGCTCCTTGGCACCCGATGCGCTTCGGCAATTGCCCGATTGCTCCGAGGGACTTGAAAACAGGCTGCTTAAGTATGCGGCGATGGCCACCAGCCGCGAAAAGCTGCTGGAGCTGATGAAAACAAAACGCTATACGCGGGCAAGGCTGAACCGCCTGCTGACCCATGCGATGCTCGACATGCGCGCTGATATGCTATCACAATACTGTGAGCCTTCCTACGTGCGGCTGCTTGGGTTCCGCAAGGAATACGAAAGCGTTCTTTCGCTGTTTAACCAATCGGATATCCCGCTGATCGCCAAAGCGTCGGACGGCGATTTGAATGACCCGTTGTACCGGCTGGACGAGCGCGCGTATGACCTGTGGGCGCTTGGAGCGCAGCTTCCGGCGGGGCTCATGTTCCGGCAGCAGATTGTGATAGAATAAACCCCTCCGCAGGCTTGCAGCGGAGGGGTTTGGTTATGGTATCAAAGGTTCGGAATCGGTATCAGGTTTCGCTTCCGGCAACGGCGGAAGCTCGCGGATATCCGTGATGCCGAAATGCTCTAAAAAGAAGTCCGTAGTCGCGTACAGGAACGGACGGCCAAGCGCTTCCTTGCGTCCCACGTTCTTGATCAGGCCCTTGTTCAGCAGCGACTGAACGGAATAGTCGCACTTCACGCCGCGGATTTCCTCAATATCCAGCCTGGTCACAGGCTGGCGGTATGCGATGACCGCCAGGGTTTCCATCGCGGACTGCGAAAGCGACTGGCGCTGTACAGGCTGCAAAAGCCGTTCCACATACGGGGCATACTCCGTGCGTGTTTCAAGCTTTAGGTGGTCGCCATAGCGCGCGACGCGGATGCCGCGGGGCAGCTCGTCGTATTCCTTTTGCAGCGCCTCCGCCGCGCTTAGGGCCTCCATTTCGGTCACTTCCAGGGCCTGGGCAATATCCCGGATCTCCACAGCGTCTCCCGAAACAAACAATATCGCCTCAATGGCGCGGCACGCCTCACGGATTTCCACTGGGCTTCCTCCTTCCGGGATGCAGGATAATACGGTCGAACGTCGCGGTCTGCGACACATGCGCTTTGCCGCGTTTGAGCAGCTCCAGCAAGGCAATAAACAGCGTCACGGCCTCCTGACGGCTTGGCCTTTCACCAAATAGCTCATCAAAAGGCACAGGGCCCTTTTTCAGCCGGTCGCGGATGGAGATCATGCAGGTTTCCACCGAATAGTGATCCCGCCGGATGTCCCTGAGCGCGTGTTCTTCCTCCACCCGTTCCTTGGGCTTGCGCTCCGACAGCCGCAGCAGCGCATCCCAGAGCATGTCCAGCGTCAAACCGTCGATCTCCAGCGTTGGCGGCGGGAGCGGGATTTCCTCCGGCAGCTTGCCAAACGCCTGCCGGGCGCTTTTCTCAAACTCCGACATAAGGGAGGTGCTTTCCTTGAACTGCTTATAAGCCGTTAGCCGGTCGATTAACAGCTGTTCGGGATCCTCTTCCTCGTCCTCCTGCGGCTTGGGCAGCAAGGACCGGCTCTTGATTTCCACCAGCAGCGCCGCCATGGTAATGAACTCGCTGGCCTCATCCATATTGAAGTCCGGCGCGTTGCTGATCGCCTCAATGAACTGTTCGGTGATCTCGCTGACGAAAATATCCTGAATGTCAATCTTCGCTTTGCCGATCAAATGCAAGAGCAAATCCAAAGGACCGTCGAACTGTTTGAGTTGAATATGGATGGCCATTGCTATTGCTGCCCCAGAATGAGCAGGAACAGGTGGAGCACACCGCCATGTACCGCTGTGGTTACGGCAATCAGCACCGAGCCGACAGCGCCGGAAAACAGCAGCAGCAGAAACACAATCTGCGCACCGCGCATAAACTGCGGCGTCACATTCAGCCTGCCCTTGAACGCAAGGTCGTTTAAGATATGAAAGCCGTCCAGCGGTGGAATCGGGATGAGGTTGAAAATCCCGATGGTCAGGTTGAAGGTCAGGAACATCAACAGGAAGCGCTGCACGTGCATCAGCCAGGGTGTTTGCATATACTGTACATAATTGCTACCTGCTCCGCTGAACAGAATATTATAGCCAAGCCCGTAGATTTCCAAAAAGGAGTTGGCTCCGCCGTTGACCGCGATGACCTCCGGCTTCCAAAGCAGCGGATTGATTATCACGGTTAAAAACGTGGCGACAATGAATAGGGTCAGGTTGGTTACCACACCGGCGATGGATACCAGAAAATCCGCCCTCACACGGTTGCCGGTAAAGTTGCGCGGGTTGATGGGAACCGGTTTGGCCCAGCCAAACCCGACCAAAATCAACGCAATGGTACCGATCGGGTCCAGGTGCTTTCTGGGGTCAAGCGACAGGCGGCCAAGCATTTTCGCGGTCGGGTCGCCATGCCGGTAGGCAACATAGCCGTGTGCGACTTCATGCAGTATCAATGTCAGCAGCACAGCCACTGCGAAATACAATATATAAATAAAGAATCCAATCGGATCCGTAGTCAGCCAGTTCCCCCAATACTGCAGTCTGTTGATGATTCCCATACGTGTACCGCCTTCCGAAACTCATTGAGCATATTATATCATAAATCCTTTGTTTTTTTGTTGCGCGAGTGTAAACTATCGCGCTATACTGCGGCTATAGGAAAGGTGTGAGACAGATGGATGAGGTACAGCTCAAAGTGGTTGCGAGGATACGCAATGATTTCCCTTCCAAGTTCGGCCTGCCGCGCCAAAGCGGCATGATCTGCACGTTGGAATCGACGGTAGAGTTCGAGCCGGAGTTCCGCAACACCGATCTGCTGCGCGGCCTGGAAGGGTTTACCCACCTTTGGCTGATCTGGGGCTTTTCCAAAAACACCAAGGCAGACTGGTCCCCCACCGTGCGTCCCCCAAGGCTTGGCGGCAACACACGGATGGGCGTATTCGCCACACGCTCCCCCTTCCGCCCCAACCCGATCGGGCTTTCGTGCGTCGAACTGAAAACAATCCATCTCGAAAACCCATCCGCCCCCACTTTAACCGTCATCGGCGCAGATATGATGGACGGGACGCCCATCTATGATATCAAACCGTATGTACCCTATGCCGACAGCCTTCCCTTTGCGCAAGGCGGCTTTGCGCAGGATGCGCCCGATACCGTACTGTCCGTGAAATTCCCCGCCGAATGGCTGGCCCTGATCCCCATAGAAAAACACGCAACGCTGATGGCCGCGCTGGCTGGCGATCCACGGCCCGCCTATCAGGACAATCCCGAGAGGGTTTACGGCTTCGGCTATGGCGGGTTCGACGTTCGCTTTCAGGTCAGCGGCGAAAATCTAACCGTGGTCGAAGTCGTGAGACTCTAAGCAAAAACCCGGACACGATGGTCCGGGTTTTGGTTTGAAATAAAACGCGCTTAGGCCGCCTCGGCCAGCAGATATGCCTGCGAGCCCTTTGAAAACTGTCTGCGCAGCAGCCAAAAGTCGGCAGCAAGCGCCAGCGCGCAGATAACGTGATATGAAAGCGACAGCGCCATGCC
>DAIOVG010000141.1:0-7092 GCA_036759125.1 Candidatus Limiplasma sp.
CCGGCGATCAACAGGAACGGCCACGCGGCGTTTGCCATCATGCCTGTGAAAAACAGCATCCGGGCCAGCCCGCCCGCAAGCGCCGCCGACCGCTGCAAGAGCCTGTTTTCCACCGGTTCGCCAGGCAAAACGGCCCGGAACAAAAGCTGCAAATACCCGGTCAGGAGCATGGCGGTTTTCAATCCGCCAAGCCCGTAGCCAAGCAGCAGAACGAGGACGGACAACAGCGCCAGATAGCGCAGCGCGGGCCGATTCAGCCACTGCTCCTTCATGCTTTGCACCTGATTTATCAACGTTTGTTTCATATTGCGTTCATCCCTTCTGTGTTAAGATCAGTCCGTAGTTTCGCGCGGCGGCCAGCAGCAGGTCGCGCATGGTTACATCGTCCGTCGTCCGGGTCACGCTCAGGATAGCCAACTCCTGCGCTGTCGCCAGCGCAAAGCTGTAGGGGTTGCTGGGCGACGGCCCCAGAACGGCGGCCATTAACCGCACATGCGACTGCAGAGGCCCCTGCAGATTGATCACCCCAAGGTTGGAAAGCGTCGCCGTGAAAAAGTAATCCCCTGTGAACCGGTACGCGGTGCGCAGCACCATGGCCTTCCATTGCAGCGGCACATAGCGCAGCACACGGATGGTTTGCTGCGCCGCGGACACATTGCGTTCCAGGGTGTCCCGCGCCGCGAGCGCCTTCAGCTGCCGATGAAGATCCTGCGCCAGCTCCGTATCAGGCAGTGCTTCACCCGCGTCGGCACGCAGCGCGCCGAACCAGGAAAAATTGCGAAGCGTACGGTGACCAAAAATCCGCCGCAGATCAACCGTAGCTTGCAGCTGGTACCTGCCCTTCCCGGCCTTTATGGTTTCGCGTGCCGCCGTGAGGATAATCGCGCTCATCAGCGCGGTAACCGAAACCCCATGGGCACGAGCCGTTTCTTTCAGCTGCGAAGCCCCGATAGCATATTGATCTACCCGGCACTCCCCAGCCGGAAAATGTTCTGCGGAAATCTGCAATGCCGGGGACGCCAGCAGGGGTTCGCCGCCCTTGCGGCCTTTGAAACGGTCAAAGCTGTTTTCCAGGTCTTCGGGCGCTGGAGGCGCGGCGGTATCCAGCACCTGCGGGTCTTCCCCATCCGATTCCTCGCCTTGCAGGCGGTAATACTCCGCCAGCAGTGTTTTGAGGAACATCATGCCGCCGATCCCATCGGACAGGACGTGGAACAGCTCCACCAATACACGGTTGCCCCGGTACATCACCCGAAACAGCGGCTGTGTTACATCAGTACTGTCAATCGGCGCGCAGATGTCTGCGGTTTCACCCATAATCGCATAGCGCGCAAGCGCAGGCCTTAAGTAATACCAGAACACGCCCCTGCGCAGACTGGTGGCATAATGCGGA
Source organism: Candidatus Limiplasma sp. (assembly GCA_036759125.1). Taxonomy (GTDB): domain Bacteria; phylum Bacillota; class Clostridia; order Christensenellales; family Aristaeellaceae; genus CAXXOK01. The sequence continues at coordinate 1,394 of DAIOVG010000141.1, forward strand.
AACCGGCAAAGGGTAAAGGTGAGCGCGAGCTGCAAAAGAGCAGGGTTCACCGGTGCGTCCAGCGCGGCGGACAAGCGGAACATCGCCATCTGCCCGTTCACCATGGTTATGGGATATTGCTTCGCGCCGTTATCCAGCGGGTAAAAGTCCTGCCGGGGCCGTGCATAGAAGCCCCGGAGCCTGCCGGGGTGCAGCCGCCGCAAAATCTCCTGGAAAGGCACGCCCTGTCTCATAAGCGCATTGATGCCACGGGCAAAATCATCCCGCACGGCGAGGCGCTGTGCATCGGGCAGCGCAAACGCCCGGTTGAGATCGTTCATAAACGCACCAAGCGAGCTTGTCAGATCGCCTGTCAGGCCTGCGCCTGTCATGGGCATCGTCTTGGCTGCCGGGGCCGAATCGCGTTGTTCCATCTGCCTGCTCCCTTCCCATCAATCGCAAACGTTTTTACATCACGTTTACTACTGCACAATATACAGTAGTGTTTTATAAATGTCAATAGCGTTCCTGAACTTTTTTCATTTTCGCTCTTAATGTTCCCGCAAACCGTTGTGATATTAGGGTTACAGAGCCATATGCAGCATGAGAAATCATAGAGCCCTGTGTGAAATCCATGATGGTTCCATCCATATTTCCTTTGAAAGGCAGTTGTTTGGTAAGATTCGGCACACAGCAATTGTGCTGTCTTGCTCCTCTTCGATAACAAAACTGGCGCGGTTGCGCTAGTTCCGCGCCAGTGTTAATTTTATGTTTTTTGGTGATGCTATAGCCGCAAATCCGCATTGGATTCGGTTCTATTTGCCCTTCCCCTGTCCGCCGCCTGGCGAGGCCGTGGCGGGTTGCGTTTGCCCGCCCCCGCCGGTTGCCGGTTGTCCGCCCGTATCAGCCTGCGGGGTTGGCATCGGGGTGGACGTCGGCTGCGGCGTCTGCGTCGGAGCCGCTGTTGGGCGCTGCGTTGGCTTTGGCGTCGGTTTCGGTGTTGGCGCAGCCGTAGCGGATTGCATGGGCGTATGAGGCGATGTTTGGGAAGGGCCGCTTTGCCAGGCGTTCTGTTCTCCGGCTGTCGCCTCCGGCTGTGGGGATAATGAAGGACTGCTGCCCTGATGCCCAACCGGTTCCTGCGGCGGCTTCGTGGTTTGCACTGGCGCTTCCGTTTCGATGGTCAGGGAGAATTCCGCCGCTTCTTCATTGCCCTGCCCTGCCATGAGGATTTCGCGTACGGATTTGCGCAGCCATGCCTGTACTTCCTCCGGAGAGTCACCCGCAAGGGGTTTGACCATCGCAAGCTTCCCGGCTGTCGTGCCAAGCTCCTCGGCTTGAATAACCATGGCCCGGTCCGCCAAAACAACGCGAACGGCAAGCTCCGTTCCACTGTTTTCAACTTCCTGCATTGCCTCCAGCTGATAGCGGATCAGCGACACATCCTTGATGCCATACGATGCCACGGATACGACCACGTTGTTTTCCGACCCGGCGGTAAAGTACTGTTCCTGTTCCAATATGGCATAAAGGGTTTGCACGGCTTCGTCTACAGGCTGGCCGATCACGCCGCCTTCGGTCAGCCGCTCGGCAATCTCCTCCGCGTCTGCGTTTACCGCTTCCACGGCCAGCACGCGGTTAAACCAGTTGAGCGTCATCGTCAGGGACGGGTTGACGTCCACGCTGATATAGCTGAACGGCAAGAAGTTGGTTGCCAAAGCGGTCGCGGAAAACAGTACGAGCACAACGCCAGCCAGCGCCAGCAGCGGTTTGAGCAAAGGGCTTCGCGTCCGTCCGGTGTTGATCTGCTGTCCAACGCGGTACCCGCGGTTTTGTATATGGGCAAAGGTACCGTCCTGCCGCAGCAGCACAGCCCGGTTGCCGGAAATCTTTGTCACGACTGCTTTCATGATGTCACCTGATCTCTGATCATGGTCAGATACGAGCCCAGTTGCGGATAGTCGCCGTCGAGGATTTCCACAACGGCAATGATGTAGTTGCGGTGCCGCTCCAGCACCTTGCGGGCAAGGGTCGTCCCCTCCTGCAAGGGCTTCATTGGCAGCCTGAAGCCATGCCGCATCTGAGCAATCAACGCCGGATGCGCTAGCATGTAGACGGATGCCTTGGCGCAGGCCTGTTTGGTTTTCATCGATTTGGGAGACGCTTTTGGCAGATCTTCAAACGAAAACCCGTATTGCAACAGTATTTGCGAAACCTCGCCGATCTCTTCCTGCAAAAGGGTTTCCTGATAGGTGATCAGGCGGGGCTGATTTCCGTATACTGAGCCATCGCCTGCCGGTTCGCCGGAGAACGTTTCCGGCGGAACTGCTGTTTCCCCGGCATGGCGGGCATCCCTGCGGCGATAGTCAATCAGGCGGCGGCGGATGACCAGCCGGGCATAGGCTTCAAAGCCGCCCTGCTCCTCCCGGTAATGGTCCACAGCCTCCCAAAAGGCGATCAGGGCCACCGACCAGGCATCATCGCTTTTGGTGATATAACGGCGCAGTGCTCTAGAGGCCGTTGTGAGAATAAACGGCCCGTAGGCTTCCAGCATACGCTCCCGGTCCTGCGGATCGGTTGGCGGTACGCGGTGCGCGTCGGTCTTGATCGTGATCTCCTCCGGTCATCCAGGAGGCACCCGGGCGGAAACGTGTTCCACCGCCCGTGCGCTCCCGGCAGCATCGGCTAGATGGAAATTCCGGCGGCTTCCATAGCATCCATCAGGGCGGTCATCGCGTCCTTGGCTGCCTGCGGGTCGCCGCCGCCCGCAGCCATCATGTAATTGTCAAGCAAGGCGATCAGCGTCGCGACGGTATCTGCGTCCGTCAATGCGGTGATCGCCGCTTCCACGGCGACGGTGTCCAGATAGATACCCTGGCTCGCCATGTAAAGCTGCAACCCGGTGTAGCTGTTCACGTCAACCTGAGCATGATCCAGGCCGTCCATCAGCGCTTCCAGCGCGTCCTTGACGGCGCGGGGGTCGTTTAGGCTGACGGCGTCCTCATACGCCAGAAGCAGCGCGGACAGGGTTTCAAATGTCTCTGGATCGGTGATCGCCGCAATGGCCTGGGCAACCTTCTCAGTATCCAGAAATTTGCCGTACTTTCTGCCGATGGTATAGCTGTAGGTCAGCGGTCCGTAGCCCATTTGCAGCCCTGCAGCGGCCATCGCATCGTGCAGCGCTTGCATGGCGGCTTGCTCGTCTTCAAAGCTGTCGCCCGCGGCGGCCGTCTGGTATACTTCCAGCAGCGCCAGAAGCTCGGCCTTCAACGCCTCGTCCTCCAGCTGGCTGATCGCATTGAAGACAGCGTCCACGTTGATGTTGATCGGATCTCCAAAGCCGGTTTGAACGTACATCATCTCACCCATGTTTTGCACCTGTGTTCCCATGGGCTCCTGGGGTTTCCCCTGCTGCTGGCCCGTACCCTGCATCATCCCGCCGCCGGTGGTTTCGCCGTTTCCGGAACCCTGCCCCCTGGCAAGCGCCACCGGGAACACCAGCATGACGACCAATAGCATTGCAACGGCTATACTCATTTTTTTCTTCATGCGAATCATCCTCTCCTGTCCGGGAACCTATACGGTTCCTTCTACCTATAGATTCGAAAATCATCTAAGGATTTTCGGGGTCGTTGCCAAAATAACTACAGACGCAGTTCAAAATCAAGGCTTGGAAACACAATCGGGTTCCCCTGGGCATCCTTTGCAAAGCTCGCGCTCCCGCTGCCGACGCGCACAAACCCGGCGCGTTCCAAAAGCCGTACAGACGGAGTATTGCACTCCGCCGTGGACGCTGAAAGCTTCCGTGCATGCAGCACATCCTTCGCAAAGGCGATCATGGATATTGTTGCCTCGGTTGCGTAGCCCTTCCCCTGATACTCCGTGTGGATGCAGTAGCCGAAGTCGTATGTATCCTCACCCACTGGATGCAGTGTCACAAACCCGATCAGCCTGCGTTCAGCTTTGAGAAGCACGGCAAAGAACCCATCAAGGTTTTTGATATACTCCAGCACCTCGCGCAGTCCCTTGTCGTCTGTTGGAAACTGTTGATCGTACACCGAAAGCGCCGACGCCATCTTATTGCGGATCAGCTCGGCAAACGCCGGAAAATCTTCCGGTAGGAACCTGCGCAGAATCAGCCGCTTCGTTTCCATCGCTTTTCCCTTTCCATTGTCGTCGCGTCCCTGTTCATCCATTTTACTGTGAAATCCCCTATACCACAAGCGGGAAGCAAACGAACCGGAGACAATTGCCTATTTGGACAAAAATGAACAATCTTTCAACAATAAACAAAACGCATGAGGCTCTTGATAACATCGCCATTACTCTGTATACTTCAAAGGAGGAAATCAGACAGGAGGGTCTTTACATGAATATACGGGAACTGACAATCAACAACATTCGCACGCTGTCTGCCGACATCGTGCAGAAAGCCAACAGCGGTCACCCCGGCGCACCGATGGGGATGGCGGCCATGGCATATGCGGTATGGGCGCAGGCAATGCGCCACAACCCCGCCGACCCGCAATGGGTGAACCGCGACCGCTTTGTGCTGTCAGCCGGACATGCCAGCGCGCTGATCTATTCCCTGTTGCATTTGTTCGGCTATGGCCTGTCCATGGACGAGCTGAAAGCCTTCCGCCAGTGGGGCAGCAAAACCCCCGGGCATCCCGAATACGGCCACACCGTAGGCGTGGAAACCACCACCGGTCCCCTGGGCCAGGGTGTCGCCAATGCCGTGGGCTTCGCCATCGCCGAAACCATGCTCGCCGCGAAGTTTAACCGCGACGGGTTCCCCATGGTTGACCACTACACCTACTGCTTCTGCGGCGATGGCTGCATGATGGAAGGCATCTCGTCCGAGGCCGCCTCGCTGGCCGGTACGCTGAAGCCCGGCAAGCTGATTCTTCTGTATGATGATAACGAAATCTCCATTGAAGGGGATACCAATATCGCCTTCCGCGAAGACGTTGGCGCGCGCTTCAAGGCCTATGACTGGCACGTTGTGAAAGTCCAGAACGGCAACGATCCCGACCAGATTCTGGCCGCGATTGAAGAAGCCAAGGCAGACGACCGTCCTTCGCTGATCGTCGTCCCCACGACCATCGGCTATGGCTGCCCCGCCAAGGCGGGCAAGGCCAGCGCGCACGGCGAGCCCCTGGGCGCTGATAACGTGAAGGCCGCCAAGGAATGCCTGGGCATGCCGGAAGGCGACTTCAGCGTATTGCCAGAGGTGTACGAACACCTTAAAACCGTTCAGCAGAAAGGCGCACAGGCCCAAAGCGAATGGAACGCGCTGTTTGAACAGTATCAAAAAGAATATTCCGACCTCGCCAGGGAATGGGATACCTGGTTTGCCTGCGAAATCACCGCAGACGTTGCCGGCAGCAAGGACTTTTGGGAGTTCCCCGAAAGCATGGCCACGCGAAACACCTCCCATACCATCATCAACCGCCTGGCGGCGATCATCCCCAACCTGGTAGGCGGCTCGGCCGACCTGGCACCCTCCACCAAAACGCTGATCAGCGGCGGCGGCGACTACTCCGCCGAGAACCGCTCCGGCCGCAACATGCACTTCGGCGTCCGCGAGCACGCGATGGCGGCGATCTCTAACGGCATGGCCATCCACGGCGGCCTGCGCGTGTACTGCGCGACCTTCTTCGTGTTCTCCGACTATATGAAGAACGCCATGCGCCTGTCTGCCATTATGAAAGCGCCGG
>DAIOVG010000142.1:0-7062 GCA_036759125.1 Candidatus Limiplasma sp.
GCAGCTTTCGTTCTGGGTGAACTCCATGAAGTAGCGGGCGATTTCCACCATACAGGTTTTGTGGTTCATAACCACCATACCGCCGGAGCCGACCATCGCGCCGATGGCTTTGAGGTTCTGGTAATCCAGCGGCATATCCAGGTGCTCCTGGGTCAGGCAGCCGCCGGAGGGACCGCCGATCTGCACGGCCTTGAGGCCTTCGGGGGAGATATCCCCGTTTTCCTCGGTGACGCCGCCTGCGATGTTATACACGATGGTGCGCAGCGTTTCGCCGAACGGTACTTCGATCAGGCCGGTGTTCAAAACATGGCCGGTGAGGGCGAAGGTTTTGGTGCCGGGCGCAGCGGCGGTGCCGAGCTTTTTGTATTCGTCCGCGCCCATTTCAAAGATGACCGGCACGGTGGAGAGGGTTTCTACGTTGTTGATCGAGGTGGGCTTCCCAAACAGGCCCTTTTGCGCGGGGAAGGGAGGCTTGGGCGTGGGCATGCCGCGCTTGCCTTCCACGGATGCGATCAGCGCGGTTTCTTCACCGCAGACGAATGCGCCGGCGCCTTCCATGACGGTGAGGTTGAATGCCCTGTCGGTGCCAAGCATTTTGTCGCCCAGGATGCCCGCTTCCTGCGCGGCCTTCACGGCGGCGCGGATGCGCTTAACGGCCAGGGGGTACTCGGTACGCACGTACACATAGCCTTCGTCCGCGCCGATGGCCATGGCGGCGATCATCATGCCTTCAATGATGGAATGGGGGTTACCCTCCATGACAGCGCTGTCCATGAACGCGCCGGGGTCGCCCTCGTCGCCGTTGCAGATGATGTATTTCTTATCGCTGACGCTCTGGCGGGTCAAATCCCATTTGCGGCCGGTGGGGAAGCCTGCGCCGCCCCTGCCCTTGAGGCCGGAATCCATCATGAAGCTGCAGATTTCCTCGGCCGTCATGGTTGTGCAGCGCAGAGCCTGCGCATAGCCGCCCAGGGCGATGTACTCGTTGATGTCCGTGGGGTCGATGCTGCCGCACTTTTTGAGCACCACGGGGCTTTGTTTGCGGTAGAACGGCATTTCGGCCTTTTTGGGATAGGATTTTTGATCGGGTTTATGGGTGTACACCAAACGGTCGATGAGCGTATCGCCCAAAATGGTCTTTTCGAGGATTTCCTCCACGTCTTCGGGCGTGACTTTGCAGTACATAATGTTTTCGGGCAAAATGGTGAGAACCGGGCCCATCTGGCAAAAGCCCTGGCAGCCGCTGCCGGACACCTGATAGCCGTCCTCGTGCTTGTTGATGGTCATGGCCACGTTGAGACCTTTGGCCTTGATGACCTCTTCAAATTTATCGATCACCTTCAGCGCGCCGCCAGCGATGCAGCCGGTGCCCGCGCATACGACAATGCGCTTTTTGATATCCTTGACGTTTTCCTTGTAGGTTTCCGCGCGTTTTAACAGATTGACAGCTTCACTCATGGTTGGCCTGCTCCTTTTTCTGAATGTCCTGGATAACGGCCACGGCCTTTTCATCGGTCAAAAGCCCGAATACCTCTCCGTTAACGGTCATTGCCGGGGCGCGCCCGCAGGTGCCCAGGCAAGCGACGGTCTCTACGGTAAAGAGCATGTCCGGCGTGGTGTTCTGGCCTTCTTCAAGCTTGAGGTGCTTGCGGACGGCGTCCAGCAGGTGCATGGATTTTTTCACGTGGCATGCGGTGCCGTCGCAAATACGAACCACGTACTTGCCCTTCAATTTCAGGGTGAAGTGCGAGTAAAACGACGCGACCCCGTATACATGAGATGAGGTGGTGCCAAGCATTGTGGCAACATACACCATCAATTCCTCGGGCAGGTACCGGTACTCGTTTTGAATTTCCTGCAGGATAGGGATCAATTTGGCCTGGTTATACCCGTACTTCTCGATGATTTGGCCGGCCTTTTCAAAGGCTAAGATGTTCTGCACGCTTATTCACGCTCGCTTCCTTATACTTGTTGAGCAATATCGAAAGGGACGCGGTCAGGTTTTCGTTGTGCACGATCACCGTCTCCGGAACGTCCAGAGTAATGGGGGCGAAGTTCCAGATGCCCTCGATGCCGGAGGAGACCATGAGGTCCGCTACGGTTTGGGCTTCTTCGGCCGGTACGCACAGGACGCCGAATTTCACGTGCATCCTTCTGCATAACGAGGGGAACTTCGATAGTGGCAATACGGGTTTATCGTTGATCTCGGTGCCGATCACATCGGGGTTGACGTCAAACGCAGCGGCGATACCGATGTTGTAGTCCCCGAACTGGTTGTGGTGCAGCAGCGCTCTACCGAGGCTCCCGACGCCGATGAGGAACATCTCCGTTTTGTTGTTGTAGCCCAGGGTTTCTTCCAGCGCCGCCAGCAGGTCTTTGAGCTGGTACCCGGTTTTGGGGCGGCCCACAGCACTGGTGTATTGCAGATCCTTGCGTACCTGCACGGCGCCCAGCCCCATGGCGGAGGCGATGCTGGCGCATGATATGCTGGCGACGCCCTTGCGGGACTGCCGCGCCAGATACTGATAATACACCGGCAGGCGCTTGAGCGTCGGCAGCGGGATCTGCGGCAGATGTTTGTCGCCTGTCATGCTGGGCCTCCTTCCTGTCGGTCGTAATTGTTATTTTTTTATCGATATAAATATACCGAATCGTTAAAAAATTGTCAAGCAAGAACAAAGGAAAAACCGACGGACTTTGGGGCTGATTTTTAGCATAAATGCAAAAAACAGTTGACACGAACATATGTTCGTGTTATAGTCAAATCAAAAGGAGAGAGAGAGCGCTATGATCATCAGCTGCAGTCGCCGTACCGATATCCCCGCGCTTTACGCGGATTGGCTGTTTACGCGCGTACAGGAAGGCTTTGCCTGTGTGCGCAACCCCATGAATCACCTGCAGGTCAGCAAAATCCGCCTGACGCCGGACGTGGCCGACGGGTTTGTGTTCTGGACCAAGAACCCCGCGCCGATGATGCCGCGCCTCAAGGAGCTGCGCGACTACGCGTATTATTTCCAGTTTACGCTTACGCCCTACGGCAAGGATATCGAACCCAATCTTCCCGTAAAGATCAAGCTCCTGAACACCTTTCACAGGCTTTCGCAGCAGGTTGGCCCGCGGCGCGTGATCTGGCGTTACGATCCGATACTCGTTAACCACAACTGGTCGGTGGATACCCACCTGCGCACGTTTGAAATGATGGCAAGGCTTCTGGAGGGCACGACGCACAAGGTGGTCATCAGCTTTCTGGACACCGATTACCGAAACGTACGCCGCAACCGGGAGCTGCTCAAGGCACGGGAGCTTTCCGCCGGGGAAAAGCTTTCCATGACCGGGACGCTCAGCCAGATTGCCCGTTCCTGCGGCATGGAAATGAGCGCCTGCGCACAGGAGCTTGATCTGTCTTCCTGCGGCGTTGCGCCCGCGCACTGCGTGGACGGCGATCTGTTTGAAACGCTGCTGGATTGCCGCCTGGACCTGCAAAAGGACCGAAACCAGCGCCCTGCCTGCGGCTGTGTGCAGAGCGCGGATATCGGCATGTACAACTCCTGCACCAATGCCTGCCGGTACTGCTATGCCAACGATTCGGCCTCTGCAATCGCCAAAAACCGCCGCAGCCACAACCCGGCCTCCCCGCTGCTCTTTGGCGAGATCGGCCAGCTCGATACCGTGACCGAGCGCCCCATGCACTCCTGCAAGGAACAGCAAATGGCGCTGGTGGGATTTTAGGTACAGGCAAACGCTGAACGAATCCCCCGCACGCTGCCGGCCGCCTTTCCACCATCTTGCGCATACGGGGGCCTTGATGTAGCGCTGCTACTACTGCGGTCCCCGTATGCGCAACCTGATGAAAATTCGCCTCGATATCGTACGGGGTCTTCATTCATCGTTTGCCTGATGTGATCTACTTACTATTCTATGACAAACAAGAATGCTACAAAATTCGTTATTACAGATATTGATCAATGTTCTTTATGGATATAGCGAACGTCAAGTATAAAACTGAACAACCCTTCAATGCGCCCTCTGGGTTCAATGTTTGGTTCGTGGATAAACTGAAAATAACAATATTCCATAATATAGCGCTTGGCGCTTTCCACATCGGTCACTTCGGATATGGCTTTGTCTTGAATGAGGTACTTTTTTAGGCGCGCATTCGTGGTTGGCCCCATTAGGTGGTTTTGGTACATACGCTGCCGAATATTCTTTGTACGGCCGACATAGAGGGCCTGTGGATCTTCTTTACGAAAAATTGCATAAACAGCAGCAAGACGGTTTTCAAGATCGGACGGCTTTAAATCGGAGAAGAGGTAAATTTTACTTTGTAGAAGCCGTTCAACTAATACTTTAGCTTCATCTAAACGCTCAGTGACCATGGTGAACCTCCAAGTATCTTTCTCGTATACATCAGATTATACCTCAAAGCCGAATAGAATCATGACGAAACAACCAAAAGCCGCGCGATCGCGCGGCTTTTGGTTGGGCCAAGGGCAACGCCCTTGCCGTGGTGATAGGGGTGGAGCCCCTATCGTGCCCTAAAGTATGCTTTGCAGGAACTGTTTGAGCCGGTCGCCCTTGGGGTTGACGAAGATGTCCTCGGGCGGGCCCTGCTGGGCGATGCGGCCGGCATCCATGAAAATCACGCGGTCGGCGGCCTCGCGGGCAAAACCCATTTCGTGGGTAACCACAAGCATGGTAATGCCCTGGCTTGCGAGCTTCTTCATCACGGCCAGCACCTCGCCGACCAGCTCGGGGTCGAGGGCGGAGGTGGGTTCGTCAAACAGCATAATTTCCGGCTCCATGGCAAGCGCACGGGCGATGGCCACGCGCTGCTGCTGTCCGCCGGAGAGCTTGGAGGGATACACGTCCAGCTTGTCCGAAAGCCCGACCATCTGGATGATCTCCTTGGCGAGCTTCTGGGCGGCTTCCTTGGACTTCTTGCGCACCAGCACCTGGGCGATCATCACGTTTTCCAGCACCGTTTTGTGGGGGAAGAGGTTGAAGCTCTGGAACACCATGCCCATTTCCAGCATCAGGGCCTTATGCTTTTCCGGATCCATGCGGTGGATGGTGCGGTTGTGCTCGCGGTGCAGAAACAGCTCGTCTTTGATAAATATCTTGCCTGAGGTGATGGTTTCCAGCTGGTTTAGCGACCGGAGATAGGTCGACTTTCCCGCGCCGGAGGGGCCGATGATGCAAATCACCTCGCCCTTTTGCACGTTCAGGGTGACATCCTTGAGCACCTCCAGGTGCCCAAAGCTCTTATACAGGTTTTCGGTTCTTAAAATATACTCGTAACTGCTCATCACTGCCTCCTACTCGTAGATCGAGAGCCGTTTTTCAACCTTGCCGAACAGGTAGGTGAAAATGGCGGTTATCACAAGGTAAATGATGAGTGCGGGCAAGAACACCAGGTAATTGCCTTCGCTGGTCATAATGGTTTTGGAAATCGTGGTGATGTCCATCAGCGAGATGGCAAACACCAGCGATACGTCCTTGATCATCATCACGAACTCGTTGCACAGCGGGGGAATCATCCGCCGGATGGACTGGGGGATGATGATATAGCGCATGGTCTGCCCGTAGCCCATGCCAAGCGCCTTGGCGGCCTCGCTTTGCCCCTTGTTGATGGACTGGATGGCCGCGCGAACGATCTCGGCGCAATAGGCGGCGGCGTTGAGCGAAAACGAAATCAGCGCGGCCAGGAACGCGCCCTTAAATACGCTCTCCGGATCGCCCACGGCAAAGATGCCGCGCCACGAAAACCCGAAAATGACGGGTACGGAGAAGTAGATTACAAACAGCTGAATCAGCAGCGGTGTACCCCGGAAAAAGAAGATGTACGCACTGGAGATTTTGGAGATAATCTTGTTTTTGGATATCTTGCCCAGCGCCAGAAAGATCGACAGGATCAGGCCGATCAGCATTGAAAGCGTCGTGAGCAAAAGCGTCAGCTTCACGCCGTGCAGAATGTTTTCCCCGGTGCCAAGCATACGGTAGGTGTAGTTCACCATCTGCCCGGTAAACTTCATAAACCCTTCGTCGGCCTTGTATACCTGCCCCGCAAAGCCGATGTAGGCTTCCTTCATAGCGCTGGCGCCCGAGGTGGACAGCGACATGTATTTAATGAAGCCGAAGCTGTTGTACGTCACGGTGACGCGCTTGCGGGTATTGTTTTGGTCCGCCTGGATGGCCTGGGTCATCTGCTCGGATGCGTTGAGCAGCATCTCCTCCTGGGAGACGTTGATCACGCTCAGCGTGGTTAACAACGCCACGGCTGCCATCACGATGATGGCAGCCGTTTTGGTTGCGTGTTTCCACGCACTCACGTGCAGGATTCGTTTCAGAACATTCATGATATTCCCACTTTTTTCATGGTGTATCGGCCTGCGGTATCAATCACTCGCCGAACCAGAACGCGATGTTCTCGTCAAAGAAGCCTTCTTCGGTCAGCTGGGCAATCGCCTCGTTGATGGCGGCCTGCAGCGCCGCTGCGTCAAGACCCATGGCTACGCCGAACTGCTCAGGCTCGCTCTCGTCCAGGTAGGCGATTTTGTACATACCGGGGGAGGAAGCCAGGTAGCCCATGGCCACGGTGGAGTCAACCACAACCGCGTCCACTTCGCCGGCAGTCAGCTGCGCAAAGCAGGTGGCGATCTTTTCGTTGGCGGAGATGGTGGCGGCAATGGTTTCGGTGGCAACATAGTCCGACATCAGGATATCCGAGGTGGTTTCCTTCTGCACGGCCAGCACCATGCCGTCCAGATCCAGGAAGCTGGTGATTTCGCCTTCGTATGCGGCGGGCACCACGACGGCCTGGTAGTTGTTGATGTAGGGATCGGAGAACGACATGGTCTCCTTGCGCTCTTCGGTGATGGTCACGGCGGAGATGACGACGTCATAGTTCACGCCGATGCCCTGGAAGATGCCGTCCCACGCGGTGTTGACAAAGTTGATGGTCAGGCCGAGCTTTTCGCCCAGCGCCATGGCGAAGTCCACATCGTAGCCGATGGGGGTGGAGCCGTCTTCTGCAAACTCTTCAAACGGAGGATAGCCGATCTC
>DAIOVG010000143.1:0-7030 GCA_036759125.1 Candidatus Limiplasma sp.
TGCAGCTGTTTGCCTACTGCATGGCGGTCGCCCACGGCTGCGATGTGGACAAGCCCCGCAACCTCGCCAAGAGCGTGACAGTCGAGTAAACGGCTCTCTTGTCAGTATCAGAAACGGCGGAACCATACGGTTCCGCCGTTTCTAGATTATCGCAACGATGGCAGGCGTTTGGGCCTGGTTGATACCGAGTTGCGCAGTAGCGACAGAAGCATACTATAACAGCCCAGCAGCGCAAAGAATACGCCCACGCCGAAATTCTTCAACACCTCGCCTCGTGCGTCCGCATCCGTCCAAATGAGATTGGGCCATGACCAGAGGATGAACTCACTCTTCGTCATGATCATATACTCGTTTTCTTTCAGACCCGCTTGTGTTTCATCATACGCTTGTGCAATGCTGTACGACGTTCCCAAAAGCTGGCCCAGCGCTACGGAAAGCAGAACGCACAAGATAACGATGATGATCTTGGCTCTGCCCTGCCGACCATGTAAAAGATCATATCCCTTGCTGACAACAAAGCCGATCAATAAACCGACAATGCTGGCCATATATCCCGCCGCCAGGATAACCGCCCAGGGAATACTGGCCACAATGGCCGCCAACAGCGCGCCGGCCACGCCGGCTATGAGACTTCCGTTCTTTGTCTCCGGTTGGGAATCACTCTCCCGCTCAACTGCTTGCGCACAGTTATCGTGCATCGGGTATACATCGTGTCCGACCCGCACAGGCACTTCGCCGGATTCGATTGCTTGCCTGCAGTGCCCGCACACCATGGACGTCGCAAACCCAAGCCCCGCCAACCCGGCCGATACGGTTTTGATCAGCTCACCTATATACTTGACCGCCCGACCCGTGCGGCGGAATTCCACAGCAATGTATTGGTTCCCGTTCTCAGTGCGGACTTTTGCCAGTTTATATGTCCTTAGCGCTTCTTCGATCATCCGGATCGCTTCGGCACGAAGCAACGCCGCTTTCTGTAATGCTTCAGGCATCTGTGTTGACTGTGTCTGGTTCAGCCCCGGAAGATATACCTGTAGCCTAAATAATGTGCCCATCATGCTGCTCAGCGTAATGAAATAGCCATCGACCCGCCCATAGAGCCGTTTATCCTCGTATTGCAGTCCATACGCATCCGAAAGCCGCTGCCAAAACCCTGACGCCATACCCCATCCTCCTCCAATATATACCGCGCATATCATAGCATTCGCAGGGAAAAATTGGAACACCAAAAATCAGCGCCGGACAAGCAAAATGCGTCACTGCAATCATCCTTCATTTACTTTTTGTGCGTTTCGTGTACAATAGTTTTACAGAGTATAAAAACGTTCCATCGCGCGCCGCACAATCCGGATGTTCCGTATTGCTGCATCGCGTATATGCCCGTATGATCCATGGGAACCGTACGGTCAAAATGAAAGGAAGGACACCCATGCGATACGTGAAAGCCGCAACCCTGGACCAGCTCCCCGAGGGCGGAAAGCTGAAGGTGACAGTGGAAGACAAGACACTGCTGATCACAAACATCGGCGGAGACTATTTCGCCATCGATAACCGTTGCCCCCATATGGGCGGATCACTGTTCTACGGGGTGCTGAACGGCGATACCATCGCCTGCCCCAGACATAAAACCGTATTCAGTGTTAAAACCGGCGCGGTCATCGAAAACGGACACATCGCCTTCATCCGCCTGAAAGTGCCGGATGCCAAAAGCTATCCCGTGAAAGCGGAAGGCAGCGATATTCTCGTGGGGCTTGCGTAACAACCGCATAGCATCGCAAGTAGAGCATTAGGTGAGTTTCATCAATATCTTTTTCAATCAGTCATCTCCGCATCCGGCGTGGGTTTGGGAATGGTGTTTTCAGTTCTGTACGATGAAATAGACGGAAACACGAACTCACCCTGCGTATCATTCGCGTTTGCTGTATAATAACTGTAGACAGCGAAAATCCGGAGCCGAAAAGAGGGGTGATGACATGGAGAATATAACCCGGTTTTTGTCGGTATTCGAGAACCTGTACGAGGGCGTCTATTATGTGGATATCAATCGTCAGATTTTATTCTGGAATGCCGGCGCGGAACGAATTACGGGATTCACCAGGCAGGAAGTGCTCAACAGGCACTGCTATGACAATATTTTGATGCACACCGATGATAAAGGGACACACATCTGTATCAAAGGCTGTCCACTGCATCAAAGCATGGCGGATAACGAAATCAAAACTGCGTTTGTCTACTTGCAGCACAAATCCGGGTATCGCGTCCCTGTATCCGTACGGGCCATTCCCATCCTGAATCAGGGCGTCGTCTGCGGTGCCATAGAGGTATTTCAAATACAGCAGGAGCTGCTTGAAACCATGCATAATGTGGAAGAGCTTAAGCTTCTTGCACTCACCGATCAACTTACAGTATTGCCAAACCGCAGGTACATCACAACCTTCCTGGAATCCAAAATCCGGGAAAACCGCGCTTTGGGCATCAACTTCGGCGTGCTGTTTATTGATATCGATCATTTCAAAGCGCTGAACGATCAGCATGGGCATACGGCCGGCGACGAGGTACTCTCTGTTTTATCAAAAACCTTTGCCAACGTTCTTCGGGCAAGCGATAGGATCGGCAGATGGGGCGGCGAGGAATTCCTGGGCGTCTGCATTTGTAGAGACGGTGACACCTTGCTGAAAATTGCGGAAAAAATCCGAACGCTCGCCGAAAAGACAGTCATCCCGTTTGGCGACCTGATCCTGCACATCACCATTTCGATCGGCGCAACCATGATCCGGGAAAACGATACGCTCGGCACGCTCATTCAGCGTGCGGACAAGCTGATGTACAAAAGCAAGGCAAACGGGCGAAATCAAACGACACTGAAGTAGTCTGGTTTGTCGCATACGGTTGGTCGGATTGATTTTTTCCTGATACCGGCTGCATGAAACAAACGCAATCATAAAGATAACCGCATTTCCTACCATTTACATCCTTTGCTGTTGCGTGTACAATAGAAGGCGAACATCAAGGGAGGTTGAACCATGCATTGCACGAGACGAATAACCGATGATCTGTACTATGTCGGCGCAAGCGACAGGCGCCTGAACATGTTTGAAAACCTGTACCCTGTCCCCAAGGGGATTTCCTATAATTCCTACCTCATTAAAGATGAAAAAACCGTTTTGTTCGATACGGCCGACCATGCCGTATCCGAGCTTTTCTTTGAAAACCTCAGCGCAGCGCTGGGTGACCGCACGCTGGATTATTTGATTATCCAGCACATGGAGCCCGACCACGCAGCGCTTTTGCAATCGCTCATCCGGCGCTATCCAGGGGTCAAGCTCGTAGGCTCCGCAAAAACCCTGACGCTGATCGGGCAGTTCTTCGGCGAAGTGAACGCGGAGTTCACCGCCGTGAAGGACGGGGATACGCTTCCCATCGGCAGCCGTGAGCTGACCTTTTACACCGCGCCGATGGTACACTGGCCGGAAGTGATCATGACCTACGATCCCAAAAGCAAAACCCTGTTTTCCGCCGACGCGTTTGGTACCTTCGGCGCGCTGGGCGGCAGTATTTATGCCGATGAACTGAACTTTGAAAAGGAATGGCTGCCCGAAGCCCGCCGCTATTATGCCAACATTGTCGGCAAATACGGTCAGCAGGTGCAGATGGCCCTCAAAAAGGTCACCGCGAACGACATTGAACGTATCTGCTCGCTGCACGGTCCCGTGTGGCGCAAGAATATCGACTGGTACATGGACAAGTACCAGAAGTGGAGCTCCTATCAGCCTGAGGACCCGGATGACGTGCTGGTGGTGTACGGCAGCCTGTACGGCCATACCAAGAACGCCGCCGAAGCGCTGGCCGCCACAATCTCCCACAAGGGCGCACGCGTCATTGTTCGCGATGCCTCCAATGTGGATTTAAGCGAGATTTTATCCGAAACCTTCCGCTGCGGCAAGCTGGTGATCGCCTGCCCCACCTATAATATGGGCATGTATCCCCCCATTTCGCATTATATGCAGACCATGAAAGAGCATAATATACAAAACCGTCGCGTAGCCCTGATCGAGAGCGGCAGCTGGGCCATCGCATCGGGCAAGCTGATGCGGGAATCGCTGGAAGGCATGAAAAACATGACCATCGCGGAGCCCATGATCACCGTTCTGTCCTCCATTCGCGAGGATCAGTGTGCAGTCTTCGACGCTTTATGCGACGATTTGCTTGGAAGCAACGCGCAATAAAGACATGGTTGCCCGGCACTGATTCGGATATGATTTGCCTGATAATTCCATATGCCCACCCTCACCTTTCCGTATTCCCTTGCCCTTCCGGACGAGCTGTACCTGGCGCCCATCATTGACGATACTATCGACATGAGCTACTCGCGATCAAGATCAGAGAATACCCAGACATAACAAAGCAGGACGCCGCATCAAGCGGCGTCCTGTTTTCATTTACAGATTATTTTCGCTCTTTCTGGCAGCTTGGGCAATAGTATACGCTCCCGCCCATGTAGGCGACCTTCACGATGCTGCCGCCGCAGCCGGGGCAGGGTTTGGCAAGCCCGTTTTTTGACATGACGGTCTGGTAGCCGCCGGGGTTACCGTACAAATCGGTTTCTATATCGCGGCCGCCCTGATCGGCCATCTGCTGCAACGTTGTCTTCACGCTTTGGAACAGTGCTCCCAGTTCCTGTTCTGTCAGCAGCGCCACCTTGGTTTTCGGGTTAACGCGGGCATTGAACAGAATATCCTGCAATACGCCGTTGCCCAGGCCGGGGATGCGCTGTTCCGTCGCCAGAAACGCCTTGGCGCTCTTGTTTTGATGCTCGTCCGCGAGCGCTTTGAACGCGGCCCAGTCAAACACATCGGACAGGGGTGACGGCTTCTGCTTGGAGGCAAGGTAAAACTCGTTATCGAAGGTACCTTCCTTAAACGCCCAGAGGCCGCCGTACATCTGCACGGTGCAGACCAGCGCGGAGCCGTCGGTAAACGCAACCAGCAGCTGATGCTTCTTTGGCAGGGTCTCCCCCGCCGCTAAATACCGCAGGTTGATCCCCTCAGCAAATGCGATGCGGGCATCCTCCGCTTCAATTTCCACCTTGCCGCCAAAGCTATGGGTTTCCCCGACGGTTTTGCCCTTCAACAGCGCATTGTAGTGCGCGCTGTCGCCCGACAGCCACGCGAACTTGTGCGGCGAGGCATTGGCAACCACGTTTGCGATTGTCTTGCCCTTAACGGTTTCATTCAACTGCTTTGCCAGGCTGATGCCCTCCGGCAGCTCGATCATGCGATCACCTCCGACATGAATTTCTTTGATTCCAGAATATCAGATTTAGCTTGATTTCACAACGAAAAAAGACCGCCGCAGAACGCGACGGTCTTCTTTTCGTATGATTTGCATTGTCTAAGCCTGTTCAGAATGCCTGAGATGCCAGGAACCAAGGGCGGCAGGAGGTTGAGCTTACTCGTAGCGTAAGTGATGCCGACTGCCTGCCTAAAGGTGACACCGCAGGTTGGGCGTTATGGACAGGCGCTTACTTGCTCTTGATGGCGGCGTGCGCAGCAGCCAACCTTGCGATCGGAACGCGGAAGGGCGAGCAACTCACGTAGTTCAGGCCGACCTTGTGGCAGAACTCCACGGATGCGGGATCGCCGCCGTGTTCGCCGCAGATGCCCAGTTTCAGGTCGGGGCGGGTTTCACGGCCGAGTTTGGCAGCCATCTTCACCAGTTTACCGACGCCGTTCTGGTCGAGCTTGGCGAAGGGATCGCTCTCGAACACCTTGTTCTCGTAATAGCTTTCCAGGAACTTGCCGGCATCGTCGCGGCTGAAGCCAAACGTCATCTGGGTGAGGTCGTTGGTGCCAAAGGAGAAGAACTCGGCTTCGGTGGCGATCTCATCGGCCAGCAGCGCAGCGCGCGGGATTTCGATCATGGTGCCGACGTAGTATTTCAGCGTCGTGCCCTGCTCTTCAAACACCTTGTTGACGGTTTCGACAACGATGTCTTTGACGAACTTGAGCTCCTTGACTTCGCAAACCAGCGGGATCATGATCTCGGGGATGATATCATAGCCCGTTTCCTTCTTGACCTTGATCGCAGCCTGGATGACGGCGCGGGTCTGCATCCTGGCGATTTCAGGATAGGTAACGGCCAGGCGGCAGCCACGGTGACCCATCATGGGGTTAAACTCGTGCAGGGCTTCGATCTTCTCCACGATTGCTTCGGGGGTCGTGCCCAGCTCCTTGGCGATGTCGGCGATCTCGGCCGTCATGCTGACGGTGGGCAGGAACTCGTGCAGAGGCGGATCGAGGTAACGCACGGTCATGGGGCGGCCTTCCAGCGCCGTGTACATGCCTTCGAAATCACCCTGCTGCATGGGCAGAAGCTTGGCCAGGGCGGCTTCGCGCTGTTCCACGGTCTCGGACAGGATCATCTGGCGGACGACGGCGATGCGGTCGGCCTCAAAGAACATATGCTCGGTGCGGCACAGACCGATGCCTTCGGCGCCGAACTGCACAGCCTGTTTGGTGTCGCGGGGATTATCGGCATTGGTGCGCACTTTCAGGGTGCGGGCCTTGTCGGCCCACTCCATCAGGCGGGCAAAATCGCCGGTGACAGCCGCTTCCACCGTGGGGATGGCTTCGCCGTACACGTTGCCGGTTGAACCGTCGATGGACAGATCATCGCCTTCGTTGAACACCTTGCCGTCCACGGTGAGGGTCTTGGCTTCTTCGTTGATGCGAAGCGCGCCGCAGCCGACGACTGCCGCACGGCCCATGCCGCGGGCCACAACCGCCGCGTGGCTGGTCATGCCGCCGCGCGCCGTAAGGATGCCCTTGGACAGGTCCATGCCTTCGATGTCTTCCGGCGTGGTTTCTTCACGCACCAGAATGGCCTTGATGCCATGGCGGCCGGCGTTGGCTGCGGATTCCGCGGTGAAATATACTTTGCCGGCAGCGGCGCCCGGAGACGCGGGAAGGCCGGTGGCAATGGGCGTTGCGGCTTTGATCGCCGCGGGATCGAAATTCGGGTGCAGCAGGGT
>DAIOVG010000144.1:0-7012 GCA_036759125.1 Candidatus Limiplasma sp.
TGCGTGCCCCAGCGGCTTGGCGTGTTCACGCCGAAGATAAAGGACTGCAGGCTCTGCTTGACGTCCTTATAGCTCAGGTTGTCGACCTTGACAAACGGGGCCAGGTAGGTGTCGAAGGAGGACACGGCCTGCGCGCCGGCCCACTCGTTTTGCATGATACCCAGGAAGTTGACCATCTGGTTGCAAAGGGTGGAGAGGTGGCTTGCGGGCGAGGAGGTGATCTTGCCGGTGATGCCGCCAAGGCCTTCCATAATCAGCTGCTTCAGGCTCCACCCGGCGCAATAGCCGGTGAGCATGCTCAGGTCGTGGATGTGCATATCGGCGCTGCGGTGGGCGTTGGCCACTTCCTCGTCGTACACTTCCGACAGCCAGTAATTGGCCGTGATGGCGCCGGAGTTGGATAGAATCAACCCGCCAACGGAATAGGTGACGGTGGAGTTCTCCTTCACGCGCCAGTCGTCGATCTTCACATAGCCGTTGACCAGCTCTTTGTAATCCAAAAGCGTGGTCGACGTATTGCGGACCTTTTCGCGCTGCTTGCGGTATAAAATGTATGCCTTGGCTACGTCGGCATACCCCGCCTGCACCAAAACGCGCTCAACGCTGTCCTGAATGCTCTCCACGCCAATCAGATCGTATTCAATCTTGTCCTGATAATCGGCGGTAACCTTCAACGCAAGGAAGTCAATTACATCCTGCGTATATTGCTTATTCTGGGCATTGAAAGCCTTGGCGATCGCGCTGACAATTTTGGAGATATTGAACTCCGCCAGAGCGCCGTCCCGTTTGATGACCTTGTACATCATTCGTCCCTCCTGAAGTTTTTTGGGGCGTCAACTAAAACAGCTTTTTTCAAAGCTCATCCTTGAGAAGCGTGTTGGTCGTTTTAGTATGGTTATTCTAAACCGTAATGTGAGGACTGTCAAGCCAAATCGCAACATATTGTGTTTTTATTTTCAGACAACACCAAATCATGTTGTTTCATGTGGCGTTTGCAGCAGAAATGCTACTCGCCGCGCACCCGAACGCCCGGGACAAAGGGACGCACGGCGTCGGCAAACGCCTGCAATTCAGCCGCTTCCAGGCCTTGCAGGCCGGGCGTGAGAACATCCTGTGAGTTCACGAAATTTTGCAGAAAAAAGGCATCGGCCCCCTGGATCCATTTCCCAATTTCCACAAGATCTTCCGTTGTGTGAAGGCCGCGCACGACC
This sequence comes from Candidatus Limiplasma sp., assembly GCA_036759125.1. Classification (GTDB taxonomy): domain Bacteria; phylum Bacillota; class Clostridia; order Christensenellales; family Aristaeellaceae; genus CAXXOK01. The sequence continues at coordinate 1,212 of DAIOVG010000144.1, forward strand.
GTTGTGCGGAATTCGTACGGCACACTGCCCGACAGCAGGTATTCCACACTCTCCCGCACAGCGGAGAGGATGTCCGCCTTCGTGCCTGCGGCCAGGGCATACTTTTCCGGCGCGTGCTTGAGGTCCATGGCGACGACATCCACGAGGCCCTGCGCAACCAGCGTTTTCAGCTTTGCGGGGCGGCTGCCGTTGGTATCGAGCTTGATGAGGAAGCCCAGATCCTTGATGTTGCGCAGAAAGGCTTCCAGCCCGTCCCACAGCAGTGGCTCGCCGCCGGTTACGCATACGCCGTCCAGCAGGCCCTTGCGCGACTTTAGAAAAGCGAGCACTGTGTCCTCTGTGATCTCCTGCGCGTCGTTTGCCGGGTGCAGCAGCGAGGCGTTGTGGCAATAGGGGCAGCGAAAATTGCAGCCGCCGATGAATACCGTGGCAGCTACCTTTCCGGGATAGTCCAGAAGCGTCATCTTTTGCAGCCCAGCTATCATGCCCGTACCGCCTTGTGTGTTTTTTCGTTTGGTTGTGTCTTACCTATCGTACCCAGTCCCGCCAATGGTGTCAAGGGCGTGTACGATGCGATGATGTCTCTGAGAAGCGTCCTGTTTTTCGGCCTGCAGTCCGGAAAAACCGGGCCTCCATATGCAATCACACACTATATACACGGATGCGGAATCGCTGAAACACAATATTTAGTTATTTTCAAAAAATAAAAAATACGCGTCTCCCGGCAGCGTACAAACACCGCCGGGAGACGCGCTGAGGGAATCAGGCCTGGTCAAACGCGGCGGCGGCGTCCTTGAGGTGCGCCATCACCGGCAGGTGTTGCGGGCAGACGGTTTCGCACTTGCCGCAGGCAATGCAATCCGACGCCGTTCCGCTGTTTTGCGTGTGCGCGCCATAGTACTGGGCGCAGTTCCAGCCCGGATGCTGTTTTTGGTTGTTCAGGCAGGATAGGATCGCCGGAATGTTGATGTGCTTGGGGCATCCGGCCAGGCAGTATCCGCAGGCCGTGCAGCCGATCAGGTTCTGCTTTTTGAATATGTCCACCACCTGATCGATGGCCTTGTACTCTGCCGCGGAGAGGGGAACGAAATCCTTCATATAGCTGATGTTGTCCTGTACCTGGCCCAGGTCGCTCATCCCGCTGAGCACGGTCAGCACGCCTTCAAACGAGGCCGCAAAGCGGATGGCATAGCTTGCGTAGCTGCCGCCGTGCAGCGCGTCGAGCACCGCCTTGGCCTCGTCGGGCAGGTTCACCAGCGCGCCGCCGAGCACAGGTTCCATGATGATGACAGGCTTGCCGTATTTGCGGCAAACGTCGTAGCAGGCCTTGCCCTCTACGCTGGGATTGTCGTAATCCACATAGTTGAACTGAATCTGCACGACCTCGATTTCAGGATGATCGCGCAGGATTTCATCCAGGAGGGCCGCCTTGTCGTGGAACGACAGGCCGATGGTTTTCACCTTGCCCTCGGCCTTGAGCGAACGGATGAAGGCGAACGTATTGCAGTCCAGAAATTTCTGATAATTCTTAAAGCTGATGGCGTGCAGCAGGTAGTTGTCAAAATAGGTCACGCCGCAGGTATCCAGCTGCTTCCTGAAAGCCGCGGGCAGATCAGCCTCGGTTTTGAACAGGCTCTCCGTCAGCTTGTTGGTTAGCAGGTAGCTCTCCCGGGGATGGCGGGAGGTGAGGCACTCGCGCACCATGGTTTCGCTGTCGCCGTAAACGGTGGAGGTATCAAAGTAGGTAAAGCCCTCGTCCAAAAACAGGTCCGTCATGCGGCAGAACTGTTCGAGATCCGGCTTGTCGCCGGTATGCGGAAGGCGCATACAGCCAAAGCCCAGTTTTTTCATCATGGTCCTCTCCTTTTCGGGTCATGGTCTGGCATCGCTGGGGATGGGCAGGGTGACCTGATCGTAATGCTCGATTTTCAGGTCGAGCCGCCGGAGCGTTTCCTGCATATCCGCAATGTGCTGTACCAGGGTATCGCGCTGCTCCTTGAGCAGCTGCCTGCGCCGGGCCAGGGTATCGTCTCCCTGCAGGCACAGCTGTACATACTCGGCAAGCACGTCCACCGGCAGTCCGGCCAGACGCATGCACTTGATGAACTCAATCCAGCGCAAGTCGTCCTCTCCGTAATCGCGGATGCCGCCCGCCGTGCGGGGAACCGGCGGAATCAGCCCGATGCGTTCATAGTAGCGCAGCGTGTCGGGCGTCAAGCCGTATGTTTCTGAAACGGCGGCGATCGTCATGTGGAAGCCCCCCTGCCAAAGTTGATACTAGTAGTATAAACTTTGGAGTCAACTCTAAGTCAAGCGATTCGCAAAGAAAAACATAATCAATGAAGAATCGCCCCGCGATTCTCGGAGGGATATGCGGTTTTTTGCCTAGCAAAGCCTGCGCTTGGTCAGTTTGTGGTTGCAACGCCGCCGTGTGTGCGAAAAAACTGACGGGTTTGTTTGCGGGCGGTCAGAGTACGGCCGTAGCAGGTCAGCGGTTAACCACGCATCGCAACGAAGTGCCCCTTTTTAGCCGAACACCCACTACTATGAGTAGCTACCATTTTCCTTGTGAAAGTGGTATATGTAGGACAAGAAGGCAAACTTTTATCGCATAATCTATTTACATATTGTTCCAATAAACCTGTTACATTCCTAGACTCAGAAGGACATATGGAAATAAAAGCTGCGCCTTCACTATCAACTATAACACTGGAAGCATTTAAAGCCATAGATATACCATTGCCAGCCCCTCCTTTTAGGATTGTTAAGGAGAGCACAGACTCAAATAATGTGACCACTGTTATATTAGAAAACAGTGAACCATATTATGAATTGGCAAAAAGTATTATACCTGCTATGATTTATATGGGAGAAGAAGTAACAACATATACATACAAGTATTCCTGGAGGCATCCCAAGAATTTGAGAGATTGGTATGAGTACAATTCTGTGAATTCTAGCTGGCTCGAAACATCTTTAGCATTTGGAGCAATATTTCCTGCAATAGGTGCGGCGATAACACTAACGGAAGACTTTATTGTGAAGCCAAATATGGTAAAATTGCCACATACTCCAGATCCTGAGCGAAAGATTTTTCAGCTAATACATCGCGACGAAAACACTGTAAGGGTAGAGACTAAACGGCATTATCTTAAGTTCTATAATTAACACAATTATCTTGGAGGATAATACCAATGTCAAAAAACTGGCGCAGGGGATATTCATTTGTAGTAGCGATGATATTGCTTCTGCTACCCATTCTTAACGCTTCAGGTGGGCAGGCTATACTGTCACAAGAGGAATATGACGAACAATTTCAAGTTTATTTGGAAACATATGTGGCTACCCCTGAACTAGTTTCTACTTGGGAGTACAGCTTGCGCGAATACCCCGAGAATAATCAGCTTCGCTACTATTTAGGAACTGCATATATGAATTCAGGGCAGTTTGATAAAGCAAAAGCGTGTGCCTTGGAAGCGCTTCAATATGAACCAGATAGTAGCTACTTTGCATATGTGTACCTAATGCTTTGCTTTCAGAGCGATGACCTCCATGAAACACAGGATGCAGCCGAACACTTGTTAGATATCGTACTTCCTTTACTCCCTCCCGCAGGACAGCCAGTTGACCAGCATGCGTTTGATAATAATTATACCTATCTGAAATACTATATGAACGCGGTCTATATAATGCAGGCGATTTATAGTGAACGTGGCAATGAAGAAGAAATGCTGCAATATAGCGATTGGATCCTACAGCGAAAGTCCGATTCGGATCTTGGGTATAAGTATGGTCTGTTGTCCATGTTTTATCTAGCTGTACATTACGCAAGGGCAGATCGTTTTAACGATATGGAGTATTGGATGGAACAATACTTTGCATTTGAGGCAACAGCCAATAACAAAGACGAAGCTTGGAAGCAACAACAAGAGCTTTTGCAGCCATTTACAGACATACTACAAAAGATTGATAATGCGTATCTTGAGCAGGGCAACGAGATAGACATATACTCATTTTTTGAATCAGATGCATCACAGTGATCTTGTATTACTTTGGGGATTGAAAACAACCCGCTTTCAAAAATAAAAATTTAGTATAACATTTTCTATAATCATGGCAGGGTTCCTATTAGGAATCCTGCCATCGTTATATATCTCCCGACATAGGATGATACGCCAGTAGGAAGGGTATACCTTTGTCCTGCTTCGTTAACCGCTGACCTGCTACGGCCGTACTCTGACCGCTTGCAAATTAACCGGTCAGATTTTTCGCATACACGGCGACGCAGCAACCACAAACTGACCAAGCGCGGGCTTTGCTAAGCAAAACACCGCTTATCCCTCCGCGAATCGCGGGGGGATTCTTTAGCTTCCGGTTTTTTCTTTGCGAATCGCTTGACTTAGAGTTGACTCCAAAGTTTATACTACTAGTATCAACTTTGGCAGGGGGGCTTCCACATGACGATCGCCGCCGTTTCAGAAACATACGGCTTGACGCCCGACACGCTGCGCTACTATGAACGCATCGGGCTGATTCCGCCGGTTCCCCGCACGGCGGGCGGCATCCGCGATTACGGAGAGGACGACTTGCGAATGTTTGCAGTATTATCACTAAAAGAAACCTCACCCGGAAACTTTGAAGGAACCGGGCAAGGTTGTTAATGGAGAGCTGAGTGAAAATCTGTCAAATTGCAACTATTAAGTTAAGGAGCGATTCTATAGTAATACCAATTTCCATCAATATGATTGAGCCTGTACCATTCCTGAATGGCACTGAGATTTTGTACATAGAGTATACCAAATGGAACCAAGCCTAGAATACGATTTTTGAATTCAAAATAAGTATTCTCTTTATATAGAAATACTTTATCAATACCGAATTCCATTAGCTCTTGGGATATAGTATAATCCGCGATTTGATTCTCGTTAGGTAGTGGTATGTCGAGCTTAAGGGTTTCCGCAAATGCATTGCGATTCTGAGAAAAGATATTTATCGTTTTGTTCATTGTTATTTGCCTAGCTGCTGTAGATATTATGAAAAACGAGCCTAATAGAACCAAAACAATTATTGCGAGTATCATAATCGCTACAAGAAGTGTTTTTAAGGATTTTTTCATAGCGCACTTCATACCCTTTCATCACTTAACACATATTGTTTTATAGATTGAGATACCCCACGCAACATTATCATGATCTTCTTCGCTATCAAAATAGTAATCAATTCTATTGCTTTTATCGCCATTCCCGGTAAAGGCAGCATAACCGCCGCCCAAGAAGATAACTTCGTCAGGAATTCCGAGAGCAGCTCCAACAAAACCGTAATTTATGTTACCATACATTTCTAAATTAATTAACTCGCCACGGAAGACAAATAAATCGCGACCCATTGTCCACCAAGGCGCTCTACCGGGACTTTTATAGTCCATCGGTGCATTATGATTGACTTGACTTATATACCAAGCGTATTTTCCAGTGACATCTAGTTGAAATGCCATATCTGCACCAGTGTATGGATAGTTAAAAAGGTAATAGTCTTGCTTTTTCGATATATCATTGAGTGCGCGTTTCACTGCAATGAGATTGAATATCAATTGTGCTTCTGCTCCTTTTGTAGACACAGTATTTGTGACATTATCGATAATTTTCATCCAAAATGACACATTCTCAGGTTCATGCCCATTTTTATCATAATAGCTAATCGGTGAATTTGTGCAATATTCAAATACATTATGCCCAAGCAACTGTCCGGGCTTGCCAAGAACGCTATCTGCATTTACAAACCTGCCCCAGTCAGGGTTGTAG
>DAIOVG010000145.1:0-6898 GCA_036759125.1 Candidatus Limiplasma sp.
CTTCGTGGCCTGTACGATTACGCAGCTCTTTGGCCAGCGCATCCGGCTGTTGCCCGTTCTTCACAAACTCGTTGACAATGAACAGCGTTCGACGCTTTGCGCTGTAGGCGCATCGCACGAACGCATCAGGATCCGAAGCAAACCCGAAGTCCAGTCCCGCGTATACATGCAGTCCCTGCCATTCCTCCGGGCTGATCTTTCGCAGGTCGAGGTTCTCAAACACCTGTCCACCGGTCCCGGTAATCTCGCCCAGGTACATATGCCGGTACTCGCGCTCGTTGGACTGTTTCAGCGCTTCCGCTTCCAGCAGGAAGGTTTCGCCAAGCCAATCCTTAGGAACGCTACGGTAATCGCTCTTGTGGTACAGGCGGCCTTTGCGCGGGTTCAGGGCTTCCTTGTTCACCCAGTTCAGTGCGCTCATCGGCGGGTTATAGCTATACAGGGTCAGCGCATGCTTGTTTGAGCCGCGCAGGATGGACGCTTTGATGGTTCGTACATCCTGCATGCCGTTGAACTCGGTCAGCTCCTCAAACCAAAGGTATTTGAAATACCCCTTGTGCAGCTTCACGCCTTTGGACTTCTCCGGCTTATCGGCACCCCGGAACATGATCCGCTGCCCGGTCGGGATATAGATGATCTCCAGCGGCGACAGCTTCAGTTGAAACCAGCCGCTGACTCCCAGCATGTCAATCGCCCATCTTCGCGGTTTTTCAGTACGGCGGCTTCCACTTGCGGCCAGGCGGCGATCAGTACCCCTCTGACGAATGCCGGATCGTAGTTTTCAATCGGCGTGTCGCCCGGGTAATAGCCCTTCTGCCCGACCACATACATGATTTCTTCTTCCGTCACATTGTTAAGCTTCATCAGGTCCCGCAATACCAGCGGAATATTCGAGATCGACTGATCCGGTGGTAGTTCGTCCTCTCCCTGTGCTTCCGTCTGCGGTTCCATAACCGGTGGGGCTAGAGGCGGCTTTTGCACTTGCACAGGTGTGTCTACCGGAGCTGACTGAAGAACGTTGCCGAAGTGCGCGGCGATCGTGCCGTAATCCATCGGCAATTCATCCGGCAAGCCGTGGCGGTTTTTTGCGTCCCAGGAAGGGGTATGCGTGGTGTACATCACTCGCTGTCCGCCCTGGGCCTTGTTCTTTCCCTTGGTCGCGCCGTTGCCGTCTACGTTGACTACAATGGTTTTGTAATTGAGGAACAGCAGCATATCGCACCATTCCTTGAGCATATCGGCGACCTGCGCCCCTGTTTTCTTGGAGAGCTTCAGCTCGTACCGGTCGTAGCTTCCCAGCTCGTCGGGCTGCTCGAACTTGCGCAGCTGCGCGTGGGCTGTGATCACCACATGGATTCCGTGGTCGATCACATCGTTCAGCAAGTTCAAAAGCTTGCCGAATTCCTCGTATACGAACACGTATCCCTTGCCGTACCCGAAGTCTTCCACGCCCTTTTTGTCGTGAGTGCTGCATACGTGCTCAATGCAAAGGCGCTCCGCCCAATCCGCGGTGTCCAGTACAAATGTCTTGCAAAGCCCGGGCGTTGCGGCGACTTCCTTCACGGTCGCAAGCAGCATGTTCCAGCTGGTCGGCGCAGGTGTACGAGCAATGTCCATATGTGTACTGCCACCTTCAGTATCACAGAATAGTGGTTCCGGGAATTTTGATGCCATGCTGGTCTTGCCAATACCCTCGGGGCCATAGAGCACCACCTTCTGGGCTCTGTGTACCTTCCCTTTGATGATCTCCAATCAGAACACCCCTTCCTTGTATTGCGGCAGTGCAGCAGCCGTGTTCCCCTCTGTTCCTGTTGGGGGCAGCAGTTGTTCCTGCTCGGTGTAGCCGTCCGTAATGATGATGCTGCATTCGCCTCCAGTGGAAACCCGAGTGGCGATCGCCTGCAGCCCTTCCGCTTCCAGCCAAGCTCCGAAGTCGGTCAGCGTATCGAGATCCATCTGTTCCAGTTTGTCAAGCAGTACGAACTCGCACCGAGGATTCAGTTTGCGTACAATGGCCGTGGCAACACGCAACTGATCGCTTCCGCTCATGCAATCCCATTTCTGCCCCTTGTAAAGCAGCTCGCCTTCCTGTACGGCCAGTTCTGGCAACGGAAGGTCAACATTTTTCAGCAGGTCGGTCTTCTGGACACGTACAGCGTCCAGCTCTCTGGACAGGATTTCGTACTGCTTGCGATACTCCCGGGCATCTTCCTCGGCCTTGTCCTTATCCAGGTTGGCGCGGACCTTGCGGTTTATCTCATCGATCTGCGTGATGTTCGCTTCCAGTTCGGCGGTGCTTTCGTCATACAGGTCGGCTGCGGACTTCCGGGCAATCACCAGATCGGTGGCATTCGCTTTTTGCTTTGCCAGCAGTTCGTCCAGCTTTTGCTGTATCTCCGCAGCCTGCTCTTCCAGGTGCTTAAGGTTCTGTCGTTTTCGCTCGTTCTCTCCGTTCCGGGCGAGAATCGTCTGCTGCTGCCGGATCAGCTCCGCGGCGCTTACAGGCTCCTGCGGTACACCCGGGTGAAACGGCTGCTCCTTGGCGTACTTTTCCTTTTGGTCGGCTATCTGGCCAATCGCATGGCGGCGGTTGTAGAGCTCTCCTTCCCTGCGTTCCAGTTCTCCAAGCTGATCCTCCACGCCGATGATGTGCAGCAGTATGGCAGCTTTCTCTTTCCCGCTGGACTGCATAAACCGGGGAAGGTCGAGCGCGAGTTGTTCCACAAAGCTGTTGAGCAGCTGCTGGCCACTTTTTTCGCCACTGGGATCGATCACTTTCAAGTCGCTGTTCTTCCCCCTACGCTCCACAACCAGACCGTTGTTCATGGTGATATGGATATTAGGCGGCAGAGTACTGCCGTCGCGTTGCGCAGCACTGGGGCGGAAGCGGTCGCCGCCCAACCCCCAGGCAAGGGCGTCCAGCACACTGGTTTTCCCCTGCCCGTTCTTGCCGCCGATAATCGTCAGCCCGTTTTGCGCCGGGGTGATTTTCACAGCTTTTACGCGCTTCACATTCTCGATTTCGAGTTGATGGATCTTCATTGCAATCCTCCTGTGTCCGTGATAAAATGTCAGTAAGGTATTTTTCTTCGTCACCTATGGGGCTCACGTTACAGCGTAAGCTCTATTTGTTTGCTTCCAAGTATTCAGCCATCACCCAGCCCTTCTCCATCCGCGCCCATTCTCCGAAGATGCTCAGCACCTCCACAGTCTGCCCGGGCTTGAGCCAGCCGATGGCATCACCATCCGGTGTGCTCCTAAGCCGTACACGGCCATTGGCGGTCACGGTGTATAGGCCGGCTTCATCGGTCATCAGGTAGCTTATATTCACCCAGCAGGTTCCGTACTCTCCGCCTTCGGTCAGCACCCATTCGCATTGGATCTCATAGATGCTGATCATCTCGCCATCCTGGAACCACGCGACCTTCGGGCTGTGGACATCAGGGTATTTACGGCCGTTCAGATCACCTCGTCGGACGTTTACCGTTGCAGTACCGATCAGTTGCATGTCTTGCGCTGTCGCGTCGGCTGCCCATGCCAGGGAGAGCATCAGCCATGCGGCGATGATCAGTGTCAGGTATTGTTTCAACATTCACCCTCCTTTCGTTGATATTTCCCAGTCTCGCCAACCAGTAGTCCCCCGCGTCCTTTGCAATACGCCTGTGTATACAAACAAACGTTTTCATGCCTTCGGCGGGAAGATCTCATGCAGCTGTTCATTAGGAACCTTGAATAGCCGCATGATCGTGTAGGCTTCATCCAGTGTGAAACCATTTCTGTGGTAGTTCAGCCGTTCGCTCATTGCGGATTTTCCGAGTCCGAGCTTTCTGGCAAGTTGAGGCATGGTGTAATCGTTGGCCATCATCAGCCCTCTTAGTTTCGCGTGTGGTTTTGCCATGGGATCCCCTCCTTTCCATTTCCGCCTTATGCGGTTTTCTTGATCGTCATACCGGCTATCATGCCTTCCGCGAAGATCGCGGCAGCGTTTTGCGCTTCCTCCGTAAGGTCAGCAAACTTTTCATCAACATCCGCTGCAATATGCTCCTTTGTCCGATCCTCAGTCATTCTGATCACCTCCCGTTGCTAACTATGTTATCATAGTAAATCATTTAATTAGCATTGTCAACATGAATTTGCTTGCTAAATTAACTTACATTTGATATAATGCTTTTAAATTAAGGAGGGACATTTATGGATTCAATCGGAAAACGCATACTTTTCATACGAAACAATGCCAAACTAAACCAACGCGAATTTGCCAAACGAATTGGTATTTCTGGTGGTTCGGTTTCGATGCTTGAAACTGGCACAAACAATCCATCAGAGCAGACAATCAAACTTATCTGCCGAGAATTCAATGTTTCCTATTTTTGGCTGACTGAGGGCATCGAACCCGTTTATACGCCAGAAGATATCAGCGTTTTAAACCAACTAACCAATATCATGAACAGCGATAACGAGTTTGCAAAGCGCGTTTTTACTGAGTTTGCAAAAATGCCCCGTGAAGCGTGGCTTGCGCTAGAAACAGTCATCGATAATCTTGCAAAAAAATAAGCCGCACCAGCGGCTTTATGCTTTGATCTTACCGGTAAGTAGCGCTTCGATATTCCAATATATCTTTCGCAACTGCTGCGGATCCTTTACCTTATCGACCATTTCCTTAATGTGTTGGCGGTACTCTTCAATCTTGATGTTCTCTTTCTGCTTCTCTGTCACTACTACCACCCTCCCAATAGGCGAACATGTGTTTGTGTTTCGCAGTATACACCGAACACCCGGATGCGTCAACCGCAAAATATGGAATGGCGTTTCCATATCTTAGGTGTTGAGATAAAAGTAGATTGTTGGTATGATGCAAGAAAATAGTAATTAGGCTTGCCGCCGGAAAGGAACGAATCACATGGCAAAACCTGACAACCCGATGGGCTTTTCACAGGAGCAACTGGATAATATGGAAGCGACGCATCAACGGTATAACCAGTTCGGGAAAGATATTGTACGCGCTATGCTCTTTGACGGTGAAATGACTGACGAGCAGTTTAAAGAAATCGAGCAGTTTGCAAAATTCATGAAAATGCGGGACAACGGCGAACTATAAAGAAGGTGCTATAAATTGCCGATCAGGAAAAATGAAGCCATATGGATTGAAAACCGACAGCTCTGGCGTATCCATGTGCAAAAGGATGGGCGGCGTAAGTCGTTTTATTCGTCCATCAAAGGCCGTAAAGGTAAGATCGCCTGTGAGCGCAAAGCTGACGCCTGGCTGGAAGAACAAGTCGATTTTTTGTCGAACCCGCGTCTGGATGAGCTTTGGGCCGATCACTTAAAAGAGGTCAAGCGCACCACCAGCGAGGCTAATTATATAAAAATTGAATCAATCGGCCGGTTATACCTACTCCCGGAACTGGGAAACCGGCGTATTGCATCTATCACCATTCAGCACTGGCAAAACTGCATCACCGCGGCCGGCGAGAAGGGATTGTCAAAGAAAACATGTGAAAATATACGCGGAACAATCACGTCTTTGTATCGCTATACCAGGAAAAACCGTGTGGATATGGAGCGCCCAGAGTTGCTGGCCATCCCGCGTAACGCACCGGTGGGAGAGCGGAAGATCCTGCAGCCGGATCAGTTGAAAACGCTCTTCCGTGTTGACCATATCACGCATTGGGGAAAGCAGGAGAGATGCTTCTATATCCATGCCTGGCGGTTCATCGTGCTCACCGGGTTACGCCGTGGCGAGCTGTGCGGCCTGCAATGGGAAGATATCCAGGACAACGTTCTGCACATCAAACGGTCCATTTCCTCAACCCAAAAAGTGACTCAAGGCAAGAACGAGAATGCCCAACGCTACATTGTCCTCTCTAGCCTTATGTTGGCTGAGATTGAGGCGCAGAAGGCATTGTTAAAAAAAGCCGGGATTATATCCCCCTGGATTTTTCCGTCACCCGCTGGTAGCGTGATAAATACAAATAACTTATATAACCAGTGGCAATCTTACCGTGAACAGCACGGTATCGAAAGCAGTATACACGAGCTCCGGCATACTATGATTTCCGTGGTGAAGTCGGATATACCGGAACCCTTACTAAAGCCAATGGTCGGGCATTCTGCCGCTATGGATACCGGTATCTACCAACATGTGGTCGACGGCGATGCCGAGAGGGCGTCCATAATGGTTGACAATGTGTTCCAAAGAATACTCGATCTGTAAAACGCTGGGGAGCGGCACAGTGTTTTTAATACAAAACGCCCGTGTTGCATTTTTTCATAGGCGTTTGATATTGAATAATTTGGCCAAGGCTCACGGACTTGATCATCACACGGTGGTATAGGCATGTAGGAGTGAATAAATACCATAATACATGGTTGAGCTGTACGGAGTTGCAGGTGTATTGGAGGGAAGAACAGAAGAAAAGGAGATGGACAACATTAATTGAATGTAACACAATGGTAACATAAATGTAATTTTTTAGGTGTATTATATAGATACAGCTTCTACAATCTTGTGGAAGGATAGTACTATGGTACACAATGGCCTGGTGTTAAACCACGCGGAAGGCGGCTACGGCCGCCTTTTTTTTGGCAGCTTTATTAATCCATAATTTAGCCTGCCTTCATTGAAGCCAAAGATTTTTGGCTTTACTGCTTCAAAGATATCAGAGCTTCTCCCAGTAGATAGGAATTGATAAATTGGATAAGCTATAATATCTGCCAATTCTAAGCAATAGTATGAGCGTCTGCAATCAGATTTTACCCATTTGTCATTAAAATATACACCTGCAATGCAATCGAACTCGTGGTCTCGCGAATACTCCGTTCCATTTGAAAGTAACTCAATAATTGATTTATGAAGGGTATGATCTTCATTGTTTTTCCTGCTTTCGAATATAATAAT
>DAIOVG010000146.1:0-6857 GCA_036759125.1 Candidatus Limiplasma sp.
CTTCGTCGGCCAACTCCATCAACTTCGGCCGCCTTGTGCCGCAGGTGGTGTACTATTTCAGCTGTTATGCGCAGCTGGTGTGCAGCGGCAAACTGCGCATGGGGCAGCCGCTGAACTTCGTGGTGCCCACTGGCAATTTCGGCGACATCCTGGCCGGATACTATGCAAAGCGCATGGGGCTGCCCATCGGCAAGCTCATCTGCGCGTCCAACCGCAACAACGTGCTCAGCGATTTCTTCCGCGACGGCGTGTATTACACACACCGGACGTTTTTCAAAACCATGTCCCCGAGCATGGATATCCTGATTTCTTCCAACCTGGAGCGCCTTTTGTATGAAAGCGCAGACCGCGACCCCAAGGTTGTCAGCGAGTGGATGCGTTCCCTTAAGGAAAGCGGAAGCTTTTCCATTGGCGCTCAGCGGCTGTCTGCGCTGCAGCAGACGTTTGCCGCAGGCTTTGCCGATGATACGATGACCGCCCAGGAAATTCGCCGCGTATACGAGCAGACAGGCTACCTGATGGATCCGCACACCGCTGTGGCAAGCTATGTACAGCGTGAATATGGCCTGCAAACGGGGGATTTCTCCCAGACTGTGATTCTGGCGACAGCAAGCCCGTATAAGTTCGCGCCGGAGGTATTGGCCGCCCTGCAGGGCAGCGAGGCTGTGCAAGGGCTGGATGCGTTCCAGTGCGCCCAGAAGCTGCAGGAGATGACAGGCGTACCGATTCCAAAGCAAATCAGCGCGCTCAAATCCATGCCGGAAAGGCATCATACGGTTTGCGAAATCGGCGAGATGCAGGAAACAATGCTCAACGATTTCATGTAAGACAATACAAAAAAAGGCGGTCGATACATCGGCCGCCTTTTTGCTTTGTCTGTTAGTCGCCGAACGTCCAATCCTTGCTGGTGCCGTGGATTGCGTCCTCAGGAAGGGATTTGCCGCGCTTTAAGACGTAGCCCAGATGATACATAAAGTTCACGGTCTGGCTTTCCACGGTAAAGGGTTCGGATGCGGCAATGCTGCCGTCTCCAAGCGCCAGGCAGCTGGAGATGATCGGCACTGCCGGTACCTGCGCGGTAATATCCAGCTCCGGATACGCGTAGGCTTGCAGGGTGTATTCGCCGGGATACACGTCGGGGAACTCGTAATATCCCCACTCGTTGGAGGTGGTGGTATACACGGCCTCGCCGTTTTGCAGCAGGTTGATGGTCACGCCGCCGATCATCGGCTCGGTGCCGTCGATCAGGCCGTTTGCGTTCTCGTCAAGCCATACCAGGCTTCCCACCTTTGCCGGGATGGTAAACAAAATGTTTTGATGCAGCTGATCCTGCGCCATGTGTAGTACGATGCTGGCGCTATAACCGGATGTGTCGCCGATTTGCGCGATGGCGCTGTCTCCGGGGCTGAGCATCGGATCGCCGGGGCGTGTGAACACATAACCATCCGGACGGACAACTTCAAGCTGATAGCTTCCCGGCCACAGGCCGTCGAAGCGATACATGCCGTTTTCATCGGAAACCGCTGTTTGCAGGGGAGAGGAATCGCCTTCCCGGTACAGGAGCACCTCTACGCCCTGCACGGGCGCTCTGCCGCCGGTGCGGTCGGCCAGCACGATTCCGCCAAGGCTCGTCGTGCTGACGATGCCGGTGGAGACATCCGTGTAGGCATCGCCTGCGGAAAGCGCGATGCCGCTCTGCGCCATGTTACCGCCGGATGCGGCCATAGTGCCCACACCGCTGACGGGCGAGGAATCCGTCGGAAGCACAAAGGAAACAGTATAGGCAGACGGGCGGATGTTTTCAAACAATACCGATCCGTCCTCGCCGGACAGCGCGGTCATCACCGTTTGCTGCCGGATCTCGTCAAACAGGGTATAACTGAGGCCGCTGACGCCGGGTTCGCCGTCGTCACGCGCGCCGCTGAGGTTTTCGTCCAGCCACACATTGGCTTGCAGGCTTGCGGGTGCTACGGCGCCGATGGCGTTGTGTGTACGCCGCAAGAGCGTGGAAAACAGGATCGGGGCGGAGTAGGTGCTCGTTCTGTCCAGCTGGATGCCGCTCTGCTCGATATTGCCCGCAAAGATCAACCCATCAGGCAGCTGAAGATTCAAGTTATAGTCGCCGGGTCTGAGTCCGGTTACGGAGAACACGCCGGTTTCGTCCGTCACAGCCGATACCGCCGCCTCCGGCGCGCCGGACGGCGCAACCGAAACCGTAACACCCGCGAGCGGGGCTTCTCCTTCATCCTGTATGCCGTTGGCGTTGCGGTCCGTAAAAGCATAGCCTTCAAACGTACCCAGCTTCACAGCGCCAACCAGCGGCTGCGTATAGCTCTTCTTCGCCTGAAGGGTCAGGTTGGTCACGGCGTTTTCCGCACCCTGGTGCGCAAGCGTGTTGCCGCCCTTGGCGACCTTTGCCATTTCGGCATGCTCCGGCAGCAGATAGTACAGGGTATAGTCCGTAGGCGCGACGCCGTTGAACAGGTACGACCCGTCCGCGTTGACCGGCTGGGTCAGGTCGATTTCGCCGTCGGTGGATACCAGGCGTACGCGTCCTTCGGTGAAGCCGGTTTCAGCCGCGTCCATCAGGCCGTTGTCGTTCTCGTCATAAAAGAATACGCCGCCGAGGGTCGCCGCCTGCACCATGCCCGCGTTGAAATCCGTCAGCGTCTCGCTCATCGCGATGCTAAAGGGCTCGGTTTCGCCATAGAGGCCCGAAACGGACAGAATGGCATCGTTGCCGCCGGTTTCCATCGGGCGGTATTTGGTGAAGGTGTAGCCGTCCTTGCGCACAAAGCGCAGGGTATAGGTGCCAGGCATCACATCGGCGAGGGTATAATCGCCGTTTTTGTTGGTGTTAATCTGCGAAACGACTTCACCGTTTTTGTCGATCAGCTGTACGGTTACGCCGGTTATGGCGCTGTCGGCGCCGTTATACGCCCCCGAATAATCCTTGTCGTTGAAGACCGACCCGGAAATCTGGCCGCCCAGCGTAACCCCAATATAGTATTCGTAGACCATCCCGTTTTCCACGTCGATATCTTCTACAGAGTTCTCGCGCCGGCCGTCGCGCGGCGCAAACAGATTGGAGAAATACCCGGGATTGGCGGGCACCAGGGTAAACGCGCTGCCGTCATCGGGCACGATGGCGCGGAAGCGGTAGTTACCGGTGCGGACATAATCGAACTCGAACACACCGTCGCTGCCGCTGATCACTTCCTGTACGGGGCGATCCACATAATTGCGGATAAACTGCAGCTTCAGTCCGCCGTAGGGCGGTTCGCCCTCGTCGTAATTGCCGTTGTAGTTCATGTCCAGGTACGTAATACCCCGGATGATGGCGGAATCCACCAGTCCCACGTTCATGTCCGTGCGCGGATCGGTATAGCGCACGATAAAGCTGCGGTAGTTGTTTTCGTCATCCCCAGTGAGAATGGAGCGCAGATCGCCCTCGCTGGTATAACGGGCCAGCAGCATGGCTTGGGGAAACTCGACGCTGAATTTGTAGGAATCATTGGGGAGATCGGAAAAAAGATAGGTGCCCGTTTCATCGCTGACGGCTGTGAGCAGCTCGCCGGTATCATCGCGGAGCAGGTGCAGTGTGACACCCGGAATCAACGGTTCCTCGGGATCCATCAAGCCGTTGTTGTTCAGGTCGTTCCACACGCGCCCTGTAAAATAGCCAAGCGATTCAGCCGATGCTGAAAGCAATGTGCAGATGAAAAGAAGGAGCAGCAAGCTCCATACGATGACTTTGAAGCTTTTGCCGCTCGGTCCGGGATTTGTCGTTTGCATCCGTATCTCCTCCGGCTGTGGGAATATTTTGCGAATATTGGATTAATCGACTACATTTGTGATAATGCCAAGAAGCCCACGCCCTGAATGTACCGCAAGCACGGGGCTGACCGGGGTGATGAAGCTGCTGGCGATATTGAGAACCTGCTTAAGCCGATCCATAAGCGTTTGTGCTTCCTCAGGCGATTGCCCGTGTACGACGGATACGTCAACCTTCTGTTTGCCGTAGCGCTTGGCGGCCTCCTGAATCATCTGGTCCACCGCGGCCTTGTAGCCGCGCGCCTTGGCAAGCGTTTCATAAATACCGTCGTTGTTGATGAAAATAATGGGCTTGATCTGCAGCAGGTTGCCCAGAACGCCTTCTACCAGGCCGATACGGCCGCCCTTGCGCAAGTACTCCAGCGTTTTGATGACAAACATGCCTAGCTGCGTGCTGCGTACATGGAGCGCCGCCTCCACCGCAGCATCGGGGTCCGCGCCTTCCTGCAGCGCTTTCCCAGCGGCGAGCACCATGGTGCCAAGCCCTGTGGACAGGGTTTTGGAATCCACCACGCGGATATTCAGCTTGTCCTTATACTCCTCGGCAAGGATACGAACCATGTTCCAGGTTCCGCTCATCGCCGCGGAAATGCTGATATGCACCACGTCGGTGTAGCCTTCCTGAATCAATTGCGCATAGGCGTCATGAATATCTTCGGGATGGGGCAGGCTCGTTTTGGGGAGCTCGCGGTCCATCATGTCGTAGATTTCGTCCTGGCTGAGTTCAAGCCGGTCGCGGTATTCCGCATCTTTACAAACGATCCTCAGCGGGATCATGCGGATGTTATATTGCTTGAGCTGTTCATCGCTCAAATCACAGGCTGAATCTGTCATCAGCGCGGTCTTTGCGTTATTTTCCAAAAAAAAACCATCCTTTCTGGCTTTTAGCGGTTACCATAACATACCTATTATAGCATAAGATACCGGGTATAACGAGATGAACTGTGAATATATTGTAAATATGCGGGTTTGCCGTAAAAGCAAGCTGCGGCTGACATGGCCATAGGTGGGTATTTACAGCGCTGTCCGGCTATGATACATTGGTGAAACTACGATAGGAGGAGGAAAGACGATGGATGTGAAACAAGCGATCGAAACCCGCAGAAGCATCAGGCGTTTCAAGCCGGATGCACTTCCTCAAGAAACGATCGAGATGATATTGGACGCCGCCAGGCTGGCGCCCTCCGGCAAAAACAATCAGCCCTGGCAGTTTGTAGTGATACGGGGAGACGAGCGCGAGGCGATGTCGAAATGCCTGCAGGCGGGGCTTGCATCCGCCAAGGAGCAGGGCATTCCCACAGGCAGCGCGGAGTATACCTTCCGCATCATGAAAGATGCCCCGGCGACTGTTTTTGTGTTCAATCCCAAAGACAGCACACCTTGGGCGGAGCAGACAATTCCAGAGAAAATCTTCCGTATCGTCGATACCCAGTCGATCGGCGGGGCGATCCAAAGCATGCTGCTGCGGGCGCAGGAACTGGGCGTGGGCTCGCTTTGGATGTGTGATACCTTCGCGGCGTATGCCGAGCTCACCCAGTGGCTTGGGCGGGATGGCCTGCTGGTCGCCGCTGTTGCTCTGGGATATGCCGACGAGGCACCGGTCGCCAGGCCGCGCCGGGCGCTGGGTGAGCTGGTGGAATGGCGCGGCTAAACCAAGGGGAGTCTATTTTTCGGGCAGTGTAAGGAGGACAACCCATGAGCATTCTCAAAGCGTCCGTTTTGGGCGTCGTGCAGGGGCTGGCAGAGTTCCTGCCGATCTCGTCCAGCGGACACCTGAACCTTCTGGAGATTCTATTCAACATCAAGCTGGATCAACAGCTTCTATTCAATATTCTGCTGCATGTCGGCACGCTGATCGCCGTTCTTGTCGTATTCTGGCGTGATTGGCTGCACATGATCCTGCATCCGATCAAGGATAAAACGCTTCTCCTGCTGGTCATCGCCTCGCTGCCCGCGCTGCTTGCCAAGCTGCTGCTTGGCGACAGCTTGACGGAGCTGGTCACCAGCAGCACGCTGCTGGGCGTGAGCTTCCTGTTCACAGGCCTTTTATTATCGCTCACACAGTGGGTATCACAGCGCAACCAGGACGTGAACAGGGGAACCGACAAGGTTGGCCCGGTACATGCGCTGGTGATGGGCGTATTGCAGGCAATCGGCATCCTGCCGGGCGTCAGCCGCAGCGGTTCGACCATCTTTGGCGGCGTGGCTTCAGGACTGGATCGCAAAACCGCCGCGAAGTTCAGCTTTATGATGAGTATGCCCGCGATATTGGGCAGCTTTGTCAGCGAGGGGTACGACGCCTATAAAGCGGGCGCGTTTACCCAAAACGAGCATCTGCTGGCATTCTTCATCGGGACGGTGTTCGCGGGTATCAGCGGGTACCTGGCAATTCGCTTCTTTATGCGCATCATCACCAAGGTATCGCTGCACTGGTTTGCGCTGTATGTGGTGCTGCTTGGCATCGCTGTGATCTTCATGCAGGGCATGGGCTGGATTGCCGTATAATAAAAGTATCGCCTTGTTTTGCCGGTCCCTTCGGGCCGGCTTTTTTGATGGGCGGGCCGGAGGTTGAAAGCATTGTAAAATTTCCGGTGAACATGGTATACTGTAGCTGTAACTGAGGAGGTCTGAGCATGAAAAGAAGAATCGGCATACTCACGAGCGGGGGAGATTGCCCCGGTCTTAACGCGGCGATCCGCGGCGTTGCCAGAGCGGCTTACGAGCTTTTTGACGTTGAGATCATCGGGATTCACAACGGCTACGGTGGGCTGATTGACGGCGATTATCAGGAAATGACACGCGAGCAGTTTTCCGGCATTTTAACGCTGGGCGGTACGATACTTGGCACCAGCCGGCAGCCGTTCCGCTCGATGACGGAAGTCAACGAAAACGGTGTGGACAAGGTGTCCGCAATGAAAAAGACCTACAAAAAGCTAAGGCTTGACTGTCTGGTCACCCTTGGCGGCAACGGCACCCACCGCACGGCCAACCTGCTTTCGCAGGAGGGTCTCAACGTGATCGGG
>DAIOVG010000147.1:0-6843 GCA_036759125.1 Candidatus Limiplasma sp.
CACAATGTGCTGCGCCGGGGGAATATTGGGCGTGCCGACGCTTAAATCCACGACGGGCAGCCCTTCGGCTGTGCGCTTGGCGCGCATCTGCGCCAGCACCGAAAAAATCCCCGGCTTGAAATAGTCCATCCTGCTTGAAAACTG
Source organism: Candidatus Limiplasma sp. (assembly GCA_036759125.1). GTDB lineage: Bacteria > Bacillota > Clostridia > Christensenellales > Aristaeellaceae > CAXXOK01. Next base: position 145 of record DAIOVG010000147.1, read on the forward strand.
CATGCTGCTCAGGTTCCTTCTCTCTGGATGATGAATTTGTCCCGTACAGTTTATCACATTCATGCCCCGCGTAAAAGGCTGTCGTCAGGAGAATGTATGGCAAAAGCCGGTCATGTCCGACCGGCTTTTGTAGGGGCAATGGGTTTCCATATCGTCTCAGCAGTTTGATGCGGCGTCGGCCAGGGCTTCGAAGAGCAGGCTGCCGGCTACGGCTCCGCCATCGACCAGGCCGATGGCCTTATCGCCGTAATAGGCCGCGCGGCCGTGCACGGCCTTCATGTCCTTGGTGCTCTCGGCGCCCGCCTTGGCGGCTTCGCTGGCTGCGGCAAACGCCGCTTTGAAGCCCTCCGGCGCATGCGCGCATACGGCCTTCACCGCAGGGTCCAGCGCGTCGAGCACGGTTTTCTGGCCGGGATTGGAGTTGGCGCGTTCCATGATCTTTTCCACGCCAGCCGTCAGCGCTTCGCCAACCAGGGCGGCGTCCGCCGTTTCGTGGCCCTTGAGCGTTTTGGCCATGCCCATCATCATAAACGACAGGATGGTGCCAAGGGAGGAGGGCGCGGCCTCGTTGAACGCCTTGGCGGCCGCAACCAGCAGCTTGCCCAGGTCGGCCTCGGAGCTCAGTGTCAGGGCCTGAAACGCGGCGGCAAAGCCCTCGTCCATGGAGATGCCCAGGTCGCCGTCGCCGTTTCGCTGGTCCAGCGAGATCAAATAGTCCCGGTTTTGTTTCATTGTCTGTGAAACCGCGAGAAACGCGGATTTCAGCGTCGCTTCGTTTAACATAGCAGACTCCTTATAGGTTGGCGTTGGTGAAAAACGGAGTGCTGGCGGGCGCATTGAGGAGGATTTCCAGCTCGTCGTCCAGCTTGAAGAAGGTCACCGATAGCCCCGCCATTTCCATGGAGGTCGCAAACTCGCCTATGTGCGGCATCACAAGCGTAACGCCCTTTTCGGTTAGAATCTGGTGGATGCGGCGGTACACGATCAGCAGCTCTTCCTTGGGGGTCGCGCCCAGGCCGTTGACCATCACGGATACCGTATCGCCGTTTTGAAGCGGCATATCGGCCAGGAGCTTTTCCACAATCTGATCGGTCAGCGCGTCCGCGGTGGTCATCTGCTTGACCTCGATACCCGGCTCGCCGTGAATGCCCATGCCGATCTCCACCTCGTCGTCCTTGATGGAGAAGGTGGGCTTGCCGACCTCCGGCACGATGCAGGGCGAAAGCGCGATGCCCATGGTGCGGATGTTATCAAGCGCTTTCTGGGTGACGTCCGCCACCTGCTCAAGCGTGCGGCCTTCATCCGCCGCCGCGCCTGCGATTTTAAAGGCGTATACCATGCCCGCCACGCCGCGGCGGCGCTGCGCTTCATCGGCCGGGGCGGAGGCAACGTCGTCCTTCACGCGGATGGTGCGGGTTTTGATATCGTCTTCCAGGTCCACGGTCTCGCAGGCCATGTCAAAGTTCATGTTGTCGCCGCCGTAGTTGCCGTACAAACACAGCACGCCGTTGCCGCGATCGCTCGCCTTGATGGCGTCGGCCATTTTCTGGGCAGAGGGGGAGGCGAACACGTTGCCTACGGCGCAGGCATCCAGCATGCCGCTGCCCACATACCCCAGGAATACAGGCAAATGGCCGCTGCCGCCGCCGGTGACGATGCCCACCTTGCCGTCCCTCACGGGGCGGGCATTCAAAATCACGCGCTTGTCGCCGTGTAAGAACTTGAGTCTGTCGCCGTAGGCGGCGACGATGCCTTCCATGACCTCATCCACAAAATCTGAGGGTTTGTTGATAACTTTCTTCATTGCTGAATCTCCTTTGCCGTTTCGTCAGTCGCTGGTCATCGCGTCTCCAAAGGAGGTGATATCCTCCTCCAGCAGGCGGCTGGCCAGGGGTACGTCGTTATTGCGCAGGGCGTTGGTGATGCGGATATGGGTTTCATTATTGAAGCGGAAGCGCATGCGCCGCCATTTATCCCAGTAAAACTGGGCGTAGGCGCGCTTTAGCACAGACAGGCTCTGCTGAACCTGCTCATAGCAGTAGCGGTTGCCGCTGAGCATTAAAAGGTGCAGGTGAAACTGGGAGTTGTCCTCCCACGAGTCCCACACGTCCTGATCCTCGGTGGGTGTCAGGCTTTGCATGAATTCAACCAGATCGCTGAGCTCCTTCTGGCTGGCGCGCTCAAATACGAGGGGCAGGCTTTGGCATTCCACCATCACGCGGAATTGCAGAATGTTGCGCACCTCGCTTTCAGTCAGCGTAACGATCTCATACCCGTAGCGCGGGATGCTGCGGAGCACGTTTTCACAGCGCAGCTCGCTGAGTGCGTCGCGCACGGTGGACTTGGTCACACCGTACTTGTCCATCAGGCTGCGTTCGGTCAATAGCCCCTGTTCTCTGTATTCTCCCCGGATGATGCCTTGTACGATATCGTTCTTGATCTCCGGTTTTGAGTACGAATCCATGCGTTATCGGCCCACTTTCTGCGTTTGATATGAGTATTCGGGGTTCAGCACCACGCTGCTGCCGCCGGAAATTTCCAGCGAGGCCGCCGTGATGTATGCTGCGCGGGGAGAGCAGAGAAAAACGATCGGCTCGGCGATCTCGTTTGGCGCGGCCATCCTTTTGAGGAGGATATCTCTTGTGCGCTGTGTCAGCTCCTCGTCGGTGATGCTGGAAGCCACCTTGGGCGTCTGTGTAAAGCCCGGCAGCACCGTGTTTACGCGTATGCCATAGGCCGCGTACTCCGCCGCGAACATCACCGAAAGCTGCACAACCGCGGCTTTCAGCGCCCCGTAGAGGGTGCTTCGGCCTGCCGTGCCGCAGCGCGCCGCCAGGGAGCTTACGTTGACAATCGCGCCGCCCGTTTGCTTCATGTAGCGAAACGCCGTCTGGCAGCCGTACACCACGGAATGGAAGCACACCGATTCGGTAGCGCTGATCTCCTCCGGGGTGTAAAACGCCCCCTTGCGGGGAATGCTGGCGCCAACGTTGTTTACCCAGCAATCAATGCCGCCAAAGGTTTCGGCGGTTGCCTGCGCAAAGGCCTCCAGAGACTTTGCATCCTCCGCGTCGGCCTGCATGGCGAAAACCTCTCCGAGGGCTGATAAAGACGCGTACGCCGTATCCAGCTTCCTGTGATCCCGGGCGCAAATGGCGACGCGCGCACCCTCGGAGAGGAACGTCTTGGCAGCCGCAAGTCCGATGCCTTGACTTGCGCCCGTTATCACCGCTGTTTTGCCTGCCAATTCCAGTTCCAGTGAAATCTCTCCCCGCTTGGTTTGTCAGTCGCCCATCATGATGTCCAGGATCTCGGAATCCGTTGATTTCATGCCGTCACGGCCCATTTTCCCGATAGCCTGAATGGTTTTTTCTACATCCGAGCGGACCAAACCTTCTCCCGGGGCGAAAACGCCCCCGTCTTGCTGTAATTCAAACGCCATGAAGGCGGTATCCAGCGCCGATGCGATTTTCGCGGCGCAGGAGGGTTTGGCGCCGTCGCAAACCATGCCGCCGATTGTGGTAATGGTGTTGGTAATGGTGTTGGCGATCGCGTCTAAGCCGTAGCCTTTCATAAAGGCGATGCCGCAAACCGCGCCTGTGGCCGCGCTGGTAGCGCCGCAGTAGGCCGACAGATTGCCGAGGTAGCGCTTTTGGTGAATGGAAATGAGGTTGGATACGATCAGCGCCCTGAGGAGCTGGTCGTGGCTTGCCTGCAGCCCACTTGCAAACTCGACGACCGGCAGGGATACCGTCAACCCCTGGTTGCCGCTGCCGGAATTGATGATAACCGGCATGGGGCATCCGCTCATGCGGGCGTCGGAGCCTGCGGCCGCCATGGCGCAGGCGCGAACGGTCAGGTTGGTGTCGCCGTCGCGCAGCTTTTTGAGGATCGCTTTGCCCATACGCACACCGTAATCGTTCTTCAGGCCCTCGCGCGCGATGCTGGAGTTCGCCTCGATCTGCGCTTCCAGGGGCTTGCGGACCAGGTCCAGGTCAACGGTACCGGCGAAGGTCAGGATGTCTTCCACGTTGAGCAGCTCCTTGGCCTGGCTGAGCGCTTCGGCCGAAAGCAAGGTCTCCGCCATGTCGCCGTCCAAGGGCTTTGCGGCGTGGAGCACCTCGCCGTCGCGTTCCATGCGGATGATATGGGTGTGGTCTCCGCGGATTTTGACCAGCGCGCTGTGGCCGCCGCCGTATACCGTAACGGCAATGTCCAGCGTGTCGTCGCCGCCGAGGATGCCGCAGCGGCAGAAGTCCTTGCTGCTCAAAAGCTCCGCGGCCTGCTGGCGGTGTTCTTCCGTGATGGGCGCGAGCACGTCCAGCCCCCGGCTGGGATCGCCGCCCACAGCGCCCAGGACCGCCGCCACGTCGATGCCCTTGCGTCCGCCGCTGTTTGGCACGACGACGCCCTTGACGTTCTTAATGATGTTGCCGCTGCAGTCCACCGCCATGGATTCCGGCAAAACGCCCAGAATCTCACGCGCCTTGGCGGCGCAGTAGGCGATGGCGATCGGCTCTGTGCAGCCGGTAGCGGCTACAAGCTCCGCGTGGATAATCTGCACATAGGCGTTGATGGTTTGTTCGTTTATCGTTTTCATGTTATGCCTTTCCGGCTTCGTATAATATTTGGGTGCGCGGCCGAAAAAAGACTACGCTCCCAGGTAGGCCCGTTTGACCTCAGGGTTCTTCAAAAGCTCTTCGCCGGTGCCTGTCAGAATCACGCTTCCGGTTTCCAGCACATACCCGCGGTCGGCCACGGACAGCGCCATCGAGGCGTTCTGCTCAATCAGAAGCACGGTTTTGCCCTGTTCCCGGATTTTCTTGATCAGCTCGAAGATCTCTTCGACAATGATCGGTGCCAGACCCAGCGAGGGCTCATCCAGCATCACCAGATGCGGATCCATCATCAGCCCTCTGGCGATGGCCAGCATCTGCTGCTCGCCGCCCGACAGGCTTCCCCCCGCCTGCTTGTGCCGTTCCTTCAGGCGCGGGAACATGGCGTACTGCTGTTCCACCAGCCCGTCGATGGTTTTCTTTTTGGCGTTACTGTGGCCGAATGTCCCGGCAACCAGGTTTTCATACACGGTCAGCTGCGGGAAAATTTTACGTCCCTCGGGTACGTGGCTGATGCCCAGCTTGACGATCTTTTCCGGGGCGCGGCGGGTGATATCGGTCTCCTTGAAAAATACCGAGCCGCCGGCCTTTTCCACGAGGTTGGAAATAGACATCAGCATGGTGGTTTTTCCGGCGCCGTTGCCGCCGATCAGGGAGATGATTTCGCCTTCGCCAACCTCAATGCTGACGTCTTTGAGGGCGTTGATGTAGCCGTAGTAAACGGTCAGGTTCTCCACGCGGAGCAATGGGGTTTTCAATTTCCAGCACCTCCCGCCGTCATCGCTTTGCCAAAATAGGCCGTCTGCACTTCCACGTTGTTGCGTACCTCGTCGGGCGTGCCTTCGAGTATTTTCTGCCCGAAGTTCAGCACCAGAATGCGGTTGCAGGAGTTCATGATGAAGCGCATGTCGTGCTCGATGACCGCAATGGTATACCCGTCGGCGTTGAGCGCTTTGATGAATGCCATCAGCGCGCTGGTTTCCTGCGGATTCATGCCGGCCGCCGGTTCGTCCAGAAGCAGGATTTTGGGGTCAAGCGCCAGGGCGCGCGCGATTTCCACCTTGCGCTGCAAGCCGTAGGAAAGGTTGCCCGCCAGCACGTCGCTGTACTTTTCCAGGCCGATGCGTTTGAGGATCTCCATGCTTTTTTCCGTGGTATATTCTTCGGCTTGTTTATAGGTTTTGGTATGGAGTATGGCATCGGCCAGGTTGGACTTCGTTTTGATGTGGCAGCCGATTTTCACGTTCTCCAGCACCGTCATAAACTTGAAGATCTGCAGGTTCTGGAAGGTGCGCGCGATGCGCTTTTTGGCCACCAGTGATGCGTTCATGCCGGTGATATCTTCACCGCAGAAGAGGATTTTCCCCTTGGTCGGCGTGAAAATACCCGTGCACATATTAAAGAAGGTGGTTTTTCCCGCGCCGTTGGGCCCGATGATGCCGAAGATATCGCCCTGGCAGATTTCCATGTCGACGTTATCCACGGCCTTGATGCCGCCGAAGTATTTGCTGATGCCTCTGGATTCCAGCAAAACACAGCGCTCGTTCGTCATTTGCTCTGTCATGCTTTCAGCCCCTCCCTTTGCGGCTTGCGCTTGATAATGCCCCCTGCAAGCACGGACTGTGATGCCCCGGCGATGCCCTGCGGGCGCACCCACATCATCATGATGATAATAATGGCGTAGATTACATACCGCCACGACTCCAGGAAGCGGAGCGTTTCGGTGAGGATCGTTACAATCACGCTGCCGACGATCGGCCCGATCAGCGTGCCCTGGCCGCCGATGACCACCATGGCCAGCACGTTGAACCCGGCATCCAGTGTGAACTGACTGGCCTCGATGTAGTTAACAAACGGGGCGTATGCCGCGCCGACCACACCGGCCCAGAACGCGCCGTACATGAAGTTCAGGCTCTTGTAGAAGCTGGTTTCCACGCCTAGGGAGCGCGCGGCGATCTGATCCTCGCGGATGGAGATCCAGGCGCGGCCTACGCGGGACTTCAATACCCTGCTTGTGACGAAGTAAAACAGGATCGCGATGACCAGGAAGATGAAGTAGTAATATTTCGGACGGAACGTATCC
>DAIOVG010000148.1:0-6837 GCA_036759125.1 Candidatus Limiplasma sp.
GTAATGGCAATGATACGCATCGGCCGCCCCTTACTTGGCATCGTACCAGCTGTTGCCGGACGAGACATCCGCTACAAGCGGCACATCGAGGGTGATGATGTTCTCCATCGCGCTGCGGATGATATCGGCTACAGTGACCACCTCGCCTCGGGGGCATTCCACCACAAGCTCATCGTGCACCTGCAAAATGAGCCTGGCCTGGTAGTTTCCCTTTTGCAAGTCGTTGAACACCTTGACCATCGCCAGCTTGATGATGTCCGCCGCAGTGCCCTGCACGGGCATATTCATGGCGGCGCGCTCGCCAAAGTTGCGGATGTTGCGGTTGGGGCTTTTGAGCTCGTGCAGCTGCCGCCTGCGGCCAAGCAGGGTCTGCGCGTAGCCAAGCTCGTGCCCCCGGCGGACACATTCGTCCATGAAGTCCTTCACCCTGGGATAGCGCTCGAAATAGGTGGCGATGTAGGCGTCGGCCTCTCTGAGGCTCACGCCGATATTACGCGCAAGCCCGAAGCCGGAAATGCCGTACACAATGCCGAAATTGACCGCCTTGGCGCTGCGGCGCATGGCGGGGGTTACGTCCTCAAACGCGACGTTGTTCACCTCGGCTGCGGTGCGGGTGTGAATATCCTGCCCCTTGATAAACGCGTCCTTCATGGCCGGGTCGCCGCTCATGTGCGCCAGCACCCGCAGCTCAATCTGGCTGTAGTCGGCGTCCAGCAGGAGCCAGTCCTCCTTGGCGATGAAAGCCTTGCGGATTTCGCGGCCCTCCTCGCTGCGGACGGGGATGTTCTGCAAATTCGGCTCCAGGCTGGAAATGCGCCCGGTCACGGCGGCAGTCTGGTCAAAGGTCGTATGCACGCGGCCTGTTTTATCCACCAGCTTGCTCAGGCCTTCGATATACACGCTTTGCAGCTTGGTCAGCTTGCGGTAGCGCAGAATCGGCTCGATGATGGGATGATCCAGCTGCTCCAGCACGTCCGCCGAGGTGGAATACACGCCGGTTTTCCCCTTGCGGCCCAGGGCGGGCAGCTGCAGCTGCTCAAACAGCACTTCGGAAAGCTGCTTGGGGCTGTTGAGGTTGAAATCCGTGCCACCGGCAAGCTTGATGGCCTTGTCGTGCAGCTTTGTGATCTCCTGCAGGAACTGGCTTCCGAGCTCCTCCAGCGCCGCCTTGTCCACAGTGAAGCCCTCCCGCTCCATGTGGAACAGCACAGAAATCAGCGGCATCTCCATATCGGTGTACAGGGAAAGCATGCCGTTTTCGTTCAGGCGCGCAAGCTGCTTAGGGCGAAGGCACATCATGGCGTAAACGTCGTCGGCCGCCTTTTTGGGCGGAACCGGCGCATAGTCCCTGCGCCCCTTTTGCTCGATCGGCGCGCCGTACAGCACAGTTTCCAGATCGGAGTTCTTTTGCTCCGGCTCCAGCAAATAGGCCGCGATCATCAGGTCGTGGTCGATGCTTGGCAGCGGCAGGCCGAGCTTGGCCATTTTGTGGAACAGCGCCTTGGCGTCGTGCACGATTATCGGCACCGAGCGGAGCACCGGTTCCAGCGCGCGCAAAACCTGCTCCTCGTCCATGCCTGGAGTCAGCATATCAAGCGCCATCGGCATCACCCAGACGCGTCCGTCGGCCAGGCAAACGGCCACGGCGCTCTCCCCCAGGTACAGGGTAATCGGTTTTCCGGCTTTTTCTATATCTTGAGCAATTTTCTGTAAAGTCTGCTCATCGGTCACGGTGATAAACGCCTGCATCGGCGCACTATTGTCCACCTGCACGGCGGCAGGGTTTGGCGTCTCCGCGCGGAATGGCGACGCTTGTTTGTCTCTGTTTTTGAACAGCTGCTCCAATAGCTCCGAAAGCCTGCGCAGCTTGTATTCCTGCATTTTGGGGATGGCATTGGGCATATCGTCGATGCCGCAATCCGAAAAATCGACGGTCAGCGGGGCGGTGACGCAAATCGTGCCGAGCTCGCGGCTGAGCTCCGCCTTGTCCTTGTTTTCGCGGATCCGTTCGCCGAGCTTGCCCTTGAGCTCGTCGGCATGCGCGTACACACCATCGAGGGTTTTATACTCCGCAAGAAGCTTCAGCGCCGTTTTTTCGCCCACGCCGGGTACGCCGGGAATATTATCGGAGGGATCGCCCATCAGCGCCTTGAGGTCGATGGCCTGCTCCGGCGTATACTCGTAATGCTTTGGCATCGTCTCGGGCGACAGGAGCAGGCTTTCGGAAATGCCCTTTTTGGTCAGGATGACGTTGGTGTCCTTGGTAATCAGCTGCAGGGCATCGCGGTCGCCGGTCAGGATGTTGGCGTGGATACCCTCTTGGTTGGCAAGCCTCGCGGCGGTGCCCAAAAGATCGTCAGCCTCGTAGCCTTCCATAGATAAAACAGTGATGTTCATCGCCTTTAAAAGCTCGTGAATCATGGGAACCTGCGGCTTCAGCTCTTCCGGGGTGGGCTTGCGGCCCGCCTTGTACGCATCGTACAGAGTATGGCGGAAGGTGGGCGCGTGGGTATCGAGCATCACGCACAGCGCGTCGGGCTTATAATCGGCGATGGCCTTGAACAGCATACTGAAAAAGCCCTGTACGGCATTGGTGTATACGCCGCCGGAATCCAGAAGCGGCAGCGCGTGAAAGGCACGGAAAATCAGGCTGTGTCCGTCGACAAGCAGGATATTGCGCGGCTTCTGTGGCATGGTTCCGCTCCCCCCTTCCCCCTTGAATCGTTCTTTCAATTATACCACACGTTATCGCCCAGCGACAAAAAAGTCAGGCCGCAAACGAAGTTGTTTCAATTATGGATTTCCTGAACGAACACATGGCATCAAAAACCCGCGCACAGCCCACAGGCCTTGCGCGGGGTATAGAAGCATTGTCAATCTTACTTTTTATGCTCTTTCATCAGCCTGTTCAGCTCGTCGGCAAAGCTGCCGATATCGGTAAACTGGCGATACACGCTGGCAAAACGCACATAGGCAACGTCGTCGATCTTCTTAAGCTCTTCCATGACCAGCTCGCCGATCTTGCGGCTGGCATATTCCGACTCGCCGCTGCCATAAACTGTCTTTTCAGCCTTTTCCACAATGGCGTTGATCTGATCCATGCTCACGGGGCGTTTCTGGCAGGCGTGGATCAGGCCCGCTTTGATCTTCTCGGCGTTGAAGGCCTCGCGGCGCTGATCCTTCTTGACGACCATCACGGGCAGCGTCTCGATTTTCTCATAGGTCGTGAAGCGCTTGCCGCAGCGTATGCACTCCCGCCGCCTGCGGATGGAAAGGCCCTCATCCGTCGGCCGTGAGTCGATGACTTTAGAATCCAGATACCCGCAAAACCGGCATTTCAAGAGGACCCCACCCTTCTTCAATTGCGTATGCTGCGTGAAGCGTTTTGTTTATTATACCCTATAGGAACGGCCCTGTCCAGACCGCAAACACAATCCATAGACAATTCCCCGGCACAAAACGCGCATTTGAAACGAGCTTGGGTACAGTTGCGAAAAAAAGGGCGTTCATGTATAATAATCATGCTTTCCCGCGCGCGCAGCGCTGATCCAAAGGCGCGGCAGATGCGCTTATCTCAACCCAGATCAGACCGTGCGCGCCGGTCGCCGCAAGGAGGCATGCAGATTATGGAATGCAAGATCAAAAACGATATCGGTACCGTCTTTATCTCTGAGGACGTTATGCTGAAAGTCGCCGGTTATGCGGCGCTGGAGTGCTACGGCATCGTGGCGATGTCTTCCAAACGCGCCAAGGACGGGCTGATTCAATGGCTCGGGCGCGAGAACCTTACCAAGGGCGTGCAGCTCAAAATGGTGGACGATATGCTGGACGTGGATCTTTTTATCATCGTCGAATACGGCATTTCCATCGGCGAGGTTTGCAAAACCATCACCGAAACGGTCCGCTACAAACTGGAGAGCATGACGGGTATCAAAATCCGCCGCGTGAACATTTCAGTCGAGGGCGTTCGCGTATAAACTCGGCTCGGGAGGATTTTTTCTGATGCAGATCAAGATGATTGACGGCCTTTTGCTGCGCGATATGGTTATGGCCGGCGCGGCGATGCTTGAAAATAACAGGGACTCGGTTGACGCGCTGAATGTGTTTCCCGTACCCGACGGCGATACGGGCACCAATATGTCGCTGACGATGACCGCGGCGATCCGCGAGCTCAGCCAAAGGGAATACGTACACGCAGGCGAGGCGGCCGACGCCCTGGCCAAGGGTGCCCTTCGCGGCGCGCGCGGCAACTCCGGCGTGATTACCTCGCAGCTCTACCGCGGCTTTGCCCATGGGTTGGAGGGTCTGGAGCGCATTTCCCCCGTTCAGTTCGCGGCGGCGCTGAAATCCGGCTCCGAATTTGCCTACAAGGCCATGATGAAACCCAAGGAAGGCACCATTTTGACCGTTGCGCGCGTCATCGCCGAGGAAGCGGTGAAGCAGGCCGAAAAAGCACCCGAGGATTTTGATGCGTTATTCGACGTGATCCTCTCCTCCGGCGAAGTGATCCTTAAAAAAACCCAGCAGATGCTCCCGGCACTCACGCAGGCAGGCGTTGTGGACGCGGGCGGGCGCGGGCTTTTATTGCTTTATATGGGGTACCAAAAAGCGCTCCGCGGCGAAGAAGTACCCAAAGAAACGCTCGATTTTTCCGCCGACGGCGAAGTGATGTTTGAAGACGATCACGATCAGCTGGGCGAGATCAAATATGCCTATTGTACGGAATTCCTGATCCAGAACCTCCTCCCGGAGGTGACCGACGAGGACATCAACACCTTCCGCCGCAAGCTCAACCGCATTGGCGATTGCGTTCTGGTGGTGGGCGACCTGGCGCTGGTGAAGGTGCACGTGCATACCAACGAGCCCGGCAAAGCGCTCAACTACGGCGGCGCGATGGGCGAGCTGGTGAACCTGAAGATTGAAAACATGGTCCAGCAGCGCCGCGACAAGGCGTCCGCACAGGCCGACACCCGGAAAAACGAACCGCCAAAGGCCTCCGGCATTCTTGCGGTATCGGTGGGCGAAGGCTTTGACGCGATCTTCCGCGATCTGGGCGTGGACCAGATCGTCGAAGGCGGGCAGACCATGAACCCGTCCATTGAGGATATTTCCGCAGCCATTGCCAAGATCAACGCCAAGTCGGTGTTTGTGTTCCCCAACAACGGTAACGTCATCCTCGCCGCGCAGCAGGCCGCCGCCATTGCCGACGGCAAGCAGGTATACGTCATCCCCACCAAAAACGTTGCCATGGGCATCGCGGGGATCATCGCCTACCAGGAAACCGCCAGCGATGAGGACAACGTCCAAAATATGGACGAAGCCGCCCAGCGCGTGCGTACCTGCACCGTAACCTACGCTGTGCGCGATTCCGAGATCGAGGGCCTGAAAATCAAAAAGGGCGACATCATCGGCCTGAACAACGGCAAGGTGGATGAAAAGGGCAGTGACCCGCAGGTCGTTGCCAGAGAGCTGATGCGCAAGCTCGTCACCGAGGACGACGAACTGATTACCGTTTATTATGGCAGCGACGTAACGCCGGAAGCGGCCCAGCATTTAACCGATGAGCTCGCAGACATTTTTCACGACTGCGATGTGGAGATGCACAGGGGCGGCCAGCCGCTGTACTATTACCTGATCTCCGTAGAATAGCATGGACCTTCAGTCTCTGCGGGGTATCGGACAAAAACGCCTGGAAGCATTGCACGCAGCGGGGATTCACTCGCTGCGTGATCTTTTATATACCGTACCGATCCGCTACCGCGATATGGGCGATCTGACCACGGTCAGGGATGCGCGCCACGGCGCGAGTCAGGCGTTCCGCCTGCAAAAAACCGGCGCTCCAAAGGTGAATTATCACGGGAAGGTTCCCCGCGTCACCTGCCAGTTTCAGGATGAGACCGGAAAAATCATCGGCTGCTGGTTCAACCAGCCATGGATGCGCCATGTGCTGGAGGGCAAGGACACGGTGCTGCTCTACGGCAAGGTGGAGCGTTTCAAGCAGAGCGTGCAGCTGATCAACGCGCGGCTGGAAGACAGCATGCGCATTGTGCCCGTGTACCGCGCCATCGAGGGCATCCCCAACAAGACGCGCGAAACGCTAATCGCACAGCTGCTTGAGCAGGCGGATGCCATCTGTGCGGAAACGCTTCCCCAGGCGGTTCTGGAAAAGTACACGTTGATGTCCTCCGCCGGGGCGATCCGCATCCTGCATAGCCCGGATACGATGGCAAACGTCGCGCTTGCGCAGCGGCGCATTGCTTTTGAACAGCTTCTTTTGTACCAGATTGCCGTGCGGCAGTTTAAACGCCGCCGGGACGGTGGCCGCGCGCTGCCCATCCCCGTAGGCGCGGAGGACGCGTACTGGAAAACGCTGCCCTTTGCGCCGACCGGCGCGCAGAGGCGGACGCTTCTGGAAATCACAAACGATCTGCGCAGGCCCGCCGCCATGGCGCGGATGGTGCAGGGCGATGTGGGCTGCGGCAAAACGGCCATCGCGTTTGGCGCGATGGCGCTGTGCGCAAAGTCCGGCTATCAGGCGGCATTCATGGCGCCAACGGAAATCCTGGCGCGTCAGCACCTGGAGAGCGCGAAAAAGGTGCTGGAACCATTGGGCATACGCTGCGGGCTGCTGCTTTCGGGCATGAAGGCGGCGGAGCGCAAGGAAGCACTATTGAACATCCAAAACGGCACATGGCAGGCAGTGATCGGCACACACGCGCTGATTTCTGAAAGCGTCCAGTATCAAAACCTCGCCCTGTGCATTACCGACGAGCAGCACCGCTTCGGCGTTGCGCAGCGCACCAGGCTGATTCAAAAAGGTCGCGGCAACGCGGCCCC
>DAIOVG010000149.1:0-6815 GCA_036759125.1 Candidatus Limiplasma sp.
CCAACTGGCTGAAAACAATATTTTCAGCGCCGTTTGCCAACAACGAGTACATTCTGGAGATCGAGCTCCCCAATAGCTTCGCGGGCGATCTGGATGTCTCGGCCGTATCGGGCAAGGTGATTGCCGATACCTCTTCCGCCCTGGATGTATGCAGCCTCAAGTCCGTATCGGGCGTGATCAGCGCGGCCAACCTGCATGCGCTGTCCGACCTCACCATCAAGAGCACCTCCGGGGGGATTTCGGCCGATGCGATCAGCGCGGGCGGCGATATCCGGCTGCAATCCGTGTCCGGCAGTGTTACGGCAAAACAGGCGGAGGCAACCGGCGCGTTCACTGTGAAAACCACGAGCGGGAAGGTGGAGCTTACGCAGGTTACGGCAGGCGGCAGTATGAGCCTGGATTCCGTCAGCGGTTCTCTGTCGGTGCAGGATGCAAGCTGTGCGGCGCTGACCGCCAAAACGGTCTCGGGCGGCATTCGCCCGGAGAACCTGCAGGCGCAGGATATCGAGCTGAAAAGCACCTCCGGCTCCATCAGGGGCAGCGTCAGCGGTGCGCAGGGGGAGTATGCCATCTCCATGAGCACGGTTTCGGGCAAGAGCAATTTGAAAAATACGGCGGGCAGCGGCGGCAAAACGCTCAAGCTCAGCACCGTATCCGGCGGTATCGAGATTCAGTTCACCGGAGAAAACTAAGCAGCAGCAATCAAAAAAACGCCGGATCCACTGGATCCGGCGGTTTTGTTTGCCCGTTTATTCGTTTGGGTACCGGAAGCCCCAGATGGCGCGTATCGTCCATCAGTTTCATGATGCGGATGGTTTCGTCGTGGGGGATGGCCTCGCACTCTACCTGCCCCCGCTCGATGGCGTCCACGGCGGCCTGCACCTGATATTCAAAGCCTGTAATTTGCTTGGGAACAGGGTATGTGCGCGTTTCCTCGGCCTTGAGATAGGGAACAACTGTGATAACGCCTGGATTGTTGATGTTATCGGCGGTCAGGGTGCCCTTGGTGCCGTACACCACGCCGCGGCTGTCGCCCGCGCAGTTCATGGCCGCGCAGAGCACCGCCATTTCTCCGCCCGCAAAGGTCAGGGTGATGGAGTCCTGCATGTCCACACCCGTCTCGTGCATCTGCGCGACAGCCTGGATGTCGATCACGTCCTTGCCAAGCACCATCGCGGCAAAGTTGAGCGCGTACACCCCAAGGTCTAAAAGCGCTCCGCCCGCAAGCTCCGGCCGTATCATGCGCTCCACGTGATCCAGCACATAGGCGAGATTTGCCATTACCATGCGCGGCTTGCCGATGGCGCCGCCGGCGATCAGATCGTCGATCATTTTACGCGAGGGCAGGTAGCGCGTCCAGATGGCTTCGGCAACGTACAGACCCTTCTCGCGTGCCAGCGCAAGCACCTCTTCCGCCTGGCGGGCGTTGATGGTGAACGCCTTTTCGCACAGGATATGCTTGCCGTGCTTGAGGCACATCATCATTTGCTCATAGTGGTGCGAGTGTGGTGTGGCAACATAGACCAGATCCACATCCGGGTCGCGCAGCATTTCCTCGTAGGAACCGTAGGCTTTTTCAAATCCGTATTCGCGGGCAAAGCTCAGCGCCTTTTCGCCGTCGCGGGAGGCGACGGAATGCATGGCGACGCCCTCGTTGCCCTGGGCAATCATTCCTTTGAGCGTGCGGGCCATTTTCTGGGCGATGCCGCCCGCGCCAAGGATTGCAACGTTAATCATCAGTGTATCTCCCTTCACAGGATTGTTTTCTATATTTTACCCAATTTCGGCCGGAAACGCAATGGCGGATCGTTTGCCGTTTACAGCAGGGCGGAATGTGGTACACTGTTGATAGACGATATATCGGAGGGATTTGGATGCGAGTATCTTATGACGAAATGAAGCGGGAATTTACCCGCGTACTGCTGAAATACGGCGTAGAGCCCGGCCGTGCGGAGCGCTCGGCTGCGCTGTTTGCCGATACGGATCGCGACGGGGTATATTCCCACGGGCTGAACCGCTTCCCGTCGCTGATTCGCACCATCGAAAAAGGCGAGGTTGACGTAAGCGCCCTGGCGGCATTTGATGCAAAAGTCGGCATCATGGAGCGCTGGGACGGGCACCGCGGCATCGGCAACCTGAACGCCGCCGACGCGATGAACCGCGCCATCGCCCTGGCCAGGGAGCAGGGTATCGGCGTGGTAGGCCTGAAAAACACCAACCACTGGATGCGGCCGGGCAACTTCGGGCTGATGGCTGCCCAAGAGGGCTGCATCGGAATCCTCTGGACAAACACCGCGCCCAACATGCCCCCATGGGGCGGGCAGGACGTACGGCTGGGCAATAATCCCATCGTAATTGCCGTACCCAACGGCGACGATCCGGTGCTGTTGGACATTGCCATGTCGATGTTTGCCTACGGCAAGCTCGAAACCTATGCCCGGGAGGGGCGTGAACTGCCGCTTGACGGCGGCTTTGACCATAACCAGCAGCCCACGCGCGACGCGGCGGAGATTATGAAAACCCATCAGATCATGCCGTTTGGCTACTGGAAGGGCTCCGGTCTGGCGCTGATGCTGGATCTGGTAGCGGCGGCTATCAGCGGCGGGCTGACCACACGCGAGGTTGGGATGACTCCCGGTGAAACGGGCATCAGCCAGGTATTCATCGCCATAGATATCAACAGCCTGCCCAACCGCGACGCCTACATGGAGCAGGTCAAGGCAACCCTTGCCGATATGCAGACCTCCACCCCGCGGCAGGAGGGGAAGCCGCCCACCTATCCGGGCCAGCACATGATGAGCGTTCGCCGGCAAAACATGGCGGAGGGTATCCCCGTTGTGGAGAGCATCTGGAACAAGGTCAAGGCGATGTAAGTAAAAGGGTTGTGTCCTCTGATACCTCCTTTCAATCATTCCATCACGCAGGGAGACAATGACGGTGATCGGGCAGAACGTAAGGATCGGAGCCTGTATTTATGCAGACGATATGAGTAGCATGGTGCGCTTCTACCGGGATACGCTGGGGTTTCAAACGCAATGGGACGGCGGGGATTTTGCGGAGTTTGAAACGGCAAGCGGATCGCTGTCGCTGTTTATGTACAGCCGGAAGGCGTTTGCGGAGGCTATCGGGGAAAGCTATGTTCCCCCGAATGGAATCAATCAGACGTTTGAAGTTGCCCTCTGGCTGCCAAGCTATGCCGATGTGGACGCGGAGTATGAACGGCTCAGGAAGCTGGACGTGCGCTTTCCAACGGGAGAGCCCATGACCTTTTCCTTTGGCATCCGGAATTTCTACGTTGCCGACCCGGAGGGAAACCTGCTGGAAATCGGCAGCGCAAACGAAGCCTGAGTTAGGTTACAACAAAAAAAGAGGCAATCATTCGATTGCCTCTTTTTTGCATATATCAGTCTTTTCTAAGCTTGTCGGCGATTTCCGACAGGTTGATATAGTGCATGCCTGCGACGCGGCGTATCTCCATGGCGGCGAAGTTATCCGTCGCCATGACTTTGAACTGCTTTCCGCGGGATTTCAGCATCAAAAGCGCGCGTTCAAAATCTCCGTCGCCGCTGACGAGCACGGCCATATCGTAGTTGTCGATCGTATTGAACATATCCAGTACAATTTCGATATCCAGGTTGGCCTTGCGTTTGGTCGTTCCGGTCTGTGGGTCAAAAATGGTTTTGATTCTCTTGGTGACCAGCGAGTACCCCATATGCGGCAGTGCGTCCAAATAGCCTTGTTGCTTCACGTCGGGGTGGTCGTCTTCTCCGGTGTAGTAGTAAGCGTCTGTGATGTCACCGAACTGTCCGATATACTCCAGGAGCTTCTTTGGGTCGATGAATTGTCCGAGATCACGGGTCTGCATGTAAAAAAAGTTCGATCCGTCAATAAACACAGCAATTCTGGGCATAAAAACACCTCCCGTCTTCTGTTGCTTCATTATATCATAATTTTTCGATCTATGGCATCTACCGAAGGTAGCACTTGTGATATAAGCTTTATTTCTTTTGCCCGATATACATGAGGTGCTCCGCCATGGTGTGCAGCTCTTCCCGCTGGGCAAGGATTTCGCTCAGATCCAGCCAGGCATCAATGATAGCCTGCGGCTGCGCCATGATGTTGGGCTCTCCCGGGGCCAGTATGCCTTCCTGGGCGAATACATGCAGCGTTTCCAGCGGGAACTGCGCCATGAACGGCAGGATTTCCGACGGCTTGACGAAAAACGCGTGTGTAAACAGCTGCCCGGCAAAGCTCCTGTTATCCCGAATCGCGTTGAGATAGGAAAGGCTTTGCACGCTCTGATCCACCACGCATTCTGGCTCGTGCTTCATGGCATAGATCAGCCCCGAATACAGGTTGATAAACGAGGCGTACAGCTTGCCGTCCGGCTTGAGCAGCCGCAGGCAGGCCACAACGGCTTTTGTGCGATCCGTTTCCGTTTGCAGGTGGTAGAGCGGACCCATCAGCAAAACATGATCAAAGCTGCCCTGCACCGCTTGGTCCGCCGTGCGCGCGTCGCCCTCCACCGCATGCAGCGGCAATCCCAGTTCCGCCGCCTTGTCCAAGGCAAAGCGCACGTTTACGGGGGAAAGATCCAAAAGCGTCACATCGCAGCCCTTTTCAGCCAGATACAGGGAATAGCGGCCCGGTCCGCCGCCGATATCCAGCACGCGGTCGCCCGGCCGGATATAGCGGTTCATAAAGCGGCAGCTGAGGATAAACTCCGGCCGCCCGTCAATCCTCGACCACTCGTTTTCGACATCCGCGTTATAGTACTCCCGTATCGCGTCCGTATTATCCAAATCCTCCGCCCCCTTCCGTGTTTGGGCTATGATAGCATTGCAATCGTTCCCCGTCAAGAAAACCGCATGAAGACTGTACTTTTCCCCTCAAGCAGGAAAAAACCGCCGCAGATAGCGAATACAGGGAGGGAAGATCAAGCGGTACGGAGGCACACTTTGCGGAAGATTACCAGGTATGTGTGGCATACGGGAAAGCTGACCAGCCCCATGCGGCTTTTGGTGGTCAGTGACCTGCACAACGGGCGGTACGAGGATATTCTGCCGCTGCTCAGCGAGGCAGACGTACTGCTGATGCCGGGGGATTTGGCGGAGCGGCACGGGCAGTTTTTCAAGCGCGGCATTGCCTTCCTGCGAGAAGCAACGCAAATCGTTCCGGTTTACCTGGGCATCGGCAACCACGAAATGCGGCTGAAGACGTACGCGGATTTTGCCCGGCAGGTGGAGGAGACGGGAACAAAGCTCCTGTTCAACACCTATGAGCGCTTTGGCGAGCTGGTCATCGGCTGCTGGTACCGCCCCAAGCACTTTAAGCATGAAGATATGCTCCCGGCGTTTCAGGCGGAGGAGGGCTGCCGCGTTTTGATGAGCCACCGTCCGGAGGACTATGCGGCCCATCTAGCGGACAAGGATGTGGATTTAGTGCTTTCCGGGCATGCGCACGGAGGGCAGTGGCGGTTTTTCGGCCACGGCGTGTTTGCGCCGGGGCAGGGGCTGTTTCCCAAGTACACAAAGGGCATTGTGGACAAAATGATCATTTCGGCGGGAGCCGGCGGCAACGCCCCGGTGCCCCGTATCCTGAATCCGAAGGAAATTCTGCTGATCGAGCTGGACTAGACGGGAGCAAAGTATGATACGAACCATTCAGGCGGATGCCATTGCCCAAAAAGTGGCAGAGCTCTGCGTAACGGCCTGCACCGTGCTGCCAAAGCCTGTCCGTGCGCTGCTGGAGCAGGCGCAGATAAGCGAGCCGTACGCGCCCGCGCGGGAGTCGCTGTCGCTGGTGTGCGAAAACTGCAAAATCGCCGAGCAGAACGGCATCCCCATCTGCCAGGACACGGGCATGACGGTTGTCATCGCCGAGGTGGGGCAGGACGTTCATATTGAAGGCGGAACCCTGGAGGACGCGGTCAACTGCGGCGTGCGCAAGGGATACATGGAGGGCTATTTACGCAAGTCTGTGGTCGCCGATCCGTTCAACCGCGTCAATACCGGCGATAACACCCCCGCCGCATTGCATGTGAAGCTTGTCGCGGGCGACCGTATCAGGCTGATTGTCGCCCCCAAGGGCTTTGGCAGCGAGAACATGAGCCGTCTGCAAATGCTGACACCCGCCGATGGCATAAAGGGCGTGAAGGAATTCGTGCTGGATACCATGAAACGCGCGGGCGCGAATCCCTGCCCGCCGGTGATTCTTGGCGTAGGGGTCGGGGGAACGTTTGAGCAGGTGGCGCTGCTTGCCAAGGAAGCGCTGATCGAGCTGCGGCAGGGCGACCATCCAGATCCGGTAATTGACGCGCTGGAAAAGGAACTGCTGACAGAAATCAACCGCCTGGGCATCGGTCCGCAGGGGTACGGCGGGCAGACCACAGCGCTGGCTTTGCGCATTAAAACCGCGCCCACCCATATCGCGGGGCTGCCCGTGGCCGTTAACGTCGGCTGCCACGCTACGCGCCGCGCCGAAGCTATGCTATAAGGAGCCTATATGACTGCAAAACTTGTTTCACCCATCGACCCGGCCCTCATTCCCACGCTCAAAGCGGGGGAGACGGTGCTGCTGTCCGGCGTGATCTATACCGCGCGGGACGCAGCGCATACCCGGATGAGCCAGGCAATCCAAAACGGAACCCCGCTGCCCATTGAAATCGCGGGGCAGACGATTTTCTATGCGGGCCCGACGCCCACGCCGCCCGGCCGCGCCTGCGGCGCAATCGGGCCGACCACCTCCGTGCGGATGGACCCATTCACACCCGCCTTGCTTGACCGGGGTCTTCTGGCCATCATCGGCAAGGCGAT
>DAIOVG010000150.1:0-6789 GCA_036759125.1 Candidatus Limiplasma sp.
AGCCCACAAAAATATGGTTTTCACTATTTGCCTGATGAAGATTGTTTCATTTGTCCCACGGGAAAACGCCTCGAATACCATAGGCTCAATTGCAATAAGTCAACGGGAAAATATCTGCGGTGTTATCAAGTACAGGACGATAGCTGTTTATCTTGCGAGAGAAGGAATATCTGTTTTGATAAAGCTGGGGTTCGTCGTAAGATTTTGGCCAGCGGTTGTTACCCGGCGTTTCATCGTGGACATGAACGGATTGGTTCGGAAGAGTACTATACCATGATGCGAAAACGAAAAATATGGAGCGAGGGCAGTTTCTCGGTATTGAAACGAGAACACCTGATGTCAAAAATCCGAAAGCGTGGTTTATTGTGCGCCACAGAGGAATGCCTCCTGGCGGCAATGGCCTTGAACCTAAAGAGAATGGTGAAAGCCATTTTATACTCGATTTTTACTCGCCTTCATGGCAGGCATTATTTTTGTTTCGTGTGAATTCTCTGCTTTTTTCAACAGGTCCTTCCCTTGACACTATCTGATTGTATCATGTGGCTTTCGTTTCAACCCTTTGAAGAAAGATGTCTTGAAACGAAAGCCCAAGGGTGACGAAAACTGGCGAACAATGAAACGAATGGTTTTTAAGAATTCGCAGAGTCTGATAGAAAATTTTTTCTTTAAGGTTATAATAGCCCCTTCATACAATCGAATCAAAGTTCGCATGCCCTTATAATATAACAATAAACCGCCCTTTTACAAGGACAGTTTATTGTATCAATGTAGTGAAACCAAGGTGGGAAGGTTCACCTATTTTGATACAATTCGTCTTCTTGAAACGAATGTAATGATAGCTTGGAACTTTCGTTTAAAAGCAAGATTTTATAACAAGGCCATCCATGAAAATATACTAGTGAAAATGGAAGCCAAATCTATATATCATCAATGTTTGGCTCAATATATTATATGATTTTTAGTTAATGCTTCAATAAGCGTATCAGCTTTTAACTCCATGCTCAATTCAATGGGTGGGTTTCCCTTATTTTCCGTTACCCAATGTTCCCTATTGATAGGGCTTTTCCATGCAGATAGAATCTTTTCGATTTCTGAAGCATTTTTCGCCTCTTTCAACAACTCTATTCCGAGAGTATTTAAGTTCTTAACGTTTTCCAGATTGGAATGTTTCGCAATGAGGTGCTCAATTATATGAATCAACCTCAGAACGAGCAAAGTCTTTCTTCATAACCATTTCGAAGCAAAATACGACCTCAGACTGTTGAGCTTTCCGGACATAATTTCAGAGCCTATAAGGTTGTTGCCTAGATAATTGAGCTTTTTACCAGGCTCAAGAATAAATGCCTTTATAATAACTGGAGTTTTTGCAAACGTATCGGAATGCTTCGGCGCTGCTGCCTTTTTAATACTTGCGCCACATAGAACACAGCAGTTTGAAGCGCGGCGAATCCCACCCGTTCCCATCCAGTTTTGTTTATCGTAAAGCATGGTTCCTATATCTCGTCTAGTCGGCGTTTCAATCCCATGTCTCGTTTGGCTTAATCATCTTCTGCGTCAAAGATACTCTCTTAGGTAGACCCTGGTGCCTTGTATCATCCGATCGAAAAGCATTTTTGATTCAATGGGGCTGATTTGCATCCTAATTCCGCTGATAAATACCTTGTAAGCCAGGGTAAGGTCGCGGGCCAGCCCCGCCCGTACGATGCCATTATCATTGCTGATATGCTGATTGACCAAGCCATTGATTTCATCCGGCAGTTTCCCCGCATAAACAGGCTGAACGCTCCGGTAGCGGATCAGCGCGTTTGTTTCCACAACGCTGCCGCCGGGAACGCCCGATACCTGTCCGGTATTGGGCATATTCACGTTGGTAACGCAAGGCGTAACGCCGCACAGCGCTTTAATAATTTTAACGCCGTCCTCGCCCGTGGTTTTAACCGGAAACTCCTTCTCGCCGGCAGCCAGCATCCGGCTTTCGGTGTTTCGCTCTTCCTGCTGCACATTCCTGCGCCAGGACACGGGCGTCAGCGAAAACATCCACTGTTGCGCCATTTCTGGATTTTGCAGGTACCAAGCCGTTGGCAAAAACTCCACAAGGTGCCGGTCTCCGGCTGCGGCGATGAGGCTATAACGATGAAAAAGGTCGAATTTCACCCGGTTGCCGGAAGCAAAATAACTGTTGAGCCAATGCTGCGCATCGTTTTCATGAAAGCCCGTTTCTCCATACTCGTCAGCAAGCATGCGGTAAGCAGGAAACAAATCCATTCCGCCGGCACTCGCTTTGTTGATCCAGGTAAAGTGGTTAATTCCGATAACGCTGACATCCACGTCTTCGCGACGAAGGCTTTCATTATATCCACAATAGCGTTTTGCGGCTTCCGCGAGTAGCTTCTGTGTGCCGAACACCTCATGGCAGCAGCCGATAACTTTTATATCGGGAAACACCTCGTATAATGTTTTCACGCAAATGGCCATCGGATTGGTGTAATTGATAACCCAAGCGTCCGGCGCATAATCCGCGATCGCCTTGCCGATCACCTCGTACATCGGGATGGTTCGCAGCGCCCGCATCAGACCTCCCGGACCCGTGGTATCGCCAACCGTCTGAAAAATGCCGAATTCCTCAGGCGCATGCACATCATACGCCATTTCGTCAAAGGTACCCGGAAGAATCGACACAATGACAAAATCCGCATTCGCCAGCGCTTCTTTGAGCGTTTCCTTAGTTTGAAAGCTCCAGCGGCAGCCGTGAGACTCAAAGAGACGGTTTCCGATCACCTCGTTCGTTTTCGCGGCATCAATATTGATGTCATATAGCCGGACGTTTCCGCTGATGCTTTTCTCCAAGGCTAGATCACTCATCAACCCCCAAGCCCATCCCTTTGACCCTCCTCCGATATATGCCATTTGAATATCCGTGGATATTTGTTTTCGCGTACGCATACCGAACATTCCCCTCCTGTCGTCTCCGTGTCACGGCGCTATACTGCCCGGCCTTTACGCCAAAGTACAAGCAGGCTAAAGACAACGCCAGCCTGCTTGCACTTTTTGGCTGCGGCAACCGGTTTGTCGCCGGTTGTCGCTTAACGGGAAGTGTCAGTTCTGCGCCGCCTGATAGGCGGCGTTGTACTCTTCGATTATGGCTTCGCCACCTTCGGCAAGCCATTGATTGATGGCAACCTGGAACCCGGCTTCGTCCAACTGGCCTGCCACGAACTGCGCAATCGCATCGTTAATGTTCTGGGTAAGCATCGTGCCGATTTCCGTATCTGTGTCAGAACTCAACGGAAGAACCGGATTCACAACCGCATACTGGGCCATTTCTTTCTGATCGGCATTGACGCGGGCTGTAAAGTCATCTACATCGCCAGGCAGATACAGCTGAGACGTATATCCTGTCAAGCCAAGCTGCTGGAAGGTCAGCACATCGTTCGTGATGAATGTGGAATCGTCAACCGGCAAAGCTTTGCCGTCGACCAGGTTGTAGTGCACGCCTTCGACGCCCCAATTGACCAAGTTCTGGCCTTCGGCGCTGTCAATGATTTCAAACACTTTAAGGATGCCGCGAAGATCTGCTTCCGTTGGCAAATTGGCTTTCGCGAAAACAAACATACCGTTGAATCCACTGCCACCGGGCGTGTGTACGGCGTTATCCGTAGGCGAAATCACGGCGGAAGTGAAATCAAAGATATCCTCTAGTTTCAGATCGGGGTTTTCCTGCTGCTTTGCCTTCAGCAGTGTGCCGAAGTTGGTCAGGATTTCATCGCTGTTGCCAAAAAATACACCGCACATTTCAGACGCAACCATCTCAAAACCTTTTGCTGAAGAAATGGTTGGAAAGTCTTTGTTGAGCAGATTTTCGTCATACAAGCGCTTGAGCCATTTCATGGTATTCAGATACGGCTCGGTCATAAAGGATGGAATCAGGGTATTTTCGGCCTGCACGACCCAGTCTTTTCCGCTGCCCATATAAATCGGCATGATATCCATGCCCCATAGCGACCCATTGGAACCCGCCGCCGTAATCAGGCCGATCGTGTCAATTTTGCCGTTGCCGTCATAATCGTTGGCGGCAAAGTTTTGAATCACGTTGTATATATCTTCCATGGTTTCAGGTTTGGGCAGGCCGGAAGCTTCCAGCCAGTCTCTCCTGTAACAGAACGCTTTGCGGGCGAGAACACGTGTACGCGGCAGTGCGTAATTGCGACCGTCAATCGCAGTGTTCTGCAGGATCAGCGGGCTGTAATTGGCGGAAAATACGTCAGATTCCTGGATGAACTCCGTCAAGTCCCAAAACATACCGCCGCGTGCCGCGTTGACATAAGTGCCGTCCTTGTTTTTCAGAACCACAAACGCGTCAGGAAGCTGATTGGATGCCATCAGCACCGTCAAACGTTCGGTATAGACATCGCTGGGAACAAAGATCAGCTCAAGCTGCGTGCCTGTCAGTTCATTCAACGCTTGCCATGTGACGGAATCTTCTGTGGGGACTTCCGTTGTCCATAACGGGATCATAATGGTGTACTTGTCTCTGACATTGACGTCTTCACCCTCCGCCAGGGCGGAAAACGGCAGGAGCGTAGCAAGAAGCAAAAGACACAGGAACAGAGAAACAGTGCGCTTTTTCATGAGAGTTACCTTCTTTCTTTATTTCATTAATTGTCCGGTTGGACAATAATGCTCTTACCCCTTGATCGAACCCATCAGAATGCCCTTGGTGAAATACCGCTGCAGGAACGGATATACCAGCAAAATCGGCGTAATTGTAATAATGATCGTTACCATACGGACGCTTTGCTGGGGGACCACAACTCCGACATCTATATCCTCAGATCCTACCCTTGTGGCCAGATTGATGATTTGGCGAAGCACCACCTGGATGGGCCATTTATCACTGCTGTTCAGGTATAGCGTTGCAGAGAACCAGCTGTTCCAAATGCCAACGCCGTACATGACGGCGAAAGTTGCCAGCAGCGGGACGGACAGCGGCAGTATGATGCGGGACAGGATAAAGGGATAATTGGCTCCGTCTATTTTCGCGGATTCTTCAATCTCGGCAGGCAGTGACTGGAAGAAATTGCGGAAGATGATGAGATTGAACGTGCTGATAGATCCGGGAAGTATCAGCGACGCGTATGTATCAATAAGCCCGAGTTGGCGCACAACCATGTATGTTGGCAGGATGCCGCCGGAGAACATCATTGTGAAAACCACCATAAACGTAATCATAGACCGTCCGTACAGACCTTGGTGTGAGAGCGGATAGGCAAACAGCACCGTCATGGCAAGGTTGAAAAGCGTGCCGGTAACGGTCAGGCATATCGAAACCAACAGTGCATGCGTGATGGTAGATGTGTTCAGCACATAGCCGTAGGCTTCCAGCGAGAACCCCTTGGGAATGAGGATGAAACGTTCCTTCAGCAGGATTTCGGGGGGGGTGATGGACGCAATCAGTATGTAGATGAAAGGGATCATCGCCATCAATGAAACCAGCCCGAGGAAACTGTGATTGAAGATGTCAAATAGCAGGCTTGCTTTGCTTCGTTTCATCAGTAGATCCCCTCCTCGCCGGCCCGTTTCGCCAGGTAGTTGGCGCAGACCACCAGCGCCAGAGAGATCACGGACTTAAACATGCCAACGGCAGCCGTATAGCTGAACTGCCCCTGTTCTATGCCTACAAAATAGACGTATGTGTCAAACACTTCGCCAACGCTACGGTTGAGGGAGTTGACCATTAACAGCAACTGTTCATATCCGGTGTCCAGAAAGCTGCCCATACGCAGAATTAGCATCGTTACAATCACGCCAGTCAGAGACGGCAACGTTACATACCGGAATTGCTGGAAACGATTAGCACCGTCTACGCTTGCCGCCTGATACAGCTGCGGATCAATGTTCGTCAGTGCCGCCAGGAAAATAATTGTTCCCCAGCCGGATTCCTTCCAGATGATTTGCATCATCACTACCGGCCTGAAGGTGTCTTTATTTGTTAGAAAACTGATTTTATCCAATCCCAGCAGCTGCAGGATACTGTTGATTACGCCGTCGTCCACGTTGAGAAGAATGTAGGTGATGGCGTAGACAACCACCCAGGAGATAAAGTGAGGAATATAGATAAACGTCTGCACAACACGTTTATACCTTTTGTTGACAATCTCATTCATCATCAGGGCGAAAATGATAGGAATCGGAAAGAAAAACACAATGTTCATGATTCCCAGTATGAGAGTATTTCGGAATAATGTCCCGAATGACGGACTGGAGAAAAACCTGATAAAATACTTGATGCCGACGAATTTGCTATGCAGAAACCCAAGGTATGGCATAAAATCCTGAAAGGCCATCACCAGGCCGAACATCGGTCCGTATTTGAAGATCAGATAATACAGCAGGCCTGGAACCATCATAAAATAGAGCCATTTCTCCCGCTTGAAATCCCGTCGAAAACTCCGTTTCATCAGTCTCACCTCAGAGCGTTACGCCGTCGCGCAAAATGGATATGTCCCGGGCGTTCATCTTTTCAGACGCAGTAAGCGTCCCCTCGCAAATCCGCAGGATGTGTGCGTAGAATTCGGAATCCAAGCCGGGGCTGTCATTTAAAATCCGTCCAGCGTCAAAATCAATCCACGCGGATTTCATTTGCGCAAGCGCTGAATTCGTCGATACTTTCACGACCGGAACCGGACTGCCTAGCGGCGTTCCACGGCCGGTGGTAAACAGTATAAGCTGGCAGCCCGCCGCGGCAAGCGCCGTTACTGCCACAAGATCGTTCCCCGGGCCGTTCAGGAG
>DAIOVG010000151.1:0-6686 GCA_036759125.1 Candidatus Limiplasma sp.
CCGATCAGGAAGACGACAAGCGCGAAAAGGTGCTGGAGATGACCATCGAGGAGCTCGACCTGAGCGTTCGCGCCTACAACTGCCTCAAGCGCGCCGGCATTAACACGGTGTCCGAGCTTGTACAGCGCAATCAGGAAGATATGATGAAAGTTCGCAACCTCGGCCGCAAGAGCCTTGAGGAAGTTGAGCAGAAGCTGCAGGCTTTGAACCTCGCTTTGAAGCCCAGCGAAGAATAATTCAATTCACCTACCACTAAGGAGGAACCCGATATGGCACAACGGAAACTCGGCCGGACTGCCGACCAGCGCAAGGCGCTGATCCGCAATCAAGTGACCAATCTGATTTGGTATGGCCGGATTGAAACCACGGAAGCGCGCGCCAAAGAAGTACGCCGCGCCGCCGAGCGCTTGATTACGCTCGCCGTGAAAGAATGCGATAACACCATCGAAGCGCAGAAGCACTCGCACAACGAAAAGGGACAGATTGTCACCCTGGACGTTGTTAACGATGCGCCTTCCAGGCTCGCCGCCCGCCGCAGGATGCTTGCATACCTGTATCCCGTCAAGGAAGTGCGCGGCAAGGACGAGGACAAGGACGACTTCAAAGAGCGTACCCAGGGCGTAAAATATCCCGTAGTGGAAAAGCTCTTCCGGGAGTACGGCCCGAAGTTCAAAAAGCGCAACGAAGAAAAGAAAGTCGCTGGCGGCTATACCCGCATCTATAAGCTGGGACCCCGCAGGGGTGACGCTGCTGAGATGTGCGTCATCGAGATCATCTAACCCGTCCATAATACCCAATCCGCTATTACGGCCCCGCGCGACATACGTCGCGCGGGGCTACGCGCTTCATTGCCTTCGGCAATATCTGGCGCTAGTCGGGCGTTGCCCTCCCTCATTGTCAGCATCAAGCGGCAACGGCATCACTTACGTAAAAAGTAAGCTCAGCCATTGCCGCTTTTGCTTTCGCGCATCTCGGGCATTCTGAACGGGCTAGAACCAGAACTCCCAGCTATTGTTTTGGCGATAAAACACCCGCACAGGCTGGCGATCGTATTTCCGCCATCTTGGGTTTGCGGAGTGTGTCCATTCGGTTTTATTGTCACACAGCGCCCTTACACGGGCGCTGTGTTCTGTAAAACCTCCCATCCTCGGATCGCTTTGCACAATATGCAAGTGCCCACTGGGCACACGCTCCCCTAGGATGCCCGATCTAGCGCTGCTACTACTTCGGGATTTACAAGCCCAATCTGACGAAAATCTGATGCGCCGGCCTGTGCGTATTTATCCATCGTTTACCGATGGAGCCCATTGAAAATATCGAATCTACGTTGTCAGCTATGAGCGGCAAACGCCTTACTTACGCGTTAGTAAGATCGGCGTTTTCCGCTCTTGCTTCCTGGCATCTTGGGCATTCCGAAGGGGTTAGAAGCAATACTCCATCCAGGAGTTATTTTCTCGTTTCTTTAAGCGAACAACGCCCGTATGGGTTGGGAATAGTGGTTTAACGATTAAAAGTAAAAGCCGCGCGTCGCGCGGCTTTTGTTTGGGACAATAAAGGGTGCTGCTTCTTATTGTGTGTCTGAAGATGAGTTCATTAAGAGTTCCGCCTCGGCGCACATGATCAGGAACGCGCCGATGCCGTGGAGGTCGTTTACGCAGCGTTTACGGTTACAGTAGAAGTCGTAATCGCCGATCCAGGTGCCCTCGGAAATATCCTTGAGGAGCAGATCGTCGCCATCAAATTCCAAGCGGTTTAAGATACCGCGAACGGCTTTTTCGGCGACAGGCAGGGCGGTCGGCGGGAGAACGCCCAGGCGGATGGCTTTGCACAGCCCAGCCGCATACAAGCAGGAGCAGCTGGTTTCCAGCCAGTTGCCGGGTTGGTTGCCCTTATCCACAACCTGATACCACAGGCCCGTTGCTTCGTCCTGATAGGGGATGAGCGCCATTAATAGATCGCGTGTGATGCGGGCGAGCGTGTCGCGGTGTTTTCCATCCAAGAAGTCCATTTCATTGAGCAGTGCGACCGGTACCCAGCCCATTGCGCGGCCCCAGAATTCCGGCGAGCAGCCGGTTTTCGGGTCTGCCCAGGCGTGGCGTTTTTGGAGATCCACCGCGTGGAACCATAACCCTGTGTTTGCGTCATGGGTCAACCGTTCCATCAGCACGGCTTGTAGCGTCACCACGTCCATCAGGTCTGGGCGGTCAAAGGTTTTGGCATACTGTGCAAGGTATGGCCCCGCCATGTACAGCCCGTCCAGCCACATTTGGTCGCGGCCCATGGCGTTGTGCCAGAAGCCGCCAAGCGTATTCTTTGGGAAGTGCTCGTAAAACCACAGAATCGTATCCATCGCGCTTTTGTAGCGCGCGTCATGGGTGCGTTCATACAGTGGGAACAGGAGTACGCCGGGCTGCAGATAGTCTAGCTGCCCGGGGTTGAACTCCTGAATGTCGCCGTACTCGTTGACGTTCACATCCACCCACGCCTTGAGGTAGGAAAACAGTATTTCCTCTCCGGTCAGCTTGTACGTTTCATACAAGCCGGACAGGAATACCCCCTGGTGATAATAAAACATGCCGGCAGGCGGCAGGTTTTGTGGGGTATAGGTACGCATCATGGTTTCGCACGCGGAAAGCGCATAGCTAAGAAGCGTTTTTCCGTTTACGATGATACTGCTCATATGCGGGGGCAGGCTTTGCCGCTGCAACCCAGAACGTTGACGATTTTATGCTGCACCATGGAACGGATGCCGTCGCGCGCGTCGGTCAGATACTGGCGGGGGTCGAAGTGATCCGGATGCTCCGCAAAGTGCTTGCGCACCTCGGCGGTAAAGGCAAGGCGAAGGTCGGAGTCGATATTGATTTTGCACACGGCCATGGATGCGGCCTTGCGCAGCATTGCTTCGGGAACGCCCTGCGCGCCGGGCATGCTGCCGCCGAACTGGTTGATCATCTGCACATACTCTGGCACCACGCTGCTGGCGCCGTGCAGCACGATGGGGAAGCCGGGCAGGCGTTTGCCGACCTCTTCGAGAATGTCAAAGCGCAGCTTGGGTTCGCCTGCAAACTTAAACGCGCCGTGGCTGGTGCCAATGGCAATCGCCAGGCTGTCGCAGCCGGTGCGCTTGACGAACTCTTCCACCTCGTCGGGATGGGTATAGGAGGAATCCTCCGCCGATACCTGCACATCGTCTTCCACGCCGGCCAGGCGGCCGAGCTCCGCTTCTACGGTGACGTACTTGTTCTGGCTGTGAGCATAGTCGACTACCATGCGGGTCTGTTCGATATTCTTCTCAAACGGCAGGTGGCTGCCATCGATCATTACGCTGGTAAAGCCTCCGTCGATACAGCTCTTGGCGGTTTCAAAGTCCGGGCCGTGATCCAGATGAACGGCGATGGGCAGATCGGTATCTTCCAGCGCGGCTTCGATCATTTTCATCAGGTAGACGTGCTTGGCGTACTTGCGCGCGCCTTTTGAGACCTGCAAAATCAGCGGCGCGTTTTCCAGCTTTGCGGCCTCGGTAATTCCCTGGATGATTTCCATGTTATTTACGTTAAAGGCCCCGATGGCATACCCGCCTGCATAAGCTTTTTTGAACATTTCCTGTGTGTTGACTAAAGGCATAGCGCAATCCTCCTCATTCGATTCGTCTCATTATACCATTGTTTGTGCGATTCGTAAATCTTTCAGGCCGCGTATCGCGCCGTAATTGAAACTATGCTATACTGTTGCAAAGGAGTGTGTAGACTTGTTGAAACGTTTGTTGGCGCTGTGCCTTGCGGGTATGCTGATTCTGTTTTCTGCGGCGGTGTTTGCCGAGGATACGGCACAGACACAGCCGATTGATCTGGGTAATGAAGAAGTGGTTGAGGACGACGTTGCCGATGACGGCATGGGTGAGATTGTCGGCCAAAGCGACCGCGTATCCCCAAGCGTGAAGGGTCTCAAGCCGCTGTATACGACGAAAATCAAATTCCTGACGGCGAACGGTTCCTACGCAACCATCCGCGCCGATCAGGACCAAAACTCAAAAGCCTTGGGAACGGCGTATAAAGGCAATGTCATCACCATTTACAAGGTATTTCCTGCCTATGTGCTCGCTGAGTACAACGGGGTGTCCGGTTTCATTCTGCGCACCTGTATCGATGAAAACGTCACCGTGCTCGACCCTGAAAACACGCCGCCTTACGGTGTAACGGTCAACCAGTATGTCGCTACGACAACTGCCGTTGCCAAGGTGTATGTCGATCCGGATACGACCAGCAAGCCCTTCCCCATTGAAATCGGCGCTGGCAGCAAGGTGGCGATCCTTGGGTTTAACGGCAGCTTTGCCAAGGTGCTGTACTGGCGCAGCTATGGGTATATCGATGCGTCGCTGCTCAAAGACCTTGTGGTGGTGTCGCCGACGATCACACCCATGAGCGACGATACGCCCCTTGCCGCGTTTTCCTCGTTTTTTGTATATAACAACGGGGTGGAGCTCAACGACGGACGCGTGAAAAACATCATGCGGTCCTGCGAATCCATGACCCGCATCATGCAGCCAGGCGAGAGCCTGAACTTTAACGAGCAGGTCGGTCCGTACAGCAAGAGCAACGGCTATTTCCCCGCGCCCGTGCTGGTGAACGGCACTGCCAAGCCCGGTTATGGCGGCGGCACCTGCCAAAGCTCCTCCACGCTGTATAACACCGTGCGTCAGCTGCCGGGGGTTGCCATCGTATACCGCCGCCCGCACGGCCCTGCCTGCGCGCGCTATCTGCCCATGCACCAGGATGCCGCCGTGGGCAACAGTACGCTGAACTTCATCTTCCGCAACGATTACGATTTTCCCATCCGCATCCTTGCCCAAACCACCGGCGAAGGTGTGCTGACAATACAAATCTTCCGGGCAGAGTAATGGGCTGATATAGAGTTCGGCTTCATACCCAGGCCGGGAGTAATTCCCTGAACCTCATGTCAAAGAGACCGCACAGTGTGCGGTCTTTTTATATGAGTAAAAGGTGCCAGCCCTTATACATCTGCCTTTACGGCTTGTTTTTTCCTCCGCTTCATCAGCACGACGACGATCATCATCAGCACGGTGATTACGTAGGGCGCGGAGGCGGTGATATCGGCGGGGATGTACTTTTGCATGCGCAGGCCCAGGGCATCGATAAAGCCGAATAGAAGCGCGGCCAGAAATACGCGCGGTGGATTGCCGCCGCCAAAGATCACGCACGCGACGGCCACAAAGCCGCGTGAAGCGCTCATATTTTCGGAAAACATCGTCAGGTACCCAAGGCTCAGGTGCGCGCCGGACAGCGACGCCATGATGCCGCAGAGCACGGACGCGAGCATCTTCATGCGGTCGGGGTTCTTGCCCGCGGCGCGCAGGGCCTCGGGCGCTTCGCCGGACGCGCGCAGGTGGAAGCCCAGCGGAGTCTTGTATAACAGTAGCCAGCACACAAGCACCAAAATCCAGCTGATATACACCAGAAGGGTGTTGCCGCTTAAAATCGTGCCCAGCACGGGGATGGACTCAAGCCAGGCAAAGTGCAGGGTCGGCAGCGGTACGATGCCTGGGCCGGAAAACGAGCCCTTGACGCCGAACAGCGTCCTGAGCAGGAACACCGTCAGCCCGCCCGCAAGGATATTGAGCGCAATACCGATGACAAATTCATCGCTCTTGAACTTGACGGAAAACAGGTAGTAGAACAGCCCCAAAAGGATACCCAGCACAATGACGAACACAAGGCCCATCACCCAGCTGCCGTACAGGTAGCTGCCCAGCACCGCGAAGAACGCGCCCATCAGCATCATGCCCTCGACGCCGATGTTCATAATGCCCACGCGCTCGGTCATCAGGCAGCCCAGGGCGCACAGCACCACCGGGGTCGCGGTGCGCAGTGTGTTTTGAAACAGCAAAAGGTTGAACACATCGCTCATACGGCGCGCACCTCCCCGGCATGTTCCCGTTTTACCCGGCGCTTGGCCGCGTAAGCGCGCAGCGACTGGCGAATGCCGCCTTCGGCCGCCATAAAGAAGATGATCACGGCCTGCACGATCAGGATAACCTCGCCCGAAATGCCCGCCGAAAGCTCCATGGCCGAACCGCCGATGGTGAGGATGGCGAAGAAGAAGCTCATCAAAATCACGCCGAAGGGCTGATAGCGCATAATCATGGCGACAAGCATGCCGTCGAAGTAATACCCCGCCGACAGGTTGGTGATGAAGCGCTTGTGGATGCCGAAGACCTCGATCATCCCCACCAGCCCACAGAGCATGCCGGAAATTACCATGCCGATGATCATCAGCCGGTCTGAGCGGATACCGCCGTAGCGGGCAAAGCGGCTGTTGGTGCCGGTGATCTTCATCTCAAAGCCCATGGTGGAGCGTGTCATCAGATACCAGATACACAGCGCCGCCAGGATGGCGATCCAGATGCTGCCGTTGAGGTTGGAAAGCCTGATGATGGGGGAAAACGAGGCGGCGATGCTGTCCGTTCCCGAGGAGATGCCCCGCTCGGTGGTTTTCAGCGGGCCGTTGGCCAGATAGCTGCATAAGTAGATCGCCGCGGAGTTCATCAGGATGGTGGTGACCACCTCGTCGACCTTGAGCTTCACCTTGAGGATGCCGGGAATCCACGCGTAGAAGCCGCCCGCGATCAGCGCGGCGGTTTCCTCGTCATCCATCGCCATCGCGCCGAA
>DAIOVG010000152.1:0-6664 GCA_036759125.1 Candidatus Limiplasma sp.
TCGCCCAGGGGCGACTGGCGCATGCCGTCAGATCTGTCGGATGCGCTTTGGAGGGACGACCATGCCTGAGCTTCTGTGTACACGTTGCCATAAACTCATCGGCGCGGCGGACGCCGCATTCTGCCCGTTCTGCGGGGAGAAGCTGCAAACCACCGGGCCGGATCTGTCGGCGGTCTTGCAGGAAGCCGATCCTGTGAAGAAGCACAACCAGCTGCTGGCGCTGCGGGAGCAATACCCGGAAAGCCTGGAGGTCGCCCAGGAGATTCTGCATCTTGGCAGGCTGTACGAGCGCGGCAAGAAAGGCATGGATTTTTCCGTCATCAAGTGTTTCGTGCTCAACATATACCTGGAGCCGGACACCCTGAAAAAGAACAAGCGTGAGGAGCTCCGGCACGAAATTTTCCACCATCCCGATCTGGACGCCTGCCTTGCGCTGGCGGAGGACAAAGAGGCATTTTTATCCCGTTACCTCCAGCGGCTTTCGGAGGAGTTTATCCGCCTGTTTTTACAGGGGTCTTCCCGTTATATGCACCAGATCTTCGGGTTTGTGAACAATGCCAAAGCGCCCAAGTACCTGGCGGCGCCTGCCACGACCATGCTCATGAACATGCAGCGCGACACCACACTGGACGAGCGCCAGCGCACACTGTTAACCAGGGCGTTCTACGCGGCGTTTGCCTGCCGTCTGGACGGCGAAACGAAATACCTGGACGATATGCTCAAACCCCATACCCTCGGCGTTGAAACGCAATAGGAGAAATAAGCTTGGACAGCAAAAAACCGCAAAACGGGCGGCGCAGGCCGCCCGAAGATATGCCCAAGGAGATCGAAACCATCAAGCGCGATTATCTGCAGCAGGAGCCCCATGACGATCTCCCCCGGCAAAAGGCGCTCACCGACGAGCCGGAGCAAAAGCCGCCGGCCAAATGGAAGGCGATCCTCAAAAAGATTCTCATCTTTCTGGGCATCCTGCTTGCGCTCGCGTTTTTGTACGTGTTCCTGCTGATGGGCGAACCGGATGACGACGACGAGGTGCTCTTGAAGCAGTCCGCGCAGGAAGAGGTCATCCAGATGGCGATGACGGGGCAGGAGCTATCCGGCGATGCCGATTTGAACGCCGTAGCCGTGAGCTTTGGCAAGGCGGTGATGGAGCTGCGCGGCGGGGTGCTGCCGCTTTTAAAAGCCTCGCTGTACGACACGGCATACCGGGGCGGCTATGCCCGCAGGCTGACCCTCACCTATCAGTTCCCCGATGGAAAGGTACTCACGGTTGACTCCATTCGCCCGCCCGGAGCGGTCGCGCTGCTGACGGATCCCGCGTATGTCATCCATGTGGATACCCTGTATACCATGGGCGGCATGGATGCCGTGCGCATGGATTCCAGCGCTTACATCCGCGTGGCGGCCGAGGGAACGGACGCCGCCTACGTGGTGCATATCCCTGTCGCCCACAGTGATCAGCTCACCGATCTTCTGCGCTACATGGGGCTGATCCGCAACGACGCGCAATAATACTCTGCTGAGGAGAGAACGCATGCAGCCCGATATCCGTACGATGAAAAACCCGGAATTGCTCAAGCGATTTGCCCCGTACTATAAAAAGTATATCCCGATCCTCTTGTTTGATTTGTTCTGCGCCGCGGTAACCACCCTGGCGGATGTTGCGCTGCCGCTGATTGTGCGCAACATCACCCAGCTGGCCATTGACGACGCGGCGGCCCTGACCATCGCCTATGTGCTGCGTATCGGGCTGTTCTACATTGCCCTGCGCGTGATGGACGCCGCAGCGGACTATTACATGACCGCGCAGGGGCACATCATGGGCTCCTACATCGAGCGTGATATGCGCTTTGACCTGTTCAGTCACCTGCAAAAGCTCGGATTTTCATACTATTCCGATGCCAAGGTCGGGCAGATTATGGCGCGCATTACCTCGGACCTGTTCGAGATTACAGAGTTTGCCCACCACTTCCCCGAGGAGATGTTCATCGCGGTGATCAAAATCATCGCGGCGTTTGTGATCCTGCTTGGCATCAACCCGCTGCTGACGCTGATCGTGTTCGCCGCGCTGCCGCTGATGTACCTGATCGCGCGTTACTACCGCGACCGTATGCGCCGCACCTTTCAGGAGCGCCGCCACCAGCTGGGCGAAATCAACGCACAGGTGGAGGACAGCCTTCTGGGTATTCGCGTGGTGAAATCCTTTGCCAATGAGCCTTTGGAGATAGAAAAATTCCGCCAGGGCAACGACAAGTTCATCAGCATCAAGCGCAAAAGCTACAAGCTGCTGGCGGGCTTTTCCATGTCCCGCCGCATTGTGGACGGGCTGATGTACATCGTCGTCGTTATTGCGGGCGCGCTGTTTTTGCGCGACGGGGCGATTACCGCGGGCGACTATATGGCCTTTTTGCTGTTTGTTTCAACGCTGCTTGCGTCCATCCGCCGGATTGTGGAGTTCACCGAGCAGTTCCAAAACGGCATGACGTCGATTGAGCGTTTCTGCACGCTGATGGACGAAAGCCCCGATGTGAAGGACCTTCCCCATGCCAAGGCGCTGACCGATGTGAAGGGCGAGGTCACGTTTGAAAACGTCTCCTTCCACTACAGCGACAAGGACCGCGACGTGCTGGCCGATATCAACCTCAAGGTGCCGGCGGGTGAGCGCGTAGCGCTTGTGGGGCCCAGCGGCTCGGGGAAAACCACGCTTTGCAACCTGATCCCGCGCTTTTATAACCTGTCCGGCGGGCGCATTTTGATCGACGGACAGGACATCACCTCCCTCACCCAGCGCTCCCTGCGTGAAAACATCGGCGTGGTGCAGCAGGACGTGTACCTGTTCTCCGGCACGGTGTTTGACAATATCGTCTACGGCCTGCCCGGCGCGACCGAGGACGCGGTCATGGAGGCCGCGAAGCTCGCGGGCGCGCATGAGTTCATCTCGGCGCTGCCAAACGGCTACCACACCTATGTGGGCGAACGCGGGGTGAAGCTTTCGGGCGGGCAGAAGCAGCGCATTTCCATTGCGCGCGTGTTTTTGAAAAATCCGCCGATCCTGATTCTGGATGAGGCCACCAGCGCTTTGGATAACGAGAACGAACGCATCGTGCAAAAATCGCTGGAAACCCTCTCCAAGGGACGCACAACCTTTACCATTGCCCACCGCCTGACGACCATCAAGAACGCTTCCACCATCTGCGTGCTGACCGAAAAGGGCATTGAAGAGCAGGGGTCGCACAAGGACCTCATCCAGAAAGGCGGCGTGTACGCCGGCCTGTACAAGATGTACACGGAGGAAGCCTGAATTTGATTATCACACAGCCAACCGCCGATGCGCTGCCCGAAATTTGCGCCCTGTACCAGACCGTGATTGCCGATATGCACGCGCGCGGGCTTTTCCAGTGGCACTGGGGGTGGTATCCCTACGAGGCGCTGCTGAAAGAGGATATCGCGCTTGGGCGGCTGTACCGCATGGACGATGAGGACGGGCTGGCCGGTGTGTTTGCCCTGGTAACGGGCGGGCAGGAGCCGGAATATAGGGATGTTGGCTGGCAGCTAGGCGATAACCCCGTGTGCCTGCACCGCATTGCCGTATTGCCGGGTCGCGGCGGCCGCGGCTACGCCGCAAAGGCGGTGGAATTTGCCAAGGATTACGGCAGAAGCGTCGGCTGCAACGCCTTCCGTGTGGATACCTATACCGACAACATCCGCGCGCTGAAGTTCTTCCAGAGCGTTACCACGCGTAAGGCCGGAACCTTTACACTGGAAGGGTTTGACAAGCTGTATCACTGCTTTGAAGCGGCGCTATGAGGAGCACTACAATCGCAACATTCCAGCAAAAACCGTAACAAATTGGCAACAGTACCTTTACTTCTCTGACATCATTTGTTATACTTTTCCCATCATCAGAGGGCGCATAGCGCGTTCGGTTTGAAAGGGGAATCATTCATGAAAAGCAAGGCCCACCGATACGCAATGCGGGCCTTAACGCTTGCACTTCTCTTTGTTTTCCTTGGCACGACGGGTGCGATGGCGCTGACGCTGTATCAAACGCTTGAGTACGGCGACACCGGAACCGATGTGCAAAAGCTGCAGCAAGCGCTGCTCACGCTTGGCTTCGATCCCAAAGGGGTGGACGGGCGCTTTGGCACCGGCACGGAAGACGCCGTGAAAAAGTATCAGGAAAGCGTCGGGCTCACAGCGGACGGCAAGGCCGGAACGCTGACGCTCAACGCCTTGTATAAGAGTGCGGAGACACCGACCACGACCTTTCCGACTGCGACCAGCTCTTCCACCCTGCAATATGGCGACAGCGGCGAACGCGTACGCCTGCTGCAGGAAGCCCTCAAAAAGCTTGGGTATACTGTGGGCACGGTGGATGGCAAATTCGGCCTGCTCACGCGCTCGGCAGTCGTCGCCTTCCAGCGTTCCAAGGGTTTGACGACCGACGGTCTCGCAGGTACGTCGACGCTTGAACAGCTCTATAGCAGCGCAAATTCTTCCGATTCTTCACAAGCGACCAGCCAGCCCACCGCGTCGCCGTCTCTTTCGGCCTCGCTTCGCAAGGGCAGCAGCGGCAGCGAGGTGCTTGCGGTACAGAAAAAGCTCAAAGAGCTTGGTTATTATACCAATAGCCTGGATGGCGATTACGGCAATGGCACCCTGGCGGCCGTTCAGGCTTTCCAAAGCAGAAACAATCTGAAGGCGGACGGCATTGTAGGCTCCGGTACATACGGCGTGCTGTTTTCAGGCTCGGCGATTGCCGCGAATACATCCTCCAGCCCGACGGCAACCAATACGCCCACGGAGACGCCTTCCTCGGCAAGCCTCCGGTACGGCGATACGGGCAGTGCGGTGAAAACCATGCAGCAGGCCCTTAAAAACCTAGGATACAGTGTGAGCACCGATGGCGTATACGGCGTGATTACCCAAACGGCGGTCATCGCCTTCCAGCGCAAAAACAGCCTGACTGCCGATGGGGTTGCGGGCGCCAAAACCCTGGAGAAGCTCTACAGCGGCTCGGCTGTGCCATATGGCGGAACAGCCACGGCGACGCCCGGAGCCACGGCAACGCCGGCGCCGACGACTATTCCGTCGACAGAGCTGACCGATACGACCTCCACATCGTCCAATTCGGGGCTCAGCTCCGCTGGCTACGGCTCGATTTCCGGCCCCGGCGGGGTTACGGTCAAGCCCTTGTACTGGTACACGGAGGTCAAGCCCAATATGTCCACCGGTAGTACCCTGACGGTGTACGATCCGGCGACCGATCTAACCTGGAAACTTCGGGTCTATAGCCGTGGCCGTCACGCCGACTCGGAACCCCTGACGGCGGAGGATACCGCCACCATGTACGAGGCCTTCGGCACCATAACGTGGGATCCCAAGCCCGTCTATGTGAAGCTGCCAAACGGCCAGTGGACGCTGGCGACCATGCACGACGTGGCGCACCTGTCCGGAAGCATCTCGGATAACGATTTCGACGGCCACCTCTGCGTGCACTTCCTGCGCACCTATGCGGAAACCAAGATACTCGATCCCAACTATGGCGTTACCAACCAGAATGTCATCCGCAACTACTGGAAATCCAAAACCGGAATTTCCATCCCGTAAACTTTGGAAACACAGAAAAAAATCCCTGCACAGCAGGGATTTTTCTTGTATAATGGGAGAAACCTATCCGTTCATTGTACAGTACCAGATGTGGGAGAAAGCATGAATATCATATCCATCAAGCGCAGTCTGCGGGAGATGAAGAGGCTGGAAATCAAAACCCGCTTTGGCGTGGAAGCGCCCTCGCGTCCGCCGCTGGTGTGGGACAGGTTCTTCGATTTGCAAAACGAGGGCCGTGCCCGGTATACCCTGGACGTGCTGGCGGCGATGGACCGGGAAGCCTATCGGGCCGTAATTGCGGAGTACTGGTCGTTTGTGTATACCGCATTTATGAACGAGAACGAGCTGCACGCTGCGAGCTTCGATGCGGATGTTCTTTTGCAATGGGGCCTGCCCGCCGACGCTGACGTGGAAGCCGTCAAGCGCCGATTCCGCGAGCTGGCCAAGCGCTACCACCCGGATACCGGGGGTAACCCAAAGGATTTCATCAGGATGATGACGGAGTATCGAAAGCTCATCGGCAAATAGACAATCAGTGAGGGAATCGACATGGACGCACAGGCAATCAAGATCATGAACGAGCGCTTCGGGCGCGACCGGGAAATTTCGCTGGCGACGCTGGACGGAGACAAACCCGCCGTGCGCATTGTGGACGCAGTGTATCAGGACGGTAGCTTTTATGCAATCACCTACGCCTTGTCGGCGAAGATGAAGCAAATCGGGAGCAACCCAGTGGTCGCCGTCTGCGGCGAATGGTTTACGGGCCGGGGGATTGGCGAAAACCTGGGCTGGCTTTGTAAGGAGGGCAACCAGGAGCTGCACGCGATGCTCAAAACGGCCTTTTCAGCCTGGTACGGCGGCGGACATGTGGATGAAGCCGATCATAATACGGTGATTTTGCGGATCCGGCTGACCGAATGCGTGCTGATGAGCAACGGCAACAGATACGAGTTGGATTTTTCCAAATAGCGCGCAACGGGTTCACGGTAGATTATGTAGAGGCTGATTCATCAAGCACCACGATTCGCACCGGCCCCAGCAATCCGGCCATCAG
>DAIOVG010000153.1:0-6478 GCA_036759125.1 Candidatus Limiplasma sp.
CCTGGACGAGAACGGCGACCAGCAGCGCGTGTACTCCCACGGTGCCAACGGCGAGTTCCTGTACCTGCAATTGCAGGACGGCGAATACTGCTGGAGCGACGGCACCCCGCTGATGCGCAACACCCAGACCCAGCTGAGCAACGGCTTCGGCGGCCGCGGCGCACGCTGGAACTAACAAACAGCATATATAAAACAAAACCCCCGGTTCGCTAAAACCGGGGGTTTTGATTGCGCTCATGCCGTTACCTGACGGGGAGAATCTCCAGCCAGTAGCCGTCCGGATCGTTGATGAAGTAAATCCCCATTTTCTCGTTTTCGTAGCAGATCACGCCCATGTCTCTGTGCTTTTGGTGCGCTTCGTCGAATTCCCTGACGCGAAAGGCAATATGCGTTTCGTTGTCGCCAAGCGCATAGGGTGTGTCCTTGTCCCCAAGCCAGGTCAGCTCCAGCTTCAGCCCATCCGTGCCGTCGGACAGGAAGACAATCTTGTAGCTTCCGTCCTTCGCCTCGCTGCGGCGGGCCTCGGTCAGGCCCAGGGCCTCCTTGTAAAAACGGAGGCTCCTGTCCAGGTCCAGTACGTTCAGGTTGGTGTGTACCATGGTGAATTGCATATTACGGTCTCCTTTGCTGCTGGGGTCCCTGCATCCAGTTTTGTTGGGTTTGCCCTGTGCCGCCCACTGAGGTTATTGTACCAGAAATGGTGAAATCGTAAAGCGCCGTTGCGTTCGTCAGGCTTCCATCGCTGCTTTCGTACAGCAAATAGCTGCTGCCGGCCGTAAGCTCCGGGGCGGAGAATACGATACACTGGAACTCCTTATCCGGTGTGATGGAAAGAATCACGGTGCCGCTTGCATTGGCCAGCATATAGGTTTTACCCGCCGATTGCATCTGGGAGAAATACGCGATGACGGACGGCTGACCGGAGCTTTCGCTTGGCGTCTGCGCCATGCCAACAGAACCAGCCGCCGCGAGTACCCCACCGGAGATCTTAAAGGTGCTGTCATAGTCCAGTGCGCCGTTGCCTGAGGATACCGGCCCGGAGATATATAGCTCGCCGCCGGACATGGTGACGTTGCCATTGGAGTCGATGCCGTCGCCGTAGGCATTCACGGTGACGACACCGCCGGATATGTTCACCTGCAGGCTTGCATTCCCCGACCCCATACCGCCGAATGCGCCCATACGGTCGCTCTGCCCGCTCTGGGAAGCGTCTGCGGCGTTGATGCCGTCATCAGCCGCCAGCAAAGCTACCGTTCCGCCAGTTATATTGATCACTGCGCTCTCCAGGCCTTCGTAGCAAATCTGAATATCAATACTTCCGCCCTCGATCAGTACTGTTTCATCGGCATGAATACCGTCATCGCGCGACAGCAGTGTGAGCGTACCGCCAGATACCGTCACATCGTTTGTCGCATGAATGGCATCGTCCAGGCTGTTCACCCAAAGCGTACCGCCGGTTACCAATACGGTGTTATCAGACTTCAGCCCTTTATAGCTTTCCTCTGCGGAGTAATCTTCTGTGGTATAGCCGCCGCCCGCGAGAATCGAAATCTCACCGCCGGAGACAACCAAGCTAGTCGCGGCCTGCATGCCATCGTGCGCCGCTGTGATATGAATTGAACCGCCGTCGATCAGGATTGCGCCAGCCTCCATATCATCGGATTGGATGCCGTCGTTGCCTGCGGTGATGGTCACCGTACCGCCGAGCACCGCAACCGAGTCCTTGCCGCGGATGCCATTGTTCACAGCGTCTACGGTAATGGTTCCGCCTTCAATGAGAATGTTGTTTTTGGATGAAATGCCGTTTTTATTGTTGCCGTGGACAACAAGCGTTCCCGTACCGCGGATGACCAGATCGTCCTTGGCATACAGCGCGGCATGGAGGTCTTCCTCATCGGTTTGGGCTTCCATAGAGGAAGCGGCATCGCTCATGGAGTTTTCGGTGCCGTCTGCCAGGGTGATGATCGTCAATTCCGCATTCTGAATATATATCGCAGCGCTTGCAGACGAGTTGATGGTCACACCACCCAGGATCAGCTCAACACGATCGTCATCGTTTACATCAACGATGATCTGTCCGTCGGTCAGCGTACCTGTCAATGTATAGCTTCCGGCCTTTGTGATGGTTACGGTACTGCCGCTGATAGACACACCGTCGCCTTCCGCAGACGCAACAGAGCCGTTCAGGGTAATTTCCGCCATCGCTGCCAGCTCCTGTGAAGCTGTTTCCTGTATACTGTCAACAGAGATCTGCTGCTGTTGTGCAGCCTGGGTTGCCTGGGTTGTTGCATCCTGCCCGTTGGATGCGCCCAATGCAGTACACCCGGCAATGATGGGCAATAGAATCGCCAGAATCAAAATCATCGCAATTTTTTTCATTATAATTCATCCTTCCATGGGGCGGCTTTGCCGATAGCGACGCTCAGGTTGCCATTGCGGCAGCGGATATCGTCGATCAGGGCTTTCTGCTGCCTGGTATCCTTCATCACAATACGATACTGCAATTCAAATAAGCTGCCCAGATTGGTGGTCTTGACGGTACATAAATCCGCCTTGTTGGTATAAGTATGCAGCAGATCATCAAAGATCCCTTCGTATTCCAGGTCTTCCGGAATGGTGATGCGAAGGGATTTGACCTCTGCCTTTTCCCCGTATCCAATCGTACTGAGCAGGAAATAAGCACCTCCGACAACCACGGTAAACAATACCGCATACATCGCATAGCCCATCCCTGTAGCCAGGCCCACAGCCATGGCAAAAAAGATGCAGGTAATATCCTTTGCACTGCCGGCAACCGAACGGAAACGGATCAGCGTGAACGCGCCCATCACCGCAAGGCCTGTGCCAAGGTTGCCGTTGACCAGAAAGATGACCGCCTGCACCACAGCCGGCATCAGAATCAGCCCAACAGTCAGCGTCGGGGACGCTTCGCTTTTCCAGCGGTAGATTAGCGAGATCACAAATCCGAGAATCAGCGCCATGAAAAGGCTGATGAGCGCCTGGGGCAGCGTTGCCCCGCTGCTTGCGCTTGAAAAAATACTATCCAACATATTGTTTCGATCCTTTCTGTAAATACACCTGTTCGTACCATGTGCCATATTTGGAAAACGAGGACGGATAAATCTTTTCCTTGGCAAGCAATCCAGACAGCCATTTAGGTACATTGCCGCAGGCCTTGACCTCCATAAGAACCCTGTCATCCTCAAACAGCCGCGTACCGTAGCTGCCGCTCGCAAGCCCAAAATCGTGGTCTCGCCAGCGGATATTGTGGTCGAAGGTTACGCGGAGATCCGATGCAGCCGGACAGGTAAACGCCTCCCGGTCATACGCCAGCAGCAATTTCGGCGCGGGCTGATAGCGCCGTACGAACCAATCCACTTCGCGGGAAATCTGGTTATCGCCGTGCTGTGCGCCGGTGGCCTGCAGCAATCTGGCCGCGGCATCCGGCTTGGCGGGGATGCGCCGCTTATAGACCTTTCCATGGTATTTGCGCTTAAGCTCCCAGAACATCGGGCTTTGCTGGCCTGGTTCGCCATACCAGCGTAATCGAAGCTTTTCCTTAAATAGCGGTTTTTGCACGGATGTGCGGATGATGTCGTAGGCATCGGTATCGAAGTAAATGCTGGAGATGGTGTACAAGCCGTATGCGTCCTGCACCAGATGGCCGGCCAGCAGGTTTTGCAGGCGACGATAAGTGAATTGGCTCAGCAAGTACTTCTTTTCAAAGCGGTAAAACGTGCTTTGCGTGTCCATGTGTATCCCTCCGTTCGTGCCTATGGTAGGGGACGAAGCTGAAATGAACCTATAAATACTTTACATGGATTTAACATTCATGATCTGTTTACAGATCGGACATATTTGTGGGCAAAGCCTAAAAAGTTGTATGCTCCGGC
The DNA here is from genome assembly GCA_036759125.1 of Candidatus Limiplasma sp. Taxonomy (GTDB): domain Bacteria; phylum Bacillota; class Clostridia; order Christensenellales; family Aristaeellaceae; genus CAXXOK01. The sequence continues at coordinate 3,894 of DAIOVG010000153.1, forward strand.
ATTGACACCCCTGTAACCAGCCCGTATACTCTAGCTACAACCGAATACAGCACGTGAATGCGCTATACACAGCGCCGGGGGCAACCCCGCGGGAATACGGATGAGAATTCCGAGCTATCCCAGTAACCGTGTGGCGGACGAAGAAGCACGATGCCACTGCCGGGCAACCGGCGGGAAGGCGCTTTGGAGGAGGCAAACGATACTGCGGAACGCGCTTGATGACGAATCGGATTTTAGTCAAATTGGGTTTTTGGATGCCGAAGTAGTAGCCGCAGCGCTACGTCGAGGCTTTCATAGGCCCAAGATGGCGACAATAAGATCGCCAACATGCGCGGGACGAGGGCAGCGTTTGCCGGATGCCAAGCCGGGAGACCTGTTCGCGGTGCGACCTCTGGGATTGGGCATCAATGCGCTCATATTGATATGCGTGCAGCAGTGGCTGTCCCAAAGGGCAGCCATTGCTGTATCCGTTGATTGAAAGGAGTGCGAATATGCACAAAAAACTCTTGGGCCTGGTGCTGGCGCTGTTGATGATCTTCACGGTCAACTGCGGATTGGCGGAAACAGCTGCGATCACCACAACGGACATGATGGGACAGGTCGTCACCCTGGACGCGCCCGCCACGCGCATCGTAGCGCTGACGGCGGCAGACTGCGAGATCCTCTACGCGCTGGGCGCGGGCGACACGCTGGTGGGCCGCGGCGCTTACTGCGATTATCCCGCGGTGGTGCTGGAGGTTCCCTCGGTGGAATCCGGCTACGAAACGAACCTGGAGCAGATCATCGCGCTGAATCCCGATCTGGTGCTGATGAACACCATGGCGCAGACCATTGAACAGGTGGAAATGCTCAGAGCGGCAGGCATTGCCGTGGCAACCAGCGAGGCCACTGACATCACGGGCGTTTACACGTCTATTACGCTGATCGGCGCGCTCACCGGCAAGAACGCCGAGGCCGCCGCACTGGTTGCGGACATGCAGGCGATCTTTGTCTCCCTGAACGAAACCCCGCTTTCGGGAAGCGTGTACTTTGAAGTCTCCCCGCTGGAATACGGGCTGTGGACCGCCGCGCAGGGTACCTTCCTACAGGAGATCGCGGACATCCTTGGGCTTACGAATATCTTCTCCGATCTGGAGGGATGGGCGCAGATTTCCGAAGAGCAGGTCATCGCGCGCAATCCCGACTATATTGTGACCCTTACCCCGGACTATGAAACGGGCGTCACGCCGACCGAGGAAATACTAAACCGCCTCGGCTGGGAAAGCATCACGGCGATCCAGAACGCCGCCGTGTACTTTGCCGGTAACCCGCTCACCCGCCCCGGCCCCCGGCTGGCCGAAGGCGCGCTTGCCCTCCGGGACGCGCTGACCACCCCGTAAGCCTATGAAAAAAGAAGGCTTCCATCCACTGGCCTATTTGGGCTTTTTTGGGGCGACGCTTGTCACGCTCACGCTTTGCGTGTGCGCGGGGAGCGTCGCCCTCCCCCCTTTGGATACGCTGCAGGTGATCGGCAAGGCGATTTTGGGTCTGCCGCAGGAGGGCGCAAACGTCGCGATCATCCTGTCGGTACGGCTTCCGCGCGTACTGTGCGTAGCGCTGACAGGCGCGGCGCTTGCGCTGTGCGGCGGCGTGATGCAGGGGCTCTTGCGCAACCCGCTGGCCGACGGATCGACACTTGGCGTTTCGGCGGGGGCTTCGCTTGGCGCGGTGATCGCCATCGCGCTGTCGATCAGCTTTCCCTTTTTGCAGCTGGCGGGCACCATGGTGATGGCCATCGGCGGAGCGATCCTGTCGCTTGCCGTCATCCTGTCGCTTTCGTATAAGCTCGACAGGAGTTTTTCCACGCATACGATCATTTTGATCGGCATCATCTACGGCATGTTCATCTCGGGCATCCTGAGCCTGCTGATCGCCTTTGCAGGCGAAAAGCTGCGCACCATCACCTACTGGACCATGGGCAGCCTTCAGGGTTCAACCTACACAAACGCCCTGGTGCTCCTGATTGCGCTGATTATATTCGGCACCGTGATGCTGTTGCAGGCGCAGGAGCTCAACGCGTTTTCCGTGGGCGAGTCCAACGCGCGCTCCGTGGGCGTCAACGTGCGGCGGGTGCGGCTTTCCATTCTCATCTCCGCGTCGGTGCTGATCGGTGTTTGCGTGTCCATCGGCGGTTCCATCGGCTTTGTCGGCCTGGTGACACCGCACATCGTACGGCTGTTAACCGGCCCCAACCATAAAAAGCTACTGCCCGCCACGGTGTTTGGCGGTGCCATTTTCCTGATGCTTTGCGACCTGGCCGCGCGCGTCATCGTCCGCCCGGTGGAGTTGCCCATCGGCGTGGTCACCTCGCTGATCGGCGCGGTGGTATTTACCGTCATCCTGCTGCGCGGCAGAAAGGGGACCGCCCATGCTTGAGGTGAAAAACCTGTCGGTTTCCTACGGCGATACCAGGGTGGTCAGCAATGCGTCCTTCTCGCTGCAAAGCGGCGAGTGGGTGATGATTACCGGCCCCAACGGCGCGGGCAAATCCACCCTGCTGGAAGCGCTGATGCAAGGCATCCCCTACACGGGCGAGGTGTTATATG
>DAIOVG010000154.1:0-6463 GCA_036759125.1 Candidatus Limiplasma sp.
GCGACGGGTTTGTGTGCGCCAAGGCGCTGGACGACCGCGTGGGCGTGTATAATATGCTGCGCCTGCTGGACGCCGAATACGACGGCGAGCTGACGCTTGCCTTTACCTCGCGCGAGGAGGTGGGCCTGCGCGGCTCCAAAACGGCGGGCTTCCGCGTACAGCCGGATATCGCCATCGTGCTGGAAGGCACCACCGCCAACGATCTGGGCGACACCGAGGACCGGTTCAAGGTCTGCATCCCCGGGCAGGGGCCGTGCGTGTCGTTTATGGATCTGTCCTCCATCGCCGATCATGAGCTGTTCAAGCTCGTGCTCAAGGCGGGGCAGGCGGAAAGCGTACCCCACCAGATTAAGAAATACGTCGCCGGTGGCAACGATGCCGGGGCGATTCAGCGCGCGGGCGCGGGCTGCAAAACCGTGGTCATCTCCGTGCCCTGCCGCAACATCCACAGCCCCTCCTCGGTTTGCAGCCTACAGGACGTGGACAACCAGTATCACCTCGCCCAGGCGACGCTTAAGCACCTGATGAAAGGATGAGTATATGAAAGACCTATTGAAACAGCTTACCGTCCTGTACGGCCCCAGCGGCCGCGAACATACCGTGGCGGATGTCATCGAATCCCTGGTGAAAGATAAGGTGGACTCCGTCCGCCGCGACGCGCTTGGCAACCTGATCTGCGAAAAGAAGGGCACCGGCGCAAAGCGCATCATGTTTGCCGCACACATGGACCATATCGGCCTCATCGTCACCCATGTGGAAAAGGAAGGCTGGCTGCGCGTGTCCAACGTCGGCGGCATCAACGTCAACATGAGCCGCGCGCGCCGCGTGAAATTCATGAACGGCGTCCAGGGCGTGCTTTACGAGCAGGCCCTCAAGGCGGGCGAAAACAGTGCGCTGTCCACCCTGTTTATCGATATTGGCGCCAAGGACGAGGCCGAAGCCCTCTCCATGATCGAGATCGGCGACATCGCCGTGTACGCCGAGCCCGCGTTTGATGTGGGCAAGACCCGCATGGTATCCCCCGCCATGGACAACCGAAGCGCTTGCGCGCTACTGATCGGCCTGCTGTCCAACCTGCCGGAAAACCACCAGTCCATCGTGGCGGTGTTCACAGCCCAGGAGGAGGTTGGCGTTCGCGGCGCGACCGTAGCGGCCTATTCGGCCCAGCCGGACGAGGGCATCGCCATCGATGTGACCGTCGCGGGTGATATCCCCGAGCTTAAGCTCAACGCCGTGAAGATGGGCGAGGGCCCGGCCGTGAAAATCAAGGACACGCGTTCCATCTCCCACCCCGATGTGGTCAAGCGCATGATCGACGCCGCCAAGCGGGCGGGCGTACCCTACCAGCGCGAGGTGCTCCCCTACGGCGGTACCGATGCGGGCGCGATGCAGCTGTCCCGCGGCGGCATGCCGGTGGGCACGCTGTCCATCCCCTGCCGCTACGTGCACTCCGCCTGCGAGATGATCGATCTGCAGGACATGGAAAACGGCTTGAAGCTGTTGGTGGAATACATCAAAGCGTAGGCCTGTCCATAATACCTCATCTACGATTGCGGCCCCGCCTCTTTCTACAAAAGAGGCGGGGCTACGCGCTTCATTCACTTCGTGAATTTCGGGCGCTAGTCCGGCTATGCCCTCCCTTATTGTCGCCTGCGGGGCGGCAGTCGGCATCACTTACGCCACGAGTAAGCTCAGCCTCCTGCCGCCCTTGGTTCCTCGTATCTCAGGCATTCTGAACAGGCCATCCAACGTGTAGGAGACTGATAGGATTATTAGCACCAAAACTCAATACTTTCACCCACAGCAAAGGTCGCGCGAATTGCGCGGCTTTCAATTAACAGAATGAAATTTACGCAAAGCTAGAATCGATTATGTTTTGTGGAAACAAAGATACATAATATAGTATATAGAATATATGGGACTTCCTTGAGCAGGACTTCGGCTGCGGTTCTATCCTTATGGTTGGCGTAAACGTAGAGCTTAGTTTTGGGTTCGATGTTGTCGTGTTACGCCCAGGTCTTCCTGCCGCGTTCCGTTTTGCTTTGCCGGGGTTTAAACTTCTTTTGGTATACGGGCTGTTTTTCCTTGACGCATAAGGGATTGCCCGATATAATCAGAAAAAAAGAGTTAAAATTTGCCATTCAAACCGTCGCGGTAGATTGAATGCTCTGTGAACAACGGAGGTTGACCTGATGAGACGGACCTGTATGTTTCTGCTGGGTATCCTTGTGGTGATTTGCCTGACAACGAATGCCGCCCTGGCGGCCGGCTGGACCTGCCCCAGCTGCGGAACGGAGAACACTGGAAATTTCTGCACAAACTGCGGCGAAAAAAGGCCGGAATCCGACGGAAGCGAATCCATTACCAACGTGACGTTCACCCCGCTGGATAACGGCGATATTCGCGTTGCGTGGGATGACAGCGCCTGGGCTTCGGCCTATGATGTCACCTACACAACGGACGACTGGGCCTACAGCTATACGGTCAGCGATGGAAACGGAAAGCAGGTGATCCTGGAATACCTGATTCCGGGCGTCACCTATCAAATCACCATTGAGAGCAAGGCGGCACAAACCACGGTGGACTATACCGTTCCCAGACCGATTTATACCGAATATGAGGCCGGGGACCAGTACCTTGCGCTGTCTGCCGATGTGTTTTCGCTATCCGCCATGAAAAAGGACCCGGCCAAGAACTTCCGGCTTGAGGTCAGCTATCCCAAGCTCAGGCATTCGCGCAACTACAAGGCAAAGCTTGCGCTGATCACGCCCTTTGGCTACTCAAGCAACGTGTATTGCTGGCCCACCTTCGAATTTGAGAACCAATATTCCTGCGTGTATAGCGTGTTCTCCATGTGGGGCGATTTCATGGTTACGGTGGAGGATGATTTCGGCTCGATTCCCACGGGCGAGTATACGTTTGAAATGTACATGGACGGTCAGCTCTACAGCTACGAAAGCTTTACCGTCACCAAATAATCAGATGTCCGCAAGCGGCATACGGCAAACCCCCATGCGCATCATGGATGCGCATGGGGGTTTGCTTGCGGTATGCCTGCGTATGCGGAGCTTAGCGATACAAACTCCGGCGTTTCTATTCGCTTAAAAGCATTCTGGCCGCGGCGGAAACCTCTTTGAGCAGGGTCTCGGCTGCGGCTTTATCCGTATGGTTGACATTGACATAGAGCTTGATCTTGGGCTCGGTGCCCGACGGGCGCACGCACACAAAGCCGCCGCCGGACAGGGCGAAATACAGCACGTCGCTAGTGGGGTAGCGCAGCGGCTCCACCGTTCCGTCGGCGCTTGTTTTTGTGCCCTTCAGAATATCGAGCACCGCGTCCACCTGTACGCCGCCGAGCGCCTTGGGCGGGTTTTCGCGCAGGGCGGTCATGATCTCGCGCATTTTACCAACCCCGTCTTTGCCGGGCATTTCGGCGGATTCCACGTGCTCCAGATAGTAGCCGTAGGTTTTGAAGATCTCCTCCATCACGTCGGAAAGGGTCTTATCCTGTAGCTTATAGTAGGCGGCGGCCTCGGCGATCAAAAGGCTGGCGTTGACGCCGTCCTTATCGCGCACAAACGTGGAGGATAGGTAGCCGTAGCTTTCCTCAAAGCCGAACAGGAAGGTGTGGGAACCTGTGTCCTCAAACTCCTGTATCATTTCGCCGATGAACTTAAAGCCCGTCAGCGTATCAAACAGCGCCACGCCGTGCGCATCGCAAATGGGCTTGGCCAGCTGTGTGGACACGATGGATTTTACCACCGCGCCGTTCTTTGGCAGCGTGCCCGCCGCCTGCTTGGTGGAGAGGATATAGTAGATCATCAGGCAGCCGATCTGGTTGCCGGTCAGCAGGCGGAACTTCCCGTCCTTCTCGCGCACGGCCACGCCCAGGCGGTCGCAGTCCGGGTCGGTGGCAAAGCATACCTCCGCGCCGACCTCGTTTGCCAGCTGGATGGCCAGGGTGAAGGTCTCCGCAAACTCCGGGTTGGGCTGCTTCACGGTGGAAAACGCCGGATCGGGCAGCTCCTGCTCCTTCACCACGCTCACGCCCGTGATGCCGACCTCTTTCAAAATGCGGCGCACGGGCACGTTGCCTGCGCCGTGCAGCGGCGTGTAGACAATCTTTAAGTTCTTGCCCTCTTTTTGAATGATGTCGGGGTTGATGGACAGTGTTTTGACCCGGCGGATGTACTCGTCGTCCACCTCTTGGTTGCCGATGACGACCATCAGGCCCTGTGCCAGGGCGGTTTCCCTGGTCATGGTTTTGGGATCGGTGAACTGAAGCGCGTTAATCTCCCGGATGAGCGCATCGGCAACCTCGGGGCCGATCTGCGCGCCGTCCGGCCCGTACACCTTGTAGCCGTTATACTGCGGGGGGTTGTGGCTGGCGGTGATCACAATGCCCGCGTCCGCCTGCAAATGCCGCACCGCGAACGAAAGCACGGGCACGGGGCGCAGCGAATCGAACACCTTGGCGGTGATGCCGTTGGCGCAGAGCGTGAGCACCGTTTCCATGGCGAATTCCGGGCTCATGCGGCGGCTGTCGTACGCGATGACCACCACCGGGCGACGGCCAAGCTTTTTTTGGTTCAGGAAGTTCGCAAGCCCCTGCGTGGCGCGGCGCACGGTGTAGATGTTCATGCGGTTGGTGCCGTAGCCAAGCACCCCGCGCATGCCGCCTGTGCCAAAGGAAAGGTTGGTATAAAACCGGTCCTCAATCTCTTTTTCGGTATCGGCGATGGCTGTCAGGTCGCGCACCAGCGCCGGATCACCCTGAAAATCCTTCAGCCATTTTTGGTAGCTGTCCATATACTGCATCATTAACCCCTCGATTCTTCTGAAGTCACATGGTGTATGGTTACAATCCGGCGACGCTACACGCTCAGCGCGTACACCAGCGCGTCGGATAGCCTGGCTTCAAACACGGCGTTTACGCTGCCGCGCATGAAAATATGCTTGCTTTCGTCAATGCGAATATCCAGCTCTCCGCCCGGCATCATCACGGTGACGTGGCTGTCCGTCAGCCCCAGGCGGTAGGCGGCGGCCGCCGCCGCGCAGGAGGAGGATCCCGATGCCAGCGTGTAGCCCGCGCCGCGCTCCCAGATTTCAATTTTGATGGCGTGGCGGCTGATAACCTCGATCAGCTGCAGGTTGACGCGGTTGGGGAAAAGGGCATGGTCCACCACAATCGGCCCCAGCGTTTGCGCCAGGGCTTTGGTGGCGCGGTCCACCACGATTACGCAATGCGGGTTGCCCACCGATACGCAGGTCATGCGAAACGGCGTGCCGCCCAGGTTGATCTCCTCGGCCACCACATCCCGCGCCTCGCCGTTTACGGGGATATCGCGGCTTTTAAACGACGGGATGCCCATATCCACCTCGACCAGCTCCGCCCGCTTATGCAGCAGCGTGCTGTGCGCCAGCCCGCCCTTGGTGAGCACGTCAAACTCCGTGCTCCCGTTCAAATATCCGGCGTCGAACAGATACTTGGCAAAGATACGCAGGCCGTTTCCGCTTTTCTCGGCCTCGCTGCCGTCGGGGTTGAAAATACGCACTTCAAACGGCTCCTGCCCGGTGAGCGGCCCGTACAAAATGCCGTCCGACCCCACGCCGAAGTTGCGGTCGCAGAGCATGCGGATGTTATCCTCGCTCATGTTCATGGGCAGGTACTTGGGATCGACCACGATATAATCATTCCCCAGGGCATGGTACTTGGCTACGCTGTTTTGCTGCATTGGCTACTCCTTATAAGCAAACTCCTGATGAGATCCCCCACACGCTGCCATGCTCTATTTCCGTCATCTTGCGCCCACGAAGGTCTCGACGTAGCGCTGCTACTACTTCGACCTCCGCAAACGCAACCTGACGAAAATCCAACACGGCATCGCGCGGGCGCTTCATCGTCGTTTCCTTATTATACATTCCCAAGCAAACTTTGGGCAAACGATAAAATACGAATGGTGTTGGACGATGCTTGATAAACGGTACAAAGCAGTCCTGCTAGTTGCTTCGCTATACTTCCATGGATATTCTACCCGTTGAAGAATTCAAAGGAATGATAGTACTTGCTTTCTGTGCCGTTTGGCTGGCCTCATTTTGTAAACGCAAACTGTATTATACATTACCCAGATAAACAGTTTGCAAATATTCATCTGCAATTGCGTGAAGACGATGCAAAAGGCGCAGGTCGGTCGGCGGGGTGGAAAGCATGTGCTTGTGCGGAAAAAAGCGGGAGATATGGTAGGGAATCCCGGGGGAAACGGACGCCAGCCAGCGCACCAGCTCGCGCATTTCGGCCTCCGTATCGTTCATGCCGGGCACGATCAGCGTGGTCACCTCTACGTGTGCCGATTTGGCGGCGGTCTGAATGAAGTCCTTCACCAGCGCCAGATCGCCGCCCAGCTTTTGGTAGCCCTCGGCAGTGAAGCACTTCAGGTCGATGTTGAACGCGTCGGCGAAGGGT
>DAIOVG010000155.1:0-6447 GCA_036759125.1 Candidatus Limiplasma sp.
GCTGGTCATGCCCCGTGAGGAGTAGGTGGTGTGGGGCACATGGCGCGGCAAGAGCGTGACGTCGCCCGCGTGGAAGGTGTGGGGCTCGTCGCGCACCAGCAGCGTGCCGGAATTCGTATGGCACACGCCGATTTCCAGACAGTTGTGGAAGTGCAGGCGCTTGCTTTTCACATCGGAAATGTGCCACTGCTCGCCGTCCAGAAGCAGCGCCGGGAAATCGATATTCAGTTCGTACACCCTGTACTCGATAACCTGACGCGCGTGCCTTGCCATGCTGTTTTCACCCCGATGCCGTTACTGTACCACGCATTGTGGGCAAATTCAACCATCTATCCAACACAAATTCCAGAACTTTGACGAAGACAACACTAAAATGGCCAAATACGACACAGATTCGCTATCGCAAAGAAAATAAAAGGTAGTTTTCGCGCAATTCATGGTTGATATTCGATGGATTCGTTCCCCCGGCATGGATATGATATAGACAAAAGAACGTTGAATAGGCCTTAGTCTTGTTCGCTTTGGAGGTCTGTCCCTTTGAAGGAATCCAGTTCGGTCCTTGCCCGTACCCGCAGCGGTGTCATCACCCGCAGCCTGCGTAGCGCATTGAAGCGTGATTGGCAGCTGTACCTGCTGCTGGTTCTTCCTGTCGCGTTCGTGCTGATATTCAAGTATGCCGCGTATCCTGGGCTTCGCATTGCGTTTATGAACTACAAACCCGCCAGGGGATATTCCGGCAGCGAGTACGTCGGCCTGGAGATATTCCAGAAGATTTTCAAGGACGCGGATTTCCTCCGCGCGCTGAAGAACTCCCTGGCATTCAACTTCCTGGATTTGGCGATCGGGTTTCCGGTTCCCATCATTCTGGCGCTGATGCTCAACGAGCTGCGCTTTCGCCGCTTCAAGCGCTTGTCGCAAACGGTGCTCTACCTGCCGCATTTTCTAAGCTGGGTGATCATCGCAAGCGTGGCATACTCGCTGTTTCGGCCAAGCTCCGGTCTGGTGAACATCGCGCTGATGAAAGCGGGCCTGATCAGCGAAGGCATCCCGTTCCTGACGGAAAAGTTCCACTGGGCGGTGACCTACCTGCTGATGGCCGTATGGCAGAACATGGGCTGGGGCACGATCATCTTCCTGGCGGCGATTACCGGCATTAATCCTGAGCTTTACGAGGCCGCGACTGTGGACGGCGCCAGCCGCATGCGCAAGATATGGCATGTAACCCTGCCGGGAATCCGCGCCACGGCGGTGACGCTGCTGATCCTCAACCTCGGACGTATCATGGGCTCCAACTACGAACGCCTGGCCTCCTTTGGCAATGTGCTTGTGAAGGATTACCAGTACCAGCTCGCCATCTATATCTATGAAAAGGGCCTCGCCGGAGGCAATTTCTCCAAAGCCACCGCCGTGGGACTGTTCCAGTCGCTGCTGGGCTTCGTCCTCGTGCTTGCCGCCGACCGTTTTGCCAAGAGCCTTGGCGAAAACGGCCTGATTTAGGGGGATGAAGATGAATCAAGCAAAGCCCCTGCGCGGCTCCAGCGGCATGAAACGTCGCGTCACCATCGGCGACGTGATCATCATCCTGATCATCCTCATCCTCTGCCTGAGCTGTGTTCTGCCGTTCATCCATATCGCGGCCAAATCCATCTCCGGCAACTCCGAGGTGCTGGCCAAGAATGTGACGCTGTGGCCCAAGGCCATTACCTTCGAAGCCTACGCGACCATCTTTCAGGATGGACAGCTGACCCATTCCATGCTCTACACGGTGCTGGTTACGGTGCTGTTTACCGCCATCGGCATGGTGATCACCGTCTGCGCGGCGTATCCGTTGTCCCGCAGGCGGCTCAAGGGCCGTAACTTCATCTCGCTGATGATCCTGTTCACGCTCTACTTCTACGCCGGGCTGATTCCCGAATACCTGCTGCTCAAGGACCTTGGTTTGATCAACCGGATGTGGGTGCTGATCCTGCCGCTTTCGTTCTCACCGTTTAATATGCTGATCATGAAAAGCTATCTGCAATCCACCATCCCTGAGAGCCTGGAGGAAGCCGCGTTTTTGGATGGGGCATCCAGCTTCCAGATTCTGTTCAGGGTCATCCTGCCCCTGAGCAAGCCGATTTTGGCAACGCTGGCCCTGTTTTACGCGGTGGGCCGGTGGAACGCCTACGCCGACGCGAAATACTTCATCACCAAAAAAGCGCTCCAGCCCATCCAGTATCTGCTGAGCAACATGGTGCTCAACTCCGGCGCGGACGCGATTTCCATCTCCGAGGGCATGGCCGTGCAGTCGACGCCCGAGGTGCTGCAGGCGGCCATGGTCATGTTTGCCACCATTCCCATCATCTGCGTGTATCCGTTTATCCAAAAGCACTTTGTCAAAGGCGTGATGATCGGCGCTGTGAAAGGCTGATCTTCATCATAAAAAGAAAAGGAGAGAAACTAACATGAAGAAATGGTTAACCACCCTGCTTGCCGTGGTTATGCTTCTCAGCATGCTTGTACCCGCGATGGCTGAGGACGTGAAGCCCGCCGCCGGCGGCACAATCGCCGCCGAGCCGTTTGCGGAGCGCGTGAAAATCACGGTTCCTGTTTACGACCGTTCCAAGGAAGGCTATCCCGCAGTGGATGACAACTACTGGACCAAGTGGGTACAGTCGGAATTTGGCGACAAGTACAACATCGACGTTGAATATGTTGCCATTCCCCGCGGCGACGTGATGACCAAGTATTCCCTGCTCATCGCGGCCGGCGAAACCCCGACCATCCTCATGGAATACGACTATCCCAAAGTTGCCCAGTGGGCCAGCGACGGCGCGATGCAGCCTATCAACCTGGACGAATTTGCCAAAGTCGCCCCCACGTACTACCAGTCGATGGTGGACAACAAGCAGCTTGGCTACTCCGTGATCAACGGCGAAAACTACTTCGTTTTGTCGGAGCGCCCCTACTACAACGTGATCTTTGCCTATGTCACGCTCTATCGCCAGGATTGGCTGGACGCGCTGGGCATTGCCGCTCCCATGAACTATGCGGAGTACGTTGCGGCCGTGGAAGCCGTGAAGGAAAACTATGCGTCCGTGCCTCTGGGCCTTGGCATTCCCAAGTCCGCCTATGTGGCCAACTTCGCGTTCCGCGATTTTCCCGTGGTGGAAGCCGAATGGGCCATGCACTCCAGCCTCGGCACCCCCAGCTTCAGCTGGTATCCCACGTATCGCCTGCTCAAGCGGCAGAACGCCGAATACAACATGGGCTTCTACTCCACCGAGTATGAGCTGGAACAGGCTGAGATGGCCGGTACCGGCGGCGCTTCGCAGCACCAGACCGATTTCATCAACGGCGAAGCCTTCTCCTACGGCGGTTACATTTCCGCCAACATGGCGTGGCTGACCGCGTTCTTTGAAAAGAACCCCGATGCGAAACTGGGCGTGCTGAACCCCAATTTTGTTGTCGAAGAAGGCGTTGCGGATTATCCGCAGTTCCGCGCGGACAACCCCTTTGGCATGATCGTGGGCTTCTCGTCTCTGGCGACCCCGGATCAGCTCAAGGCCGCCTGGATGTACCTGGAGTGGATGGCGCAGCCTGAAACCCTGGCCGTGATGGAAAACGGTATCGAAGGCGTGACCTACACCGTGGGCGCGGACGGCCTGCCGGTCGTCAACGGCGACTATCGCGGCGAGTACATGCTCAACCACAACAACAACATCGATATGACCTGCGCCGTGCACGCTTCCAAGAAGCTTGGCACCATTGAGCAGACCATCACGGCGATGTCTCCCCAGGGCCTGCCCCAGGACTTCACCCAGGATCTGATTGACAACTACTACAACATGAAGGCGATCGCAGACCAGGGCCTGAGCTATTCCGATCCGGTATTCGCCGTTGCGATTGAAGCCGAATCCGAATACAATGCAAGCCTGCTGAGCCTGTACCAGGAATACTCTGTACTGCTCACCAAGTGCGCGCCTGAAGAGTTCGACGCCCTGTACGCCGATCTGAGCCAGAAGTATCTGGATGCCGGCTATCAGGCGATCATCGACGAACGTCTGGCCGCGTACGAAGCGGGCAACACCACCAAGCTGCCCGTCGCGCCGTAATCAACCTTTCCAAAACGCCGGGACGTCCCCTTCGCCCCCAAGCCGAGGGGGCGTCCCTTTTGAATGTGACTCGTGTTTTGGGTATACTATGGCAGGTTTCCATTCCGCATACCAAAGGAGACGCCCATGAAGCTGCACCTCAACCGTGATATTCTGCCCGGCGTAATGGCCGCCGTGGCCAAAAAAACCATCGAGATGGACCTGCCGTGGGATTGGCCCTGCGGGGTCGCCTACTACGGCGTTGCCAGGGCTTACGAGGCGACCGGAAACCAGGAGCTTCTGGAGATCCTCAAAACCAAGGTGGACGCGCTCATTGGGCTGGGACTCCCGCCGTTTACCGTAAACACCTGCGCCATGGGGCACTGCCTGTTATCGCTGTACCAGGCGACGGGCGAGGAAGGCTATCTGACCATCGCCAGACAAAAAATCGATTACTTACGCAACCACGCACTGCGCTTCGGCGATCATGTGCTTCAGCATACCGTTTCCGTGAATAACGATTTTCCCGGCCAGGCCTGGGCGGACACGCTGTTTATGGCCGCTTACTTCATGCTGCGCTTCGCCGTGCTGATGAAGGACAAAGCGCTCGTCGAAGACGCGCTGCACCAATACTTCAAGCATATCGAGTTCTTGCAGGACAGGGCGACGGGGCTTTGGTACCACGGCTACTCCAGCGCCGAGCAAAACCACATGTCCGGCTTTTTCTGGGCGCGGGCAAACGCCTGGGCGGCGTATACCATGTCGCAGGTCAAGCATACCCTGCCCGAGCCCTACCTCTATCCGCCGTTTATGGATATCGACTGTTCCCTGCGCGACCAGCTGGCGGGGCTGAAAACACTGCAAACCGAGGGCGGGCTTTGGCGCACGGTATTGAACGACCCGCAGAGCTATGAAGAGCTCTCGGCATCCTGCGGCATCGCCGCCGCGATGGTGCATAACGGCAATCCTTTGCATGCGCAATACGTTTTGAAGGCATATCCCGCGATTCTGGAAAACATCACTAGCGACGGCCGGGTGCTGAACGTATCCGGCGGCACAGCGGTGATGAAGGACCTGGACGGCTACCGCAACATCTCCCGCAGCTGGACGCAGGGCTGGGGGCAGGGGCTGGCGCTTGCGTTTCTTTCGGCAATCGTGAAAACAGAGGAGCCGTAACATGAACCATTCGACGAGCGGCGGCTTTACCCTGCCCGGCGAGGCCGGCTACGAAGCGCTGACACTGACGCTTGCCAAGCGCTGGGGTGCCGACGCAATCCGTGATTCCGACGGCACAACGCTTTCGGACAGCATCCTGCAGGCGGGGTTTTCGATTTATGCTACGATTTGCGTGATCCGCCAGCATAACGAATGGATTGTAGAGCACCCGGACTGCCGCCAGCAGTGCATTTTATCCACCGCCCCGCGCGTATGCGAGGGAGAAACGCTGACCATCAATTTGATGGCGGATTTCTTCGCCGGACAATTCCAGATCAACCACAGCCCCGAAGCCTTTTCCCGCTGGCAGATTTACGACCGCACCGAGGGTGCGCTTCTGCCTGCGGAGGCCTGGATCTTCGACGCGGAAACCGGCTGCGTTACCGTGCAGGGCAAGGCCTTTCACAGCTACACGGTCAGCTTTTTTGCGTGGCGGATCTGGGAAGAGATTTCCATGTACAATCACACCACCAACCGATGGGAGTCCGAGCACCTGATGCAGCTGGACCCGGTGTACCCGCAGGCGCGGGAGTACCTGCGCGGATGGCTGAAGCGGTGGTGCGAGCAAAACCCGACGATCGATATTGTACGGTTTACGTCGCTTTTCTATAATTTCGCATGGATTTGGGGCAGCAGCGAAAAAAACCGTTACCTTTTCACCGACTGGGCGAGCTACGATTTTACCGTCAGCCCCCAAATGCTCGCCGATTTTGAAGCCGAATACGGCTATGCCCTGACGGCGGAGGA
Organism: Candidatus Limiplasma sp.; assembly: GCA_036759125.1. Classification (GTDB taxonomy): domain Bacteria; phylum Bacillota; class Clostridia; order Christensenellales; family Aristaeellaceae; genus CAXXOK01. The sequence continues at coordinate 6,036 of DAIOVG010000155.1, forward strand.
CTTTATCAAGGGCGGAAGGCGCGCTCCGGGGCATGACGTGCCCGATGCGAAGAAGCGGGACTGGATGGCCTTCGTGCAGCGCTTTGTGGCATCGTTCACCCGCGAGCTGACCGATATTGTGCACAGCTTTGGCAAGCTGGCCTATGTGTTTTACGACGACAGCTGGGTCGGCATGGAGCCGTACAACGGCAGCTTCCGGCAGATGAACTTTGACGGCCTGATCAAGTGTGTGTTTTCGGGCTTTGAGGCGCGGCTGTGCGCGGATGTGCCTGTTCCGGTACACGAAATCCGCCTGCACCCCTATCTGTTTCCGGTGGGGCTTGGCGGCGCGCCGACCTTTATGCGGGGCGGCGATCCCAGCCGCGATGCCAAAGCCTACTGGCGGCAGGTGCGCCGCGCGCTGCTGCGCAAG
>DAIOVG010000156.1:0-6353 GCA_036759125.1 Candidatus Limiplasma sp.
GGATTATGCCGTGATGATCGACGACGGCAACCTGCTGTGTGAGGGCACGGTGGAGGAGCTGCAAAAGGGTACGCTGAGCGTATCCGGCGACGCCGCGGACGTGATGGAGTTGACCCGGGACTGCAAGCTCCTCAAGGAAGAGGAGGTCGCGGGCATCCTGGTGCGCCATGTACAGCTGGATGACGCAACGATGGAAAAAATAAAAGCGGACAAGCGCGTTCGCAGCGCGCCCATCGGGCTGCAAAGGCTGTTCGTGTTCCTCACGGAAGAAAAGGAGGCGCAGCGCAATGGCTGAATGGGTGAAAACATCACGCTTTGCGGGCGTGCTCCGCTATCATTACAAGAATATCGGCAGGCTGGTGGCCTGGGCGCTGATCATCGTGCTCGCCGCGCAAATGCTGGCGTTGCTGGCGCCGATGGTTTTCAGAGGCTTTTACAGCTTCGATGGCATTCGCGGCAGCTTTGAGATCGTTTTCTTTGCGGCATTCATTGTCGGCATCATCACGGCGGGGCGCGGATCCCGTTTCCTGATCCGTTTTGGCACGCCGCGCACGTCGGTGTGGCTTGGAAGCGTTCTGGGGCAGCTGCTTGGTATGGTCGCGCTGCTGATTGCGACCTTCCTGATCAATATGCTCATTGCCGGGCTGTTATTTCCCCTGTCCAGCGTAAGCCCCGTGCATTATGGCATGAGCGCTTCGCTGTTCAGCGCCGCGCTGACCCATGGCCTGAATGATCTGCCGGGACTTTTATTGTACACGCTGGAGTGGACGTCGATCTTCTACCTGTACGGGTGCATGCTGCGGCGCTTTAAGGTGCTGACCATCAGCGTGTCCATCGGCGTTCCGCTGATGTTTGTGATCTTGATGCTCATCCCCGCCGTGCGCGAGGCGTTGTCGGTGGTGCAGGGCGATAACCAGGGGCAGATGGTGCTTTTGGGCCTGCAATGGCTGCAATGGCTGCAGGACGTGATCCGCTTCGTCGAGGAGCACTGGGAAACCCTGCAGCTGGCGACCGCGATCGCCTGCCTGCCGCTTTCCTACATCGTGATGCGCGGCACAAAGCAGCCCTGATCAGCCGGTTATGCGACTCTAAAATCCGCCGTATCCTGCGGCGGATTTTTCGTAACATGATTGCAACAAATCCTTGCAGGGGTGTACGCTCCAAATCTGATATGGTATAATGCAATGTCAAAGGATGGTTATTTCGGAAAGGGGCGAATGTATGGAAACCACGCTGAATCAGGCGCGGCTCATCCTGGCGTCGGCATCGCCCCGCAGGCGCGCATTGATGGCGTATTTCGGCGTCCCGTTTGCCGTGATTCCATCCTCGGTCGAGGAAATCGCCCAGGGTACGGGGCTGGACCAGGTGCAGGCGCTGGCGCTGCAAAAGGGCGCGGAGATTTTCGGGCGCTATCCCGGATATCCGGTGCTGTCGGCAGATACGCTGGTCTGCCTGGATAACGCGGTGCTTGGCAAACCGGAAACCCACGAGCAGGCGGAGCGGATGCTTTCTGCGCTTTCCGGCCATACGCACCAGGTGGTGACGGGCGTTTGCCTGTTTTTGCCGGACGGAAGCATTTTAAAACGCACGGCAACCACCGACGTGCTGTTTCGCAGCATCGGCAAGACCGAGCTTGCCCGGTACGCCGCCTCCGAGGAACCCATGGATAAGGCCGGTGCGTACGCCATGCAGGGAACCGGCAGCATGTTCATTGACCGCATTGTCGGCAGCCCCTCCAATGTCATCGGGCTTCCCCTGTGCGAAGTGAAAGAGCTTTTGGAGGATGCAGGCCTCTACCCGTAAAAATTGTTGAAATAGGATGTGCGATACATGGGATTTGTGGCGCGTGATTTGGGGATCGATCTGGGCACCAGCAATACGCTTGTCTATGTCAAAGGCAAGGGGATCGTGGTCAACGAGCCTACGATCGTCGTGGTGACCAACGACCACAAACAGCGCGCCCGCGCCGTGGGCGACGATGCCAAGATTATGCTGGGCCGCACCACCGAGGGCATCACGGCCATCCGCCCCATGCGCGAGGGGATTATCTCCGACTTTGAAATGGCGCAGATACTGATTCAGTATTTTATGCGCAAGGCCATCGGCTCCAGCTATCTGATGAAGCCCAGAGCCTTCCTGACCTGCCCGTCGTCCATTTCACCCATCGAGCGCCGCGCGGTGCTGGAAGCCGCAAGGGCCTCAGGCGCGCGCAAGGTGTATCTGGTGGAAAAGCCCTTCGCGTCGGCGCTTGGCAGCGGCCTGCCCGTGTTTGAGCCAAACGGCTGCATGGTGGTTGATATCGGGGGCGGCACCACAGACATCGCCATTATTTCGCTGGGCGGCGTGGTGATCAGCCACTCCATCCGCGTGGGCGGCGTGAAGATGGACGACGCCATTACCAACTACATCAAACGCGAGTTCAACATCCTGATCGGTGACCGCACCGCCGAGGAAGTGAAGCTCGACCTCGGCGCGGCACTGCCCATCAGCGAGGAGCGCCGGGCGCGCATCCGCGGTCGCGACCTGATTACCAACCTGCCCCAGACCACCGAGATCACCTCGGCACAGATTTACGAGGCGATACACGACCCCTGTATGGCGATCCTCAGCGCGATCAAGTGGCTGTTGGAGCGTACCCCGCCGGAGCTGACCGCCGATGTGATGCACAACGGCATCTACCTAACCGGCGGCGGCGCGCAGCTGTACGGCATGGACCAGATGATTGCCAGCGAGCTGGGCATCCCCGTGCTGCTGGCCAAGGAGCCCGCCGACTGCGCGGTGCTTGGGCTTGGCAACATCATCGAAAACTTCGATGTGCTTGAACAGCTTGGGTATTCTGGCTTTTTGAGAGAGAACTGAACCGGAGGGCATTGAATGGACGGCAGCAAGCCGGATACGAAACAACAGAACCGCAACCCGCGCAAGTGGCGGGGTATTCGCCGTGCGGCGATTTTTATCGTGGTAGCCGTGCTTTTATTGCTTGCGGGGGTGCACCTGTTTTCGCTGATTACGGAAGATGACGCCCTCCGGGGTACCCTCCGTGTACCGGAAAACGGCGTGACGACTGTCCTTACGCCGTTGCAGACGGGGTTTTCCGGCGTTGTGAACGCCGTGGTCGATTACCTCCGCTCCCTGAAATACCGCGCCAACATAGAGGCCGCATACAACGATGCCAGGCTGGAGATTGAGCGGCTGACGTACCTTTCGATGCGCGTGGAAGAGCTGGAACGCGAACTGGCTGTGTACCAGGAGCTTTACGGAGAGATTTCCGTGAATGAAAGCATGAATCCGCTGGTCGCCAGGGTCATCAGCCGTAGTGACGGCAACTATTTCTCCGTGTTTACCATCAACAAGGGCACCAAGGACGGCGTAAAGGACTTCATGGCCGTCACCATGGATGGTGCGCTGGTGGGGTATACCTACAACACCCAGCCGTTCAGCGCGAGTGTCCGAAGCATTATCGACAGCGGCGCTAGCATCGCCGGTCTGATTTCGTCCTCCCGCGACCAGGGCACCGTGCGCGGAACGCTGGGCGTGGATGGCACGGCCATGTGCCGTATGTACTACCTGCCCGAGGAGCATCTGCCCCGCCCTGGCGACGATGTGGTCACCTCCGGGGTTGGCCTTGGCTTTCCCAAGGGCATACCCATCGGCACCGTGCGCGAATCCACACGCGGGATGGAAAGCAACAAAAGCTTTGTCGTCGTCGAGCCGCTGGCCGACTTTGAGCATATTGAAGAGGTCATCGTTCTGCGCTACCAGCCCGATGCCGAGGAGGTTGTCTCGCAGAATACCACCCAGTCGCTGGATCTGGTCCCAATGGAAACCGTACGGCCTATTCCCACCATCCAAATCGGTTCGGACTTCTTCCAGCTTGCGCCCACGCCAGAGCCTACGGGTGATCTGCCCCAACAGACCACCGCGCCGGACGGTACTGTGATCACCGTGACGCCTGCGCCCACAAGCCAGGGCAGCGAAATTGTATACAATGTTCCCAACGCGACCGAAGATCCAAACCCCTTTGGGTATACCCTCCCGCCGACAGCATCGCCCACCCCGACCGTACCGCCGCTGGAGCTGACCGTGGAGGATGATGCCAATTGATCAAAAAAGGGATACGGTTTATCGTGCTGACGCTGCTTGCGTACCTGCTGCAGGTCACGGTTTCGCAGCATATCGCGATTGCCGGTGTTGCGCCCAACCTGGCGCTTGCGATCATCGCGGTGGTCAGCGTGGCGCTTGGCCGCAAGTACACCTTTGTGATCTCGCTGGCCGTTGGGTATCTGCTGGAGATCATGATGCCGTCGCTGGAGTATATTTATCTGATTCTCTATCCGGTGAGCGCGATGCTCGGAGCGCTGTTTTTTGCCGATAAAAGCGAGCGGCGCATGGAAGAGGAGCGCAGCTCCGGCAAACCGGCGCTGCGGCTGCCGCCGCATATCCGTACCGTATTAAGCGCGCTTGTGAGCATTGTAGTCTTTGAAGCGGTCCACCTGGTGTATATTTACCTCATCGGCATCCGCCCGGATTTCGGGCACTACAGCCGCGCGCTGATTTCCATTTTGTACACAACGCTTCTGGCCGGCCTTTTGCAGTTTCCCATTCGCCGCTGGTTTGGGATACACAAGCTGAAAAAGGCCCCCAGGGTTTCCTGAACAGGTATGGAAGGATAAGCTATGTTTTCACGTAACAACCGCGATCAGGGACGGCAGGGCTACAACCTGCCCCTACGGTACCTGGTGTTTATCGGGATCGTTGTTTTGATGTTTATCTATCTGATTGTGGGCATCGCAAACCTGCAGCTGAAATCCAGCTACGAGTATCAGGAAACCGCCGCGACCAAGCGCACGACCAAAATCACACTGCGCGGCAGCCGCGGCATGATTACCGACGCCGATGCGGTGATCCTGGCCAAGGATGAGAAAATCTATAACGTTACGTTTTACCGCGACGCATCCCAGAATTCCAAGGATGATTACATTGCCTTCACCCGTGCGATTTCCGATGCCATTGACATCATCGAGGCCAATGGCGGCGAGCTGAATGTGGAATTCGTCATCCGCCGCAAGCAAGCCGCAATGGACGAAGACTATGTTGACCCGAACCCCTCCATAGCGGTGGGGGACTGGGAGTTTTACTTCGGCTCCGGCGTTTCGGAAGCAGTGCTGCAAACGCGTGAAACACAGTGGCGCAACAACAATTACTTCACCATTACCCGCGTGCCAACCGCAGCGGACGCGATAGAAAAACTGAAGGAACGCTATCAGATTCCCGAAGACATGGACGAGGAGAAGATGCTCAAGGTCATGGCGGTCTATTCCGAAATGCAGATGAACCTTTTCCTGTCCCAGCCTGTTGTTATCGCCGAGGATGTGTCCGACAAAACTGTCAACGAGATCGAAACCCGCTCCATGAATATGCCGGGGATGGAGATCGCCGTTGGCACCAAGCGCGTGTACCCGCGCAGCACCCTGGCGGCGCAGGTCATCGGCTATATCGGCGCGATTCCCTCCGTTTCCAAGTGGGAAGAGCTGAAAACCAAGGGATACAAATACTCCGACACCATAGGGCTGGACGGTATCGAAGCCTCGATGGAGGACTGGCTGACCCAGAATAACGATGCCAGACAGGGATACCGTCTTGTGGAACGCGACAATGTCGGCAAAATCACCCGTGAGCTTTCCTACGTGGAGCCGCAGGACGGCAACAATGTCAAGCTGACCATTAACGCAGCCTATCAGCAGCAGGCGGAGCGCGCCTTGGCTTACAATGTGGCGGAAACGCGCAAATCACAGGAAGATAAACTGATCGATAACACCTGGCTGGAAGCCAACCGCACCGATATTGAAAGCCGGAACTGGGAAAAATATCCGCTTTCCCTGGCCGACCGCGCCGCCATGATGGTCATCGATATGGACGGCAAGGTGCTTGCCATGGTCAACTATCCGACCTACGACCTGAACGCGCTGATCGCTGCGGGGGACGAAAGCGTTGAAATCCTCACCGACACGCGCAACGTTTTGATGAACTACAACATCCACGCCCGCGCTACGCCCGGTTCCATTTTCAAAATGGTCGCGTCTCTGGGCTCGCTGATGGAAGGCGAGCTGCTGCCCGACGAAACCATTTCCGACGGCGGGCTGTTCATGCTCTATACCAAGGACCCCAACACCGCGCCGAAATGCTGGATTCCCGCAAGCCAGCGCTATAAGCACCAGTATCAAACCATCGTACAGGGCATATCCAACTCCTGCAACTTCTTCTTCTATACGCTGGGCTCGCGTCTGGGCGAGGACAGGCTGTATCAATACGCGTCTGAGTTCGGGCTTACCAGCCGTACGGGCGTGGACCTG
>DAIOVG010000157.1:0-6343 GCA_036759125.1 Candidatus Limiplasma sp.
TCGCCGTGGCGGAAGGCTATCTGGTGAAGGACGGCAAGATCACCACGCCCGTTCGCGGCGCATCGCTGATCGGCAAAGGCGCGGACATCCTGATGAAGATCGACCGCGTCGGCAAGGAAATGACCATGGACCAGGGCATGTGCGGCAGCTCGTCGGGCAGCGTGCCCACCAACGTCGGCCAGCCGATGATCCGCGTATCTGAAATGACCGTCGGCGGCAGAGCGAAGGAGTGAGCGAAATGGAATTGAATGTATTTTTAGATCAATTGTTTGCAAAGGCGAAGGACGCCGGGCTGGAAGCCGCCGAGGCCTATGTGGCCGAGGACGAAAGCTTCCGCGCCATGGTGACCGACGGCGAAATCACCCAGTATTCGTCCAACCTCACCAAGGGGCTTTCCCTGCGGGTGAAGGTCAACGGCAAGATCGGCTACGCCTCCACCGAGGCGTTTGACGAGGACGCCGTTGGCTGGCTTCTAAACAGCGCGGTCGACTCCGCCGTGCTCTGCGAAGACACGTCCGAGCAGTTCATCTACGATGGCAAGGAGCAAAACGCGGTGTTGCATCTGGAGGATGATCCCGGCGACCCGGGCGATAAGCTGCAGTTTGTGCTGGACTCCGAAAAAGCCGCCAAGGATGCCGACGAGCGCGTCTACAAAGTGGGCTACAACACCATCATCACCAGCAAGGAAAGCGTTCGCATCGTCAACACCTACGGTATGGACAAGCAATTTACCGCCACCTACGGCATCGCGTACCTGATGCCCCTGGCCAAGGATGGCGAGTCCAACACGTCCGGCATCGCCATTCAGATCGGGCGCGGCTTCAAAGCGCTTGACGCCAAAAAGCTCGGCGCGGAAGCGGCCAAGGATGCCATCTCAATGCTGCACGCGTCGCCCGTTCCCTCGGGGCAGTACCGCGTGATTCTCAACCCCCGCGCCATGGCGGATCTGCTGGGTGTGTTCGCGGATGCGTTCTCCGCTGAGAACGTGCAAAAAGGGCTTTCGGTCTATCAGGGCAAGCTGGGCGAAACCGTCGCGGCAACCAACGTAACGCTGATGGACGATTCCCTGCTTTCGCAGGGCATCGCGTCCCGCCCGTTCGATGCCGAGGGCGTACCCGGCGGCACGCATGCGCTGATTGAAAACGGCGTGCTCAAAACCTTCCTGCACAACCTGAAAACCGCCAAGAAGGACGGCGTCAAGTCCACCGGCAACGCCAGCAAGGCCGGGTATTCCGCGCCGATCCGCATTGCGCCGACGAACCTCTACATCAAGCCCGGCGAAACCGGGTACGACGATATGCTCGCAGCCATGGGCGACGGCCTGGTGATTACCGAGGTTTCCGGCTTGCACGCAGGCGCTGATGCCGTCAGCGGCGATTTTTCGCTTCTGTCCAAGGGCTTTCTCATTAAAAACGGCAAGGTGGAACGCCCTGTGGAACAGATCACCATCGCGGGTAACTTCTACAAAATGCTAAGCGAGGTCCGCACCGTTGGCTCCGACCTCACCTTCCCGGAAGGGTCTGTCGGCTCTCCGAGTATCGACGTTGGCAAGCTCAGCGTGGCCGGCAACTAAGCATTCTTGGTTCACTACCATCCTTAAGGTAAAAAACAGCCCGCGAAAGCGGGCTGTTTTTTATACCGTGAAAAAGCTACGCTTGCTTTTTCGTCATGTGGACAAGTGACAACAGGAAGAACAACACCCCGACGCCCGCGAGGATCAGCAGGCTGCCGTACACGGGGAAGGGCGTATCTCCGAAAAAGTACTGTATGCCCATGGTGCGGTTGATTTCCGTAAGCGAAGCGGCGGGTATGAAGTCGGTATATTTCGCCATCGTGGATTCGGTTAGGATCTGCCGCAGAATGACCACCGCGTGCGAGGTCGGGAAGAGCTTGATCACCCATTGAACGCTCTCAGGCAGCACCCCGATGGGGATGTAGATGCCTGTCACAAAGCCGATCAGCGTCCCCAGCACCGTGGACGCCGTGGAAAACGACGTATCCGTGGAGAAGAACGCCGCGAAGAAAAACACCATCGTCGTGTTGCAAAACCCGGCCAGGAGCAGCACCAGAAGGACTTTGCCGTAGTTGAGCAGGCTGATTATGCTGCCGCCCTGCGCCAGGATGTAGACCTGCGCCACCAGCAGCGTGATGACCGACATGATATACCCGATGATGAACGCCGAGAAGATATACCCGGCCATCAGCTTCCAGCGGCGGATGGGGGAGGTCAGAAAATCTTTGATGATCTGCTTGGACTTATCATCCACCATCACGCCGAACGCGCCCATCGCGGTGGTGATGGAGGTGATGGACACAAGCCCCGCAACCAGCCAGCGGTCTACCAGGAGGCGCGAATCGGGGAACTGCTCCAGGTAGGAGGCCATATTGTTGCCAAGAAACAGCGCGTACAGGCCGATGATGATCAGCGAGGCGAGCAGGGAGAAGAACACCGCGGCTTTATCGCGGAAGAAAACCTTCAGGTTGCGGCCGGCGAAAGCGATCATTCTCTCAGCTCCTTTCCCGTGATGCCCAGGAAGGCCTCGTCCATCGAGCCGACGGTTACCTCGAAGCCCTTCAGATGCTCGCGGCAGCCTTCGATGATAGGCAGCGCCGCCAGGGTGTTTTCGATGCCGATGATCAGGTTGTCGGCAACCTGCGTATAGCTGATTTTGGTATCGGCCAGGTACGCCTTGACGGCATCCATATCCAGGCAGTGCAGGTACAGCTTATCGTTGGCGTAACGCTCGCAAAGCTCCGTGGGCGTGCCCTTGGCGGCAATCCTGCCGTCGTCGATAACGATGACATAATCCGCGCCGTCGGCTTCTTCCATGTAGTGGGTGGTGAGAAACACGGTCATGCCGGTGGTTCTTTGCAAATCCAGAATGGTATCCCACACGGCCTTGCGGGTGTGGGGATCCAGCCCGGTCGTCGGCTCATCCAGAAACAAGATTTCCGGCTGGGTGACCAGCGCGCGGGCGATATCAGCGCGCCTGCGCTGCCCGCCGGAGAGCTTGCCGTAACGCCGGTCGGCGAACGTTTCAATGCTCACGGCGGCGATCGCCTGCTCCACAGCGCTTTTGAGCGCCTGGCCGGTCAGGCCGTACAGCGAGCCGCGCACCGCCAGGTTCTCCCGCACGGTCAGGAGCTTATCTAAAAGTCCGTCCTGGAACACCACGCCGATGGAATTGCGGATGCCGTCGTCCTGTTTGCCCAGGGTAAATCCGTTCACCTGTACGCTGCCGCCGTTTGGCTGCAGGAAGGTGCAGATCATGTTGATGGTGGTCGACTTCCCCGCGCCGTTTGGGCCCAGAAAGGCAAACAGCCTTCCCTTTTCCACAAAAAAGCTGATGTCTTTGACGGCCTGCACGTCGCCGTAGGATTTGCTCAGATGGTCGACCTGAATGATATGGTCCAAATTGAATCCTCCTATAGGTCCAGGGGCCGGTGAATGAGCGGCGTTTTGCCGTCGTTGATATCGGCCAGGGTGTGGCCCTTGCCGAAAAGCTTGTATTTATAGGTGCACAGGCCTTCCAGCCCCATCGGGCCTCTGGCGTGCAGCTTGCCGGTGGCGATGCCCACCTCCGCGCCCAGCCCGAACATAAACCCGTCGGCCAGCTGCGTGGAGCAGTTGGCAAACACGTCCGCGCTGTCCACCAGCGCCATGAAGCGCTCAATCGCCTGCGCATCCTTGGAGACAATGCTGTCGGTATGCCCGGAGCCGTAGGTGTTGATGTGGTCAATCGCTTCGTCGAGGCTGCCCACAATCTTCACCGACAGGATGGCGTCCAGATACTCGGTGGCCCAATCCTCATCCGTGGCGTGCTTGCACTCAATCAGGGCGAAGGTTTCGTCGTCGCCGCGGATTTCCACGTTCTTGGTTTTCAGCGCTACGGCCGCGACGGGCAGAAAGTTTCTGGCGCAGTCCCTGTGCACCAGCAGGGATTCGGCTGTATTGCACACGGAGAAGCGATAGGCCTTGGAATCGAGCGTCACTTTCAGCGCCGTATCCAAATCGGCCGCCTTGTCTACGTATACATGGCAAATGCCGTCGGCATGGCCGAGCACGGGGATGTTGGAATTGTCCATGATGTAGCGCACAAAGGCCTTGGAGCCGCGCGGGATGATGAGGTCGATGCAGTCGTCCTGCTTGAGCATGGCACTCACGTCCTCGCGGGTTTGCAATAGCTGGCACCAGCCGTCGGGGATTCCGGCCTGCCGGGTGCCTTTCATAATGGCCTTGTACAACGCTTGGTTGGTGCGCGTGGCCTCGCGTCCGCCCTTGAGCAGCACGGCGTTGCCGGACTTCAGACACAGCGAGGAAATCTGCACCAGGGCGTCGGGACGGCTTTCAAAAATTACGCCGATCACGCCGATGGCGCAGGATACGCGGTACAGCTTCAGGCCCTCGGCCAGCTCGTTGGCATACTGCACCTTGCCCAGCGGGTCAGGCAGATCGGCCAGGGCATTCAGACCGTCGATCACGCGCTCGGCCTTGGACTCCGAAAACTTCAGGCGGCTCAGCAGCGGCGCGGCCAGCTTTTCCTCGGCGGCTTGCTGCAAATCCAGCTCGTTGGCGGCAAAAATCTCCGCCAGATCGGCCCGGATGCTCCGGGCAATGGCGGTCAGCGCCGCGTTGCGCTGTGTGAGCGGCAGCGTGGATAATTGTAGACCCGCACGACGTGCGTCCTGTGCCATGGTACGGATCGAAGCATCAGACATAAAAGGTACCTCCTCAAAGGTTTGTGTTCATTATAGAGTAGGGCTTCCATCTTTGCAACACGACTTAGTTATGCTATAATGAGATGTGTGTTAAACTTCGGTGAGACACGCATACGATCAACGCAGGGGAGGAAGCTTTGTGCCGCGGCAAAAAGGCATTAAGCCCATCGCCCACAACAAGAAAGCCTTTCACGATTACTTCGTGGAAGACCGGTATGAATGTGGGATGAGTTTACGCGGTACAGAGGTGAAAAGCGTACGCGACGGGCGAATTAACTTAAAAGAGAGTTTCTGCATGGTGCGGGGCGGCGAGATTTTCGCCGAGGGAATGCACATCAGCCCGTATAAAGAGGGCAGCTTGTTCAATTCCGATCCGCTGCGCCCCAAGAAGCTTCTCATGCACCGCAACGAGATCCTCAAGCTCCAGGGCCTGGTGAGCCGCAAGGGCTACGCGCTGATTCCCCTGAAAGTGTACCTTAAGGACGGACTCGTGAAGCTTGAGCTCGGCGTATGCCGGGGCAAGCAACTGCACGACAAGCGCGACAGCGAAGCGGCCCGCGACGCTCAGCGCGAAATGGAACGGGCTTTTAAGTCCACATAAACACCGACTCAATCCCGCACAGCCTGGCAATCTGATTTCCGCCATCTTGGGTTTTCGCAATCCTTGACGTAGCACTGCTGCTACTTCGGATTTTGTAAACCCAACCTGACAAAAATCCGCTTCGCCATTCTGCACGTTCTTCAGTCGTCGTTTATGCAAGGACAGTACACAGTATCTGTTACGATCACAACCCACTACCTTCATGGGGATGTTCCGGTTTCGACGGGGGTTATTGAAGGTCGGGAAAGCGAGCTGCGGCCCTGAACCGCATAAAAACGGGAACAAAAACGAACTGACAATAATCAGTTAGCTTTCGCGGCTTAATGCTGCGCGTCGACCCAAGCTGCCTACGAACTTGGTCATCGGCGTCATTAACGTAGGGAACGAGCACCGCCAAAGCTATGAGGCCTTGCCCGTAATCATGAAGCTACCGAAGGCTTAAGCCCGTCAAGCGGCGTCTGCCAACGGGAATTCTAAATGCTCGACTGCGCTCGGAGAAAACCTGACAATCAAGCTTTCGGACAGGGGTTCGACTCCCCTCATCTCCACCATCGCAAACGCCTATGTAATAAGGATTACATAGGCGTTTCTCTTAATTGATACCACACTTATTACCACACTTTTTTAGTAAGAAAAATCATTAACCATACGACTGACGGGTGGGCATCTCTATGAAGCGACAGGATTTGAATAGACGCTGACAGCATTTGCTAGTAAATTTTAATATCTGCAATCGCTCAATCCCTTTTATTTCTACACTTTATCCGATAGTGTGGATGTACATCACAAGTCTACATCAAAACCAACTGCGGTATTTGTAGTTACACAAAACCCGCCAAAAAAACTCCAATACCAAGAGTAATGTGATAGCTATATTTCGAAGCCGCAGTCCATGTATGTTATATGAACTAAATTAATATAAATCATCTGCTTACAAGTCAGATACACTCATTTTTTGATATACTCCCGAATTACTTTACATAATGCGTGACCAATGGTATTATATCTTCTGATTATTTGTAC
>DAIOVG010000158.1:0-6274 GCA_036759125.1 Candidatus Limiplasma sp.
CGGATCAACGCCGAAAGCCAGGTAAACGACCCCGATTCCATCTTCAGCTATTACAAGCGGCTCATCAAGCTGCGCAAGACGTACGATATCGTCACAGACGGCAGGTACAGGCTGCTGGATGAAGCAAACCCGCACGTATACACCTATGTACGCGAGGCAGATGGAGAAACGCTTCTGGTGCTGTGCAATTTCAGCATGAACCCGCAGTCCGCCGGGCATATCCAAGCCCTCGTAGACCAAAGCGATTGCACACTGCTTCTTGGCAACTATGATGCGGAGCAAAGTGTGACCGATTCCCTTCGCCCATATGAGGCCAGGGTGTATCTGCTGCGTTGAAAATCAGAAAAGACTTGACAAACGAACTCATCATTATTACGATTGTGATAATGATGAGTTTTACTCATGTTCCTTTATGTCGATGGATCAAATATATAGTGAGTTCAACACAAAGCACCGTTCAAACAGCCGGGAGTATATTGTTATGATGCAAAATCATCCGGAGAAATCCAAAACGATTGGCGTAATGATTGGCGACGTCAGTTATGATTTCGCCATAGAGCTGATGCGGGGCATCAATGATACTGCGACACGCCATGGCGTGCAGCTTTTTTATATGACGGGCATGCAGCGCCATATCGCGCCGTTTGACACCAGCTATGAACAGGAAACCGTATCCCGCTATAACAGCATTTACGACTATACCCAGCTGGTCGGAGCGGATGCGTACATCATATCCTCGGGTTCCCTGTCGGGGCTTGAGAGCGAGGAGGAGTACCGGCAGTTCTTTCGCCGTTTCGAGGATATGCCCTATGTGCTTTTGCAAAAGGACATCGCCGGGATAAGCCCTGAAAAATGCTCTATTACCATTGATAACTATGCGATATTTACCAAATGTATGGAGCATTTGATTGTAGACCATGGGTATCGGCATATCGCCTACGTTTCCGGCCCCAAGCAGCACCCCGAAGCAAGGGAACGCGAACGTGCATATCGGGAAACGATGGCACGGTACGGGTTAACGCTGGAAGACAGCATGGTGGTCTACGGCGACCTGTCCGGATTTGTGGAACAACAGGTGACCGGGCTTTTGGCAGCCCATCCCGATCTGGATGCGATTGCGTTTTGCAACGATGAGATGGCCAAAACCGGGTATCGGGTGTGCGAGAGGCGTGGTCTCCGCGTGGGGATTGATATCGCGATTACGGGCTTTGATGATTTTGTCACCGGCCAGACCATGACGCCGCCGCTGACCACCGTATCCCAGGATGCCTATCGAACCGGGGAGGCGGCGCTTATCCAGGCGCTGGCGCTGGCGGAGGGGAAACCAGCTCAGTCCATCAAGCTGAAAACAAGCCTGATGATACGCAATTCCTGCGGCTGCGAGGGAAGCGAGGATGCTTATACCTGCGATGCAAGTGCGGACCGGCACTCGGACGCGTATATCGATTCCATTCTGACGAAGCTTCAAACAAAACTGGATTTCATATTCACACAGCCCGGCCAGAAGAAAAAAGCCGCTGTCATCCGTGAGATGATGGGCCATATCGCGGAGCTTGCACACTTGAATGATGGCAGTACGCTGGATGTCAGGGCGCTGGATGCCTGGATGGTGGAGATTGTTACCAGACTTCAAACCGCCAGCGGCATTGTAGCGGAGCGCTTTTACGACTGCCTGACCCAGCTTGCGGATGATATTGCTGAACCGGGGCTCAAACGCCTGTACGCGATCCTGCTGCGGGTACAGGGATTTCTGTTCCAGTATGCCATGCGGGAAAACGTCCGGCTGGTGGAGCAGATCCGCACGCAGGCCTGGTTTGTGCCGGAGTTCATCCGCGATCTGGTCGTCATCGTCGATGAGGACGAGCGGGTGTACCTGAATGTCGTGAACAAACTGCGCGTCCTCGGCCTGAAAACGGTCTATATCTGCCTGCTGCCGGAACCGCAGATCCGTATGGAGGCCCAGCAATCGTTCAACGCGGATAAGCTGCTGCTGGCGGCATACCTGAACGATTTAAGCGTCAAATCTTACCCGCGGTCCCGTATGCCTGTCATAGACCGGGAGCATCCGCTCAAAGCATTGCAGGAAATGGACGGCACAGCGCACATGATCAGCTTCAGCATATTCTCCGGCGACCTGCAATTTGGCGTCTTTTTGTGCGAAACAGACCGGGATACCAACCCGCTGATGCATATTATCGGCCTGCAGCTTGGCATTCTGATGAATTTTCTGGATCTGAAGCGCAAGGAGAGAATCGTTGCCCGGGAGATCGAGCATGTACAGAAGAAGAACGAGGAGCTCAACTACCTCTCCGAGTACGATCCATTGTGTAATATCTACAACCGCAGAGGGTTCATTGAGCAGGCGCTGCGGCTGAATAGCCGCAATATCGACCAGAGCGCGTTTCTGGTGTTTGCCGATCTGGACTATCTCAAGAAAATCAACGATAATTTCGGCCATGCCGCGGGTGACGATGCGATACGCACGGTGAGCAACGTGTTTAAAAGCGTCATCCGCAGCGGCGACTTGATTGCCCGCATCAGCGGGGACGAATTTGTCGGCATGTTTATTGCCGATAACTCGGGATTCCGCAAGAATTTTGAGACACGGCTCAAGCAGGCGAGCGAGAAGTGCAACGATACGTCCGGGAAGCCGTATTACGTGGATATTTCCATCGGGATTGCCGATTTTACCTGTCAGGAAGATCTGGAAATTACTTGCATTATCGACCAGGCTGACCGCTACCTGTACCAGGCCAAGCAGCATAAACGCGCAAGCTTTCTGAAATAATGGCGTGGAAAACAAACACGCAAGATAAAGCAATACGCCGGAATGTCTCAAAAACAGGCGAAGTGCAGCCTGAATCATCGGCAAACGCGCGGATATATGCGTTTGCCGCTTTCCTTCTGTGCCTATGTATGGTATACATAGAAGTAAATCAATAGCGTAAGAGGAGGCTGCGTATGTTCAGTCCAAACGATCCGTTTTTATACATCATAACCGCGATCGTCATCTTGATTATTACGGGGCAGTCGGTGTTTTTTCTCGTGCGTGCGTTGCGGCGCGCCAAGGCGATCGGCATTCCGTCGGCAACATTGAAGAAAACGATGATATCAAGCGCTGTGTATACCATCGCGCCGGCCATATCCATCCTGCTGGGCGTCATTACCTTGTCCAAATCACTGGGGTTCCCGCTGCCGTGGCTGCGGCTGTCTGTGATCGGCGCGATAACCTATGAAACCGCCGCGGCCGGAGCTGCGACAAACGCGCTGGGACTGTCGCTTGGAACCCTGATCACGGATCCGTCGGCATTCCTGACCGTCGTTTGGGTGATGACTATCGGTATTATGTTCAGCCTTGTGCTTGTGGTGTTTCTCGCAAAGCGGATCGAAAGCGGCATGATGAAGATCCGCAACAGAGATGAAAAATGGAGCGGGTTTTTGGTCTCCAGCCTGTTTTTGGGCATGATATCGGCCTTTTTGGGGCTGGTCTTTGCGGAGGTCGGCAAGGGGCTGACAGGCTGGATCCCCGTATTTGTTATGCTCGCGTCGATGCTTTTGATGGTCATCCTCGGCGCGCTGATGAAACTGCTGCAATGGAAATGGCTGTCGGAATATGCGCTGCCGATTTCCATGCTCGGCGGTATGGCGCTGGCGATTCCCATTACCAATCTTGTCGGCATTTTGGCGAAGTAAGGAGGCGGACGTATGGATTACAGGGAAAACACGCACCGTTACGGGCGCTTTTGGGTGATGACCGTGATTGTCCTGCTGCTGCTGGTGCCCGTTGCCATCGGTGTGTATTACGGCACGCTGCCTGATTTCAACGGTCTGTGGCGCGGATTGCTGGGTGTGGTGCCGATCTTCTGGACAGTCGGGGCCATTGAGGTATTCACGTTTACGCCGATGCTTGGCGCCGGCGGCACCTACCTAGCGTTTATCACGGGCAACCTCACCAACCTGAAGGTACCCTGTGTGCTTAACGCCCTGCAGGCTGCGGATGTCAAGCAGGGAACCGAGGAGGCGGAGGTGCTTTCCACCATCGCGGTTGCCGTATCCTCGTTTGTCACCATGGCAATTATTGCGCTTGGCGTTTTACTGCTTTCACAGGTCGAACCGCTGCTTGAATCACCGGCCTTGCAGCCCGCGTTTGAAAACATCCTCCCGGCGTTGTTCGGCGGGCTTGGCGTGGTGTTCATCTCCAAGAACTGGAAAATCGCGGTCGCGCCGCTTGTGTTTATGATCGCATTGTTTATCCTGATGCCGTCGCTGGCGGGCTCTGTGGGTATTCTGGTGCCTGTCGGAGCGCTGATCGCCATTGGCGTGGCCCGTATCCTATACCGCAAGAACCTCTTATAAGGAGTATCCTATGCTGTACGCGCTTGGAATTATCGGTCTGTTCATTCTCATCCTGGTTATCAGAGCACTCATGTTCAACCCAAAGGAAAGGCAGGCGGTTGCCTCGCTGGACGTGACTGTCAACGAGGACCGCGCCGTGGATAATTTTCAGGCGATGATCCGCTGCCGCACGATCAGCTACGAGGACGCCGGCATGAAGGATGAAAGCGCGTTTGATGATTTCCGTGCGCTGCTGGATGAGCGCTATCCAAACGTTTCCAAACGCTGTACGAAGCAATTTATCGAGCCTGCCGGTGTAATCTACCACTGGAAAGGCAAGGGCGGCGATATGCCCTGGGTGCTGATGTCGCATTATGACGTGGTGCCTGTGGAAGAAACTATGTGGGCAGAGGAACCCTTTTCCGCTGTTCTCAAAGACGGCGAAATCTGGGGTCGCGGTACCATCGATACCAAATCGACGCTGCTGGGTGTGATGGAAGCCGCCGAAACCCTCGCCGCACAGGGGTTCACACCTAAGAACGACGTATACCTTTGCTTTGGCGGAGACGAGGAGCTTTCCGGCGCGTCGGCGATCGCGATGGTCAAATGGTTTGAAGAGCAGGGGATCAGCCCGACCGTTATCGACGAGGGCGGCGCGATTGTCGATGGCGTTTTTCCTGGCGTCTCCGGCTTAACGGCCGTGATCGGCACAGGGGAGAAGGGGATTACCAACATCGGCTTTACGCTGGAGGGCAAGGGCGGCCACGCGTCCACCCCGGCGCCGCATACGCCGGTTGGCGTGATGGCCAAAGCCATCTCCGCCATTGAAGACAACCCCTTCAAGCCCACCATAGTGCCGCCGGTGAAGGATATGTTCGATACCCTGGGCCGCCATGCGTCGTTTGGCATGAAGTTGATCCTTGCAAACCTCTGGTGTTTCAAGCCGATTTTGTTCGCACTGGGCCGTAAGAAGGGCGGGGAGCTCAATGCAATGTTCCGTACCACGGTCGCCTTTACCAAAATTATGGGAAGCAAATCGTGGAACGTTATTCCGCCCAAGGTGGAAGCCGGAGCCAACCTGCGGCTGTTAAACCAGACGCCGGAGGAAGCGGTGCGGGAGCTTGAGAAGAAAATCGGAAACGATCAGGTAAAGGTCAGCCTCGCGCTTGGAACCTCGCCCTCGCCGTATTCCCGCAGCGATGGGGAAGGCTGGGAAACGCTCAGAGAATCCATCCTGCAGACCTGGCTCGGTGTTATCGTTTCGCCGTATCTGATGATGGCCGCATCGGACTCTCGCCACTATGCGCGCATCTCCGATCGGGTGTATCGTTTCTCTCCTATGGTCATGCCGCCGGAGGTTCGCAAGACAATTCACGGCCATAATGAAAGAATTTCTGTTGATACACTTTGTAAAATTGTTGCGTTCTATCTGCGTCTGATACAAAAGATTTAGAACAAAGCACGGACCGGTGATAATCGCAAACCCTTATGGCACTTAACATCTGCGTTGCAAGCGAAACAAATTCGTAATACTTTCTTAAAGAAGAATAGACTATCCGCTTGCTGGGAAAATAGCAAAAAGAGCTGGTATCCCTTGACAAATAATAATTTTTTCAAAATTTCTATTGCAATTTAGAAATAAATATTTTATAATAAATTGCAGTGAGTTGTTAACAGAGTTAAAAGCCACAAGGAGATTAGTTTATGGAAGAGTCTCGCGGAAAGATCGATAGCATTAAAGACCGCTATCGCGAACTGCTGTCAAACCTGACAGGCGTCTTCGCGTCCAACGTTGATATCGCTGAGGACGGAAGCATCAGAGAGATCCATATCCTGGGCAGTCAGAGCCGCAACCCCAAGCAGATTGCGCGCGATGTGCAATCTGCCTTGGCGAGTGCTTTCGATATTCGGATCGACCATCGGATTATCAGCATTGCAC
>DAIOVG010000159.1:0-6270 GCA_036759125.1 Candidatus Limiplasma sp.
GTCCTCGCCGGACAGCCAGACGTTCATGTCCTTTTGGAACTCGCCGGACACCACACGGATAAACGCAAGCCGGTCGCGGTGGGCGGGGTTCATGTTGGCCTGGATTTTGAACACAAAGCCGGAGAAAAAATCGCTTTCCGGCGCTACCGAGCCCTGATCGCTCTTTCGTGCCAGCGGGCCGGGCGTGATCTCCAGAAACGCTTCCAGAAACGGCTCTACTCCGAAATTGGTGATTGCCGAGCCAAAAAACATCGGCGTCAGGTTGCCGTGCAGCACCTGCTCCAGATCAAAGCCGTCGCCCGCGATATCCAGTAGCTCAATCTCCTCGCGCAAGCGCTTCATATAATGTACGTCGAGCTTCTTTTCCGCTTCGTCCAGCGAAATCCGGCTTTTGGCCGCGATGCGCGCGCCGTGATCGCCGCCGGAGTACAGATCAATCTTCTCGGAATTGCGGATGTACACGCCCTGAAAATCGCCATCCACGCCGATGGGCCAGTTCATAGGCACCGAGCGGATGCCCAGCACGTTTTCGATCTCTTCCATCAGCGTAAAGGGATCCTTGGCGGCACGGTCCATTTTATTCACAAAGGTGAAAATCGGAATGCCGCGCATTTTGCAGACTTTGAACAGCTTGATGGTCTGGGCTTCCACGCCCTTGGCGGCGTCGATCAGCATCACGGCGGCGTCCGCCGCGACCAGCACACGGTAGGTGTCCTCGGAAAAATCCTGGTGACCCGGCGTATCCAGTATGTTGATATGATAACCGAGGAACGAAAACTGCATCGCCGATGTGGTCACGGAAATACCGCGCTGTTTTTCGATCTCCATCCAGTCGCTGGTGGCGTGGCGCTCGGCCTTGCGGGCCTTGACGCTGCCGGCCTGGCGGATGGCTCCGCCATAGAGCAGAAGCTTTTCAGTCAGCGTGGTTTTGCCCGCATCGGGGTGCGAAATAATAGCGAAGGTTCTTCGCTTGTCAATCTTCTTGAGATGCGCCTTGGTGGTTTGGAGCTGCGTCATGGGGTACCTGCCTTCGCTGCGGTTGTGTCCTTTGACTCAAAGTCCGGCTCTTGACCTGCCATTGGCCGCGCATAGCGCGGCCAATAGAGAATTATGACAGAGTGTTACAGGAAAGTCAATGTTTAGGACGGTCAAGCCTTTTCCAGTTCGGCTTCCACCAGCCTGGCGCAGGCCTCCACATACTTGCCGCAGGGGCGAACCTCGTAATATGCGGCGTCGCGCACTGCAGGCACAGGCGAGGGGGTGATGTCGTTGCGCTCCAGCAGTTCGCGGCAGATGTAGGTTCCGTACTGGGCTTTAAACGCCTCGGCCTTTGCCTGCACCAGCGCGTACATCTGCTTTTTATAATCGGGATCGGCCTGCCTGATATCCTTCTGGATCATGTTGAGCGCCATCGCCGCGCCGGTGAACGCGCCGCAGATCTCCCGAAGGCCGCCTACGCCGCCGCCCACGGACACCATGAGCCTCAGCGCCGTATCCTCATCCAGGCCCATTTCCTCGTGGAACGCCGCGAATACCGATTGCGCGCAGTTGTATCCGCCATAAAAATAGTCGTGCGCCTTTTGCTGCTTGGGCGTCATCTCGGTCACCTCTTCCTTCGCTTTCCCAACGATTATCGCATAAACGGCAGGTGCGGGCAAGCTTTTGGCCGCTGGATGATAGCGAAAATTTCTCAAATACGCTTTAACAGCGCAACATTTTTGTGTTGTTGTCCTATTGTGTTATTCCTGTAATACATAACACGTCATCAGGAGGTGACACATGGCATGGCTATTTGATCCGGACAGATTGATTGACAAGCAGCTGAAAGAACGCATATTGCTAAAATCGTTTCAGGCACATACGGCGCAGGCGTCATCTGTCACACAGCGCGGGAGCTTGCGGAGGAAGCCGCCGTGAACCCCCACACCCTGAAGGCACGCAATTGAGCTGTGTGAGAATTAACAATTCCCCGCAAAACTCGCCACGCACAGGCGGCGGAAGTGCTGTATAATAGTGGTAGCAAAATGCGGGGGTTAGAGAATGGGACGCAGCAAAAACAACTATATTTTTATGGAACAAAAGGCCAAACGCCGCGCGCCGGGCTGCCTGATATTGCTGCTGGCGGTCGTGTTTGCGGTGATCGCGCTTTCCATCCTCTCCAACAGCGTTTTGAACCAGAAAATCCACCTGAACACTGAAAAAGTTCGTATTATGAACATGGATTCCAAGTACGAAAACGTTACCATCCTCCATATTTCCGACCTCCACGGCAGCGATATCGGCTTTGAAGCGGAGCAATGGGAGGATGTGCTGTTCGGCAAGGGATTCACCGCCGTGGTGATGACCGGCGATATGGTCGGCGCGGGCGGCGATTACGCGCCGATGATCTCGCTGATCCGCACGCTGCGGCAGATTAAGGAAAATGTGCCGATTTATTTTGTCGCGGGCGACGAGGACCCCGTGCCCGTAAACTCCGGCCTTCACGGCAGCCCAGAGCCGCTGGCCGAGTGGGTGCGTGCCGCACAGGCCGAGGGCGCCATCTACCTGGACCGCGCCGTCGGGCAGGCGGTGGGCAAGCGCACCGTCTGGTTTATCCCCGAAAACCTGTATTCCATCGGCCTGACCGATGAAGCGGGCATCAAGGGCATGGTCAGCACCCTGGAGCGCCAGAAGGCGGATATGGAGGCAAGCGGCAAGCAATACGAAGCCGAGGGCGGCGCCAGCTACCGGGCCTTGAGCTACCGATTGGAAGCGTTTCAGGAGAGCGCCCAGACCATCGCCCAGATTCAGGAGGGGGATTTGCAAATCGGCGTCATTCATATACCGCTGCAAACGGACTATGTCCGCGAGATGACCGAATGGGCGGATACGGGCGAGGTTTTTTCCTACCGGAATCTTTCGCTGGTGTTGTCCGGCCATTATTGCGGCGGCCAGTGGCGGCTGTTTGGCCTTGGGCCCGTGTATGTGCCCGAAAAGGGCTGGTTCCCCGGTGACGACGGCCTTGTCGGCATGACGCGCATCAACAACATCACCCAGTACATCTCCAGCGGGCTTGCGGCAAGCGGCATCTACCCCATGCCGATGCGCCTGTTCAACGTGCCCAGCATCAGCCTGCTGAGCTTTACCGCAAGACTTGAATAATCCATCTTTCCCCACCGCAGACAGACAAGGAGGCAATTTTATGAGAAGCATCCAGCTGGGAACATCCGGCCTGCGCATACCGACGGTCGCCGTCGGCTGTATGCGCATCAACCGCCTGACGGCCGCCGAAGCGGAAACCTTCGTACGGACAGCGCTGGACCTTGGCGCGAATTTTTTCGACCACGCCGATATCTATGGCGGGGGCGAGTGCGAAACCATCTTTGCCAAAGCCGCGGGCATGACGCCCGCCGTGCGCGAAACCATGACGTTACAGTCCAAATGCGGCATTCGCCCCGGCATTGCCTTCGACTTTTCCAAAAAGCATATTCTCGACTCGGTGGACGGAAGCCTGAAACGCCTGAACACCGATTATCTGGACGTGCTGCTTTTGCACCGCCCGGACACGCTGGTGGAGCCCGAGGAGGTTGCCGAGGCCTTCGGCATC
The DNA here is from genome assembly GCA_036759125.1 of Candidatus Limiplasma sp. Classification (GTDB taxonomy): domain Bacteria; phylum Bacillota; class Clostridia; order Christensenellales; family Aristaeellaceae; genus CAXXOK01. The sequence goes on from DAIOVG010000159.1 coordinate 3,587, forward strand.
CTGCAGGAATCAGGAAAGGTGCGCCATTTCGGCGTCTCCAACCAAAGCCCGATGCAAATTCAGCTTCTGCAGCGGTACGTAAAACAGCCGCTTGTGGCCAACCAGCTGCAGCTGAGCATCACCAACGCGACGATGATCACCCGCGGCATGCACGTCAACATGCTGGACGACGCCGCCGTGGACCGCGACGGCGGGATTCTGGATTTCTGCCGCCTGCACGACATCACAATCCAGCCCTGGTCGCCCTTCCAGTACGGCTTTTTTGGGGGCGTGTTCCTTGGCAGCGACAAGTACCCGGAGCTCAACCGGGAGATCGACGCGCTCGCGGCCAAGTACGGCGTCAGCAATACGACCATCGTCATCGCGTGGCTTTTGCGGCATCCGGCCAAGATGCAACCTGTGACCGGCACCATGAACGTGCAGCGCTTGAAAGGCTGCGCCAAAGCCGCGGATATCACCCTGACCCGCGAGGAGTGGTACGCATTGCTGCTCAAAGCCGGCAACACGCTGCCCTAAGCCGCATGCTGTATATTGATACGTTTGAGTTTCCCGACGTCGAACGGGAAACCAGCTTCATCTGCGGGATTCAGCGAACGTGCTATGATTCGTTTTACCCGTTCAAGGTGCTGTCCGCGCGCTCGTTTGAGCGCATCGATTTTGAACCGGTCACCATCCTGTACGGCGGCAACGGCTCCGGTAAGACCACCGCGCTCAATGTGATTGCCGAACGTGTGGGCGTGCGCCGCGAATCCGTATATAACCGCACCGGATTTTTTCAGGATTATGTCGACATGTGCCGTATCCACCTCAAAGCCCCGGTGCCGGGCCATTCCCGCATCATCACCAGCGACGACGTATTTGATTATATGCTCAACGTCCGTATGCTCAACGAGGGGATCGACCAGAAGCGGGAAGACGTGTTTGAGGAGTACCTGGACGCCAAGTATTCGAAGTTCCAGCTCAAGTCCATGGCGGATTACGAGAAGCTGAAAACCGTCAATAATTCCCGCCGCAAAACCCAGTCCAAATTCGTGCGGGAAAACCTGATGGGCAACGTCCGCACCTATTCCAACGGCGAAAGCGCGTATAAATACTTTGTAGAGCAGGTGGAGGAGGACGGCCTGTATTTGCTGGACGAGCCGGAAAACAGTCTCTCGCCCAAGCGCCAGCTTGAGCTCAAGCAATATATCGAGGACTCCGCCCGCTTTTTCAACTGCCAGTTCATCCTGTCCACGCATTCGCCGTTTCTGTTATCCATGCGCGGCGCAAAGATCTACGATCTGGACTCCGATCCCGTGGACGTTAAACGCTGGACAGAGCTTGAAAACGTGCGCAGCTATTATGAGTTTTTCAAGGATAACGAAAGCGCGTTCCGCTGATTACAGAAACAGCGATACCGCGCAATACACCAGCAGCAGCGCAAGCACCGCGTTGACGGTTTTCCTGTATTTGGAGAATAAGAGCTTAAACAGGCTTCCGAACGTTGCCCAGCAGGTGGTGGAGATAAACCCAAGCGTCGCCATGAACAGGCCCAGCAATACCACCATCAGGTATTGATCGTGATAGTACGGAAGCACGAAGGTTTCCATCGACACGATACCGTACACGATGCCCTTGGGGTTGATAAACTGCATGAGAAATCCGGTCAGAAAACCGCTTCCGGCGGTTTTTTGTTCATGAATCCCGGTGGATTTCCAGGTTTTCCAAGCCAGGTACAAAAGGTACGCAGCGCCGATGAACAGCATCGGCGTTTTGATTGACGGCAGGATCGCGTAAAGCGTGGCGCTGAGAAGCGCGCACAACTGGATGACGACGGAAAACCCCGCCCAGACGCCCGCGTTGAACGGCAGCGTGCGCTTTACGCCGTTTTGCGTGGCAATCGACAGCGCCATAATGTTGTTGGGTCCAGGCGTAAACGTCGTGATCAAGGCATACGGGATAAAGCTCAACCAGTTCATACGGCACAGCCTCCGTTCACTCTCCGATGCGGATGACCGGAGGATTTGTGTACTATCGTACCACAACTTGGCCGGTTGTTGAACTTGATTCCGTGGAAGAGATTATAATTCCCAAATCAGGCGACAGCTTCAAGGCAAATCAAATGCCATGCGCAATCCGCCGCATGGCATTTCAAACTTCAGGCATCCGGAATTAAGCTTCTTTGCCCTCTTTGAGCGCAGACTTGCGCTTGAATTTCTTTTCCTCATACAGGTACCGGTCCGCGTCGTTGACGATTTTGGATATTTCCAGCCCCTGGTTGCAGGTAAAATGCGCGATGCCAACCGAAGCCTCTACATAGTACGGCAGTCCGGAGGTATCGTTGAAAAACGCGAACGCTTTTTTCAGCCTTGCCTTAAAGAGCTTGTCATACTCCGGCGTATCGATCAGGAACATACCGACGAACTCATCCCCGCCGATGCGCGCGACCAGGTCGTTATTGCGGACAGCCTGTTTTAAAATATCGCTCACCGCGACCAGCGCCACATCGCCCTGGGAATGGCCGAAGGTATCGTTGATCTCCTTGAGGTGATCCAAATCCATAAACACGCAAATGGCGTGCTTGCCGACGTTTTCACGGTTCAGGCGGATCGCGCGTTCAATAAAACCGCGGCGGTTTAAGATGGAGCATTGCGAATCGTACTCCGACAGGAAGTTCAAAATCTCGTTGCGCTCGCGGATGTTTT
>DAIOVG010000160.1:0-6124 GCA_036759125.1 Candidatus Limiplasma sp.
CAGTCGCCCCTGGGCGACAGACTGACGGAGCCGACCTTCGGCCCGTCGGGTACGCAGTTGCGCTTGAATTGCTGGGTCATAAAGCGCTTGAGAAACACAGAAAGCTGCGCGGATATTTTCTCCGGCTCATACACATCCCCGAACGCCTGAAGGGCAAAGCGCCGCAGGCGATGCCGACCGCTGCCCGAATCCATCAGGTGATAAAGGAAAAAATCATGCAGGGCATAATCGCCCACAATCTCCTCGGTGCGCTGGGTCAGCTCTCCGTCCCTGGCGGGCAGGAGCTCCGGGCTGATGGGAGTATCGAGCACATCCTGGCACACGTCCCGCACAGCGCCCTCGAACTGGTGCAGGCTTACATGGCGCACCAGCCGCTTGACCAGGGTTTTGGGGATGGAGCAGTTGACGTTGTACATGCTCATGTGGTCGCCGTTGTAGGTGGCAAAGCCGATAGCCATCTCGCTCATGTCACCCGTGCCCAGCACAATGCCCCCAACCTTGTTGGCGTAATCCATCAGGATCTGGGTGCGTTCGCGCGCCTGGCAGTTTTCGTAGGTCGTATCATGGGTGTTCTCATCCTGTCCGATATCCTTGAAGTGCTGCTTCACCGCAGCTTCGATCGGGATCTCCAGCGCGGTCACGCCGAGCGCTTCCATCAGCTTCCAGGCGTTGGATTTGGTGCGCACCCCAGTACCCATGCCTGGCATGGTGATGGCGTATACGCCCTTGCGGTCGAGCTTCAGCTTGTCAAACGCCGTAACAGCCACCAGCAGCGCAAGCGTGGAATCCAGCCCTCCGCTCACACCGATAACCACGCGCTTGCAGCCGATGGCAGCCAGCCGCGTCATCAGCCCCGAGCATTGGATATTGACAATTTCAGAAAGATCTTCCTCGCCCTGGCCTTCAGGAGGAATAAAAGGCGTCGGGGTGATCGGGCGCAGCAGCTCAGCGGTATCGGGCAGGGCCTGGCAGGCCATCGGCACGGTTTGCATCGGGGGTTGTGCGCGCCTGCCCTGATGGAAGCTGCCGTTGCGCTGGCGCTGGTAGCGCAGCCGCTGAATATCAACGTCCGCGATGGCGCAGCCGCCGGTGAGCGAAAACCGCTCGCCCTCGCTGAGCACGCGCCCTGCTTCAAACACGCCCGTGTACCCGCAAAACGCCAGATCGCTGGTCGATTCGCCAAAGCCGGAGGACGCGTAGGCATAGCCCGCGTACAGGCGGCCCGATTGCTGGCGCAGCAGTTCGCGCCGGTAGGCATGCTTGGTCACCAGCGCATTGGACGCGCTGGGGTTGAAAATGATGTCCGCGCCTTCCACCGCATACCGGCCGGATGGCGGCTGGGGTGTCCACAGATCCTCGCAGACCTCTACCGCAAAGGTGAAATCGCCCATATCAAATAAAAGATCTGGGGCTATAGGCGGCGATGCCTGCCGGTCCTCGGCCGTGATCTGCTCCGCGCCTACAAACCAGCGTGTTTCATAAAACTCGTTGCCGTTGGGCAGGTAGGTTTTGGGCACGATGCCCTTCACCTCGCCGTTTTGCAGCACCGCCGCGCAGTTGTAAAGCCGGGAACGGATGTTGACGGGCAGGCCGACGATCACCGCCATGCTATGGGTTTGCTGCGCAATTGAGAACATCGCCTCATACGCGCTTTTCTGCACGGTTTCGTGCAGCAGCAGATCGCCCAGGGTGTACCCGGTTATGCAGAGTTCGGGAAACACAGCCGCCTGCACGCCCTGCGCTTCCAGCTCGGCCATCTTATGCAATATTTCCCGCTTGTTGTGTTCCACGTCCCCCAAATGTACCCGCAGGCTCGCTGCGGCAACGCGGGCAAATTCACTCATGTGCGTTCCTCCGTCGGATCCTTACGGCACCTTGATCAGCATGGTGTTCTGTTCGTCCATCTCAACCTTCAGAATCTTTTCCTTTTCCAACGTTTTCAGCAGATCGGAAAAGCGCTTGAAGCCCAGGCCGCGCTCGGAGAAATCCGGATAGGCGGACTGGATATCGGCCTTGAGGATGGACGGGTTGATGCGGTCGAATCCGTCGTCCTTATACTGCTGCAAGCGCTCACGGAAAGCCTGCAGCCAGTTATCCTTGGTCAGCGTCGGCGAGCCGTTCTTGGACGCCTGTTTTAAGGAGACCATCACGTTGAAATTGTCCGAGCGGATGGAGAGGTTGCCGTACTTCTGCTGGAGCCTGTCCAACAGCTTGCCGAAGGTCGACGTTCCGAACGCTTTCTCGTTGAAATCCGGGCGCAGGCGCAGGATGATACCCTTGAGCTCGCTGGCGTAAATCTCGTCGTTTTCAGTCTGTTCGTCCAGAATCGACTCGATCAGCTTGTTGAGCTCCTGCTCGTCCAGCGGTTCCTTGTCCTCCGTACCGGCGACGACCTTCTTCTTGCCGACCGGCTTGCGGCTGCGTCCGCCAACGTTTTCCAGAAACTGAAACTCGTTGCAAGCGTTGATGAAAATGGACGACGCGGCCTCGCTGCGGCTGATGCCCAATACAAACTTGCCCATGCTTTTGAGCTTGCCGACCAGCGGGGTATAATCGCTGTCGCCGGACACAATACAGAAGCTGTCGATCAGGGGGTTGGTATACGCCACCTCCAGCGCGTCGATGACAAGCAGGATATCGGCGTTGTTCTTTTGGCTGATGCCATGCCGCAGCGACGGCACCACCGTAAACGTGTTGGACAGCAGCACTTCCTTGAGCCCGGCATACTGGTCGGTATACCCGTATACCTTGCCCAAAAGCACGTCGCCGCGGATCTTCACCTTTTCCAGAACGTTTAAAAACGTAGGCACCTTGGCCCCGCAGTTTTCCAGGTCCACAAATAATGCAAATTTAGCCAGAATAATCATTCCTTCATTTTTTCAGGCAAGCGATGATCCAATCCCATGCACGCTCCCGGCCGTCTGTCCGGCACCGCACAAGATCTTTCTCATCGTTTCCCTTGATGTTTTCAGAGTTCGTTTTCTCGAAACGGGCTAATGACCGTTCCGAAGTTTCCAAGATGCTCATTGGAAGTATGAGCGCAGGAGAGCTCAAAGCAGAATTTGTTCGATGGCGAAGAACGAAGCCGATGTAGTAGCAGCGCTACGTCGAGGCCGAGTGATGAAGCCAGCGGACAAAGTATGCACAAGGTTCCTGCGTGAAAGGTTTGGGTGAGCATCAAATCAGATACGGAAGGTGAAGCGATCTCCCCGTATCCATTGCCGACTCAGGTGCAGCGGGCGGCCGTGCTGGTCAAACACCAGCTGGTCAAGCCGGAGCAGCGCATCGCCGTCTTTGGTGCCCAGAAGCTTGCCGACCTGACCCCCGGCATGCCCCAGAGAGATATCATGCACGGCACGGCTTGGAATCAGCCCGTGAGCGGACAGCACCGCGTACAGCGACCCTGATAGCGGCGCAGTCTCCAAAAACGCAAGCGTTGCGGGAAAGCGGTTGTACTCAAGCATCACCGGCAGGCCGCCCGCAAGGCGAAGCCGGCAGATGGAAAGCACATGGCTGTCCTCGGGTACAAGGAGCTTGAGCTGATCCTCCTCGGTCGCCGGTTCCAGCCCGCGTTCAATCAGGCGCGTTTGCGCTTTGAGCCCGATTTGCTCGCAGGCGTCCGAAAAGCTGGTAATCAGCCCAAGGTCCCGCTTGATCTTCTCCTGCGCCACGAACGTGCCCTTGCCCTGGCGGCGCACCAGAAGCCCCTCGCGCACAATATCCTCCAGCGCCTTGCGCACGGTGACACGGCTTACATTGTAAGCCTCGCATAGCGCCTGTTCCCCCGGGATACGCTCCCCCGACGGATACACACCGGCCGTGATATCGTTTTTGAGCCGCTGCATCAGCTGCTTGTACAACGGCCTTTCGCTTGTCTTTTTCAGCGGGTTTGTTTGCACACGGACACCTCCCAGCACCCGTATATCAGTATACTCTATTCAAACCCATTGGGCAAATTTTACTCGGTGATCGATAACAGAAGATCGCTGTCCAGCAAAAAGCTGACAACGTCGTCCATCACGCCGACGGGCATGGATAGCGCCAGGGGCGTCAGGTAAGCGATGATGGAATTCGTCCAGCGTTCCTTATACTCCAGCAGTTTATCCGGATTCAGCCCAAAGAAGTGATCCATGGGGTAGGCTTGGTCCACAAATACGCTTGCGTCGCTTGCCTGCACGGCGGCTGACAGATACAGCGATGCCGCGGGGTTTCCGGTCTGCGGATGCAGCCAGTTGAGCGTTACATTCAGATCATAGGGCAGCTCATCGGCCGTGCATGACCAGGCAAAGGAAACAGCCTGGGCCGGAGGCTCATCGCCGACAACGCTGCCGCCAACCGCAAAGGACAGCTGTCCCTCGCCGCCAAGCGCTCCCTGCGCGGGCAGGCCGTCGCCGTCCACAGTCGCCCAAAACAGCGTATCCTCCCCCGCCGTCACAGCGAATTTCGCGGAGACCTGAACCGCGTCTCCATGCGTTTCCCCCTGATAGGAAAACGAAACCAAAGCTCCGTCCGCCATGGGCAGCCGGAAATTGATCTCCGTCTCGCCGCCGGATACGCTTTTTGCAAAAATCTCCTGCCCGCCGATGGTGCAGGTCATCACCTCCGCCGTTTCGGTAACGGTCATCCCCTGCATTTCAGGGTCGAGCGCCATGAGAAGCAGATCAAACTGCGTGGCGGTCTCCAGCACCGCTTCGGACACATACAGGTCGGCCAGCAGCGCATCCAGAAACCAGCGCACACGCTTGTACCGGGTATCCTCGGTCACCATGGCGTTGAGCGCATTGCAAAGCGCGAGCATATCGGCATAGGGAATCGTATAGGTCAGCGTTTCCGGCGCATCATCCCCCTGCGCTTCCAGCGCGGCGGCATGCGCGCTTGTCATCGCATCGGCAACAGGCGTTGCGTAGCCGTTGAGTATATCCCATAACGCGTCCGGATAGGTAAGCAGTGCGATGTAGTTCGACGGCAGGCCGAGATAAAAATAAAACTTCATCATGAACTCGATGTAGCTGTACATATAGAACAGCACAGGCTCGTCGCGCAGCATGGGGCTGATCATATACCGTTCACGGCCGTAATTATCAAACGTAAAGGGAATGATCTCCTCGCCGTCCAGGCACAGCGCAGTCTGCATAAATACGCGGCTGTCTGGCTTTAGGATGTTCCTGCCGTCCAGGCTGCCCGTAAGGGTAAGCGTATCCAAAAATTTCTCCCAATCGGCCAGATGCTGATTGGCAGTTGGAAACCCGTCGGCATGGAGGCCCAGGCCCATAGTGAACGCGGCATGCACTACGGCATCCGCGGCATCTTCACTTTGCGCCATGGCAGCGCAGGGCACCGCAAGGCACAGGATGATCAGGACAAGACGCCGAATCATCGTTCTCACTCATTTCCCTCCCAGAGACCAGATATTGTGAGTATACCATAGCTTTCAGGCCGCCGTCTCACAAAATGCGGACTGGCGGCCTGAATTGCTTGTATTTTAACAGGATTTACATGTTTTTCTGACGGCTCTGCTGGCGTGCCCGCTGATCGTGGTTCAGCTCCCGTTTGCGCATGCGCAGGCTTTCGGGCGTTACTTCCAAAAGCTCATCGTCGTCGATAAACTCCAGGCATTCCTCCAGCGTCATCGGGTGGACGGCCACCAAACGGAGGCTGTCCTCACTGGCGGAGGCGTTGCGCATGTTGGTGACGTGCTTTTGCTTGCAGACGTTGACGACCAGCTCGTCGGGCCGGGCGTTCTGTCCGCAGATCATGCCCTTGTACACCTTGGTCTGGGGCGTGATGAACAGGGTGCCGCGCTCCTGCGCGCCGAACAGGCCGTAGGCCGTGGCCTCGCCGGACTCAAAGCAGACCATCGCGCCCATGGAACGGTGCGGAATCTCGCCCTTGAGCGGCTCGTAGGCTTCAAACACCGAGGACATAATGCCCTCGCCGCGCGTATCGGTCATAAATTCGCTGCGGTAGCCAAACAGCCCGCGCGACGGCACCAGGAACTCAAGCCTCACACGGTTCAGGCCGTGCATGCTTGCCAGTACGCCGCGGCGGCGGCCGATTTTTTCAATTACGGCGCCCGCGTAGGCCTGGGGCACATCGGCCACCATACGCTCGATGGGCTCGCAGG
>DAIOVG010000161.1:0-6124 GCA_036759125.1 Candidatus Limiplasma sp.
CACGCCGATGATAATATCAATGTTTTCACGCACAAAGCGCGGCTGCAGCGCGTCGCCGCCAACCTGAATATAGCTGATAAACAAGGCGCTGACAATAACGCCGATGGGGTGGGAGTTGGCAAGCAGCGCTACGGGAATCCCGTTGAAGCCCGCCGGGAGCAATACCTTGAGGAAGGTATATTGCCCGGTACCGCTGAGGTAATACAAGCCTCCGCCCAGCCCTGCCAACGCGCCCGAGATCATGAACGAGTAGATAATATTGCGCTTGGCATTGATCCCGGCGTACTGGCTTGCGTCACGGTTGTACCCGCAGGCCTTAATCTCGTACCCAAACGTTGTCTTTTGCAGGAGCACCCAGATGATTACGGCTACGATGATCGCCAGGAATATGCCGATATTGACCAGGCTGCTGTTCATCAGCTCATCCAGCCCCAGCTTGGGCAGTACAGCGCTTGCGTTGGCGTCAGCCAGAACCGGGGTGCGGTCTCCGATGGATGACTTGCCCCAGAAGTCTACAACCAGCATCGGAAAGTTGAGAAATGCCATATTGACCGCAAATACCGCGATCCAGTTGAACATAATGCTTGTGATGACTTCGTTGACATTGAACAGCGCTTTGCAGATACCCGGAATTGCGCCCCAGATCGCGCCGCCGATCATCGCGGCGATCAACGCCAGGTACCAAGGCAGCTGCCACTGGATACCCGCAAATAGCCCAAAGAACGTTCCGACGGTGTATTGGCCAGTCGCCCCGATATTGAACAAACCGGTTTTAAACGCGAACGCAACGGACAGGCCCGTGCAGATCAGCGGCATGGCCTGATACAGCACCTTGGCAAATTTGTTGGGATCTGAAAATCCAATCGTCAATATGCGCTGCAAGCCCCACCAGGCACGATCCGGTTTTGTGATTAGCAACAGCAGATAGCCGATGAACAAGCCGATGATAATCGCGCCAACGGCGGACAGGATGGTCGTCAGCAGCGAGGAGTTAAACGTACGTCTGCGCTTCACGCTACACCACCTCCTGTGACATATCATTTGGCGTCGCCCCGGCCATATACAGCCCGAGCTCCTGTCGCACGGCATGTTCGCCTTCAACCTCGGCAACGATCTTGCCTTCGTACATCACCAAAATGCGGTCGGAAACGTTCATGATCTCTTCGAGCTCCAGGCTGACTAAGAGAACCGCCCTGCCAGCGTCGCGCGCTGCGATCAGCTGCTTTTGGATGTACTCAATTGCCCCGACATCCAGCCCGCGGGTTGGCTGCACAGCGATCAACAGCTTGGGGGAGAGCGAAACCTCTCGCGCAATGATGGCCTTTTGCTGGTTTCCGCCGCTCATGCTGCGGGCCGGCGTATCTCCACCCTCTCCGGCGCGGATATCAAACCCCTCAATCAGCTTCTGGGCATGGGTCTCCATTTCCAGAAAGCGGAGGAAGCCATGCTGATTAAACTGAGAGGTGTAATAGCTTTTCAGGATTAAATTCTCTGCCAGGTTGTAATCCAGTACCAGGCCGTAGCGGTGCCTATCTTCCGGTATATGCGCAATCCCCATATCGTTGCGCTCGCGGATGGAGTACTTGGTTATGTCGTGCTCGCCAAAGGTGATGGTGCCGCTGGTCGGCTTGAGCATCCCGGTCAGCACATACACAAGCTCGCTTTGGCCGTTACCCTCGATACCCGCAATGCCGACGATCTCGCCTGCGCGGACGTTGAAGGACACATTGTGCAGCTTGTGCTTGCCGCTGGCTGCGGTCGTCAGCGATAAATTGTTCACGCGCAGAATGGTGTCCTTCGGGTTGCAGGGCTTTTTATCTACTTTGAAGTTGACCTTGCGGCCGACCATCATTTCTGCCAGTGAATCGGCTGAGGCGTCCTTAATATCCACAGTGCCGATATACTTGCCCTTGCGCAGCACCGTGCAGCGATCGGCGACCGCCATGATCTCATTGAGCTTATGGGTGATGAACAGTATGGATTTGCCCTCGTTGGCAAAGTTTCGCATCGTCTGCATCAGCTCTTCAATTTCCTGGGGCGTTAGCACCGCTGTAGGTTCGTCAAATATTAAAATATCATTATCGCGGTACAGCATCTTCAGGATCTCAACTCGCTGCTGCATGCCAACGCTGATGTCCTCAATTACCGCGTCCAAATCGACCTTCAATTTATACTTTTCACTGAGCCTGAGTACTTTGTCCCGTACCTTGTTTTTCTGCAATATCCCCAGGTGGGTATCTTCTGCGCCAAGCATGATGTTATCCATGACGGAGAACACTTCCACCAGCTTAAAATGCTGGTGAACCATGCCGATACCAAGATTGTTTGCATCGTTGGGGTTATGAATACGCACCGGTTTGCCGTCTTTTCTGATTTCACCGGCTTCAGGCTGGTACATGCCAAAGAGCACGCCCATCAATGTAGACTTTCCAGCGCCGTTCTCGCCAAGCAGCGCGTGTATCTCGCCTTTTTTTAACTGAAGGGTGATATTGTCATTGGCGATAACGCCTGGAAATACTTTGCGTATTCCAACCATTTCAATGATATACTCACTCATTACATTACCCCTTATCAAAATGGATGACAAACTCTTGAAAGAAAGGCCAGGCACATGCCTGGCCTTTCTCGAAAGGTAAAAGATTAGTTCTGGAAGTCAACCGTGGTCACAACGGTCTCAGGCGCAACATCGGTGGCGTCGGAGATCATCACATCACCGGCAAGAACCTTGTCTAGGATCATCTGGTAGTCTTCCATCGTGAAGGACTTGAAGCGCCAGCTGCCCTCAGCAGTCGGCAGGCCACAAGCGCCGTCAACAATGCTCAGAACGGTGTCATGACCCGCATATTCTTCGGGAAGCTTATAGCTGGCGTCGTAAATTTTCTGGAGCAGAGCGCTCAGCGGGGAAGGAATGATTTTCATAGCGGAGGTCACAAAACGTTCGCTGATGTAGCCCTGGTCGGAGTCGACGCCGATCATCATGCCGTCGGCGGTGTCAGCAGCGGAGAGACAGCTAAGGAAGATACCGCCGCCGCAGGCAAACACGATTTCGGTGCCTTCGGCGTACCAGCTGTCCATCTTGGCTTTGATTTCATCGTTGGGGCCGAAGGTATTGGCGTACCAATATTTCACTTCGGGGGTCACGCCAAGCTGCTGTGCCGCGTAGTCAATGCCTTGGATGTAGCCAAAGCCGTAGCGCACAACGGCGGGAACATTGATGCCGCCCAGGAAGCCGAGCTTGGTGTAGCCGTCCATCACAGCGGCATAGCCTGCCATGAAACCGGACTGTTCCTCCTTAAACACCAGGTTGGTGGCGTTTGCGGGATACGCGGATGGATCGATCGTCAGGTCAACACCGATGAAGATCACTTCAGGATTGTCTTCCGCTGCTTTGAGAACTGCCGCGTTGAATAAGTAGCCGGGTACGATAACGACCTTTGCGCCATTATCGATAGCGGTGGTGATGCTTTCGATGCGGGCATCATCGCTGTCTTCAAACGGTTTGTAATAGGCATAGTTCTCGTCCTTAACCAGTTTATTTGCATCGGCAAAGGCTACAAGGCCTTCCCAGGTGCTCTGGTTGAAGGACTGGTCATCAATGTTGCCGACATCGGTGACAAGCGCGAATTTTACGCCCTCTTCTTCTTTGGGACCAGTCAGCAGAATAATGGCTACTACCGCTGCTGCGACAACAACGACAGCCAGCACGATGAGCAGGAGTTGTTTCTTCGTGAGGCCTTTCTTGGATTTAGTTTCAGACATAAAAAATCTCCTCCAGTTCTATTTATGTATTCCTTGCATACAATATAGCACAATGAAAATATCAAGTCAACTGGCTGATAAAGCCCAAATGATATGGATTTAGGTGACTCTCAATGAATATTCAAAATAAATATTTCTCAAGCTAAAACTCCCAAATGCTCCAGCAAAATCTTCAAACCAATCAAAACCAGCACGCCTCCGCCGAAGTATTCGGCCTTAGTCTTAAAGCGAACGCCGAAAATCTGGCCGATGATCACACCGCCAAAGGAGATGGCAAATGTCGTCGCGCCAATCACTCCGGCGGCGAGCAAAATCGGCGTATCCAGAAACGCAAAGGTCACGCCTGCCGCCAGTGCGTCGATGCTGGTGGCGATAGCCAGCACAAGCAACTCCCGGTAGTTAACCGTCAGGTCACAGACCTCTTCTTCTTTGTTCTTTTCACGGTACGCGCCCCAGATCATTTTCAGTCCGATCAGGGAAAGCAGCACAAAGGCGATCCAATGATCCAGATAATTGATCTGCGCGGAAAACTGCTTGCCTAAAATCCACCCGATCACGGGCATAAGCGCTTGAAAGCCCCCGAAAAAGAGGGCTATCACCGATGCGTATCCATATTGAATTTTCCGCATACACAGGCCTTTTCCCATGGCCACGGCAAATGCATCCATTGACAGGCCAAAGGCGATCACAATGAGTTCGATCAACGGGGGACACTCCTTCGCGGGTTAATTACATCGACGATATGGTTTGGTCCACCTGCTGTCGAATCATACGGATCTCGGTCAGCTTTTCGCTGACAGCCCGATCCAGCTGTTTCATCACTTCGTCGATGTGATGAAAAACATCCTTATACAGCGCGTCAACCTCGTCCTGCGTGGACTGTTTCAGGTCTTCGGCTTCCAGGCGCGCCCTGGCAACGATCTCCTGTTCGTTGACCATCTGTTTTGCTCTGGCTTCGGCATCCGCCATCATCCGGTCGGCGTTCTGCTTGGTATCCAGCATAATCTGGCGTGCCTGATCCTGCGCGCGCTTGAGCATCTCCTGCGCCTGTGCATTCGCGGCATTAACGGTGTTCTGCGCCTTTACCTTGGCATCGTTCAGGGTTGCCGTAGCGCTTGCGTTGGCCTCGCTTTGGGCTTTCTCGGCCATTTTCTTCGCCTCGGTAATGATGGCGTTCTGGTTTTCGATAACGCCTTGCGCTGCCGTAATATCCACCGGTAGGCTTTCGCGGATATCCTGCACCAGCTTATAGCAATGCTCGCGGTCAATCATAACGGAGTTGCTTAACGGAATGCGTTTCGCCGATGAGATCAGATCATCCAGCTCATTGAGGTAAATCATGGCTTGAGACATATTCATGGTTTTCGGCCTCCTGAAACCTTATCTATTCTGGAACCGTTCGATAATCTCCGGCAGGATGCAGTCTGGTACAAATGCCGAAATATCGCCGCCGAACGAAGCGATTTGCTTAATAATACTGGATGAAATGTAGGCATATCCGGGGGATGTCATCATGAACAGGCTTTCAACCGATTCGTTCAGCCGACTGTTCATCTGCGCCATTTGAAACTCCGTTTCAAAATCTCCGGCGCTGCGCAGTCCACGAATCACAATACCTGCCCCTGTTTTGCGCATATAGCTTACCAACAATCCGCTGAAGCTGTCAATTCGGACATTGGGGAGGTTCTGACAGGCTTTTTCGAGCATCGCGATGCGTTCTTCCACCGAAAACGCCTTGGTTTTATCCGGGTTATTGAGCACCGCGACACGGACCTCCGCAAAGATCGCGCACGCACGCTTGATTATATCAAGGTGTCCGAGCGTGACCGGGTCGAAACTCCCCGGATAGACGCATACATTAGGTTTCATCGCTGTTTCCTCCCGCTTGAAAGCGATACAAGCGGATCGCCGTATCGCCGTAGGTCCTCTGGTCTTCGAGTATAAACATGGGGGAGAGTGAAAACGCTTCATTCCTCCGGTGTTCAATCACGATAAGCGCATCGTCCGCTAGCAGAGAACGGTTTGCAAGAGTATCGGTCATCTGCTGATAGAGCGTCAGGCGGTAGGGCGGATCCAGAAATACCAGATCAAATGGCTTTGGAAATGATCTTTGAAGCGCCTTTTGATAGTCTGTGTGAAGAAACGTTGTCTGCTCCGCAACACCAAGAGTTTCGATGTTTTTGCGGATACAGTCGGCGGCCTGCCTGTCCTTATCCACAAAAACGGCATACTCCGCACCCCGGCTCAATGCTTCCAGCGCCAAAGCACCGCTTCCGGCGAACAGATCCAGCGCGATTGCTCCCGGCACGTCCCGCTGAATGATATTGAACAGCGATTCCCGAACATAGTCTTGTGTCGGCCTTGT
>DAIOVG010000162.1:0-6123 GCA_036759125.1 Candidatus Limiplasma sp.
GGCGGGGGTCTTCGCGCGGATGAAGGCGTCGAACGGGTGCATGGAGCCGTCGGCCTGCGGCTCCCGAAGCGGCGCGGTCTGCGGCGTGGCAATGTAGCCGGGACCGATGCCGTTGCACTGGATGTTGTACTGCCCGTATTCCGAGCAGATGTTGCGGGTCAGCATCTTCAGGCCGCCCTTGGCGGCGGCATACGCGGACACGGTTTCGCGGCCGAGCTCGCTCATCATCGAGCAGATGTTGATGATCTTGCCGTGGCCCTTTTTGATCATGGATGGAATCACAGCCTTGGAAACAATGAATGGCGCGTTCAGGTCGACGTCGATCACCTTGCGGAAATCTGCGGCGGTCATTTCCGTCATCGGAACGCGTTTGATGATACCCGCATTGTTGACCAGGATATCAATCACGCCGATTTCCTTTTCAATCTGGGCTACCATGGCGTTCACGGCGTCCTCATCTGTAACGTCGCATACATAACCGTAGGCTTTGATACCCGCGTCCTTGTAGGTCTGCAGGCCTTTATCCACCAGTTCCTGATTGATATCGTTGAATACGATGGTGGCTCCGGCTTTAGCATAGCCTTCTGCAATGGCAAACCCGATACCATAGCTTGCGCCGGTGACAAGCGCTATTTTATCCTTGAGTGAAAACATTGCGTTCATGCTTTTCCTCCTTATCGCTGTACGCGCCCGGAGCCGCTGCCCTTCATAAGGCTTTCGACCTCGGATACGGTTACGCGGTTGTAGTCGCCGGAAATGGTGTGTTTCAGGCAGCTTGCGGCAACCGCAAACTCCAGCGCAGTTTTCTCGTCGGCGTAGTGATTCAGACCGTAGATCAGACCTGCGCCGAAGCTATCCCCGCCGCCAACGCGATCTACAATATCAGTTATGGCGTACTTGCGGCTGAGGAAGAACTCCTTGCCGTTGTACAGGCACGCGCTCCAGTCGTTATGATTGGCGCTTTTTGATTCGCGAAGCGTGATCGCCACGCGTTTGACATTTGGACAGGTTTCCATGGCAAGCTTAGCAATAGCCTGATATTGGGCGACGTTCAGCTCCCCGGTTTCCACGGCGTCCTGGCTTTCGGCTTTGAGCAGAAGCGATTTCTGGAAATCCTCTTCGTTGGCAATGATGGTATCCACATACTTGACCAGCTCGGTCATCACCTGATCGGCGGTTTTACCGTATTTCCAGAGGTTTTTGCGATAATTGAGATCGCAGCTGACATGAATGCCGCGCTTCTTCGCTTCTTTCACAGCCGCAAGGCTAAGCTCCGCCGCGCTTTCGCTGATCGCCGGAGTAATTCCAGTCAGGTGAAACCACCCGGCGCCAGCAAACGCCTGATCCCAATGAATATCGGACAGGGATGCTTGTGCAATGGCGCTGCCGGCACGGTCATAGATGACTTTGCTTGGGCGCTGCACTGCACCGGCTTCAAGGTAATAAATCCCCATACGGCCTGGTTTGCGGACGATAGATGATGTATCAACGCCAAATCCACGAAGCTCACGAATACATGCGTCGCCAACGGCATTGTCAGGCAGTATGGTGACAAAGCGCGCATCCATGCCATAATTGCTAAGGCTGACGGCGACGTTGGCCTCACCGCCGCCAAAGGTGGCCTCCAGCGCAGGGGACTGGAAAAAACGTTCAAAACCGGGGCTTTTCAGGCGAAGCATAATCTCGCCGAAGGTTACGACTTTCATACGTCAATCATCCTTTATCCGATTACTTTTGCAGAAGGTGGAACGCAAACCCGGCGATTTCATCCTTAAAATAGATGGCCATCAGCTTGCCGTCCTTATAATACGAGCTTTCATCATCAAACGCGAATCCTTTCTGCTCCAGATACCAGCGGGCGCGCTGGATATAGTTGGTGCCAAGCGCGATATGGCCGTGGGCTCCGCGGAACGGCTTTTTCATAAACTCTAGCGCTGTGCCGGTAAAGGTAGAGCTATTGCCGTCCTTCACAGGCCAACCGAGAATTTTCGCCAGCGACAGCGCATCTTTCATTGCCTGTTCCGGCGTGCCGGAGTTAATGCCGATGTGCTTTAGCTCAAAGCCCAGCATACGGTTGACGGCGCTGGACGTGAGAGTCTCAATCGCATCCCAATCCTTGGCGTCGATTGCCTTTTGGTCCACCATCCAGCTGCCGCCGCACGCCACAATCTTGGAGAAGTTCAGGTATTCAAGCAGATTCACTTCATTAATACCGCCGGTGGGCACAAAGTTGACATCCACATAGGGCGCGCTCAATGCTTTGATTGTTTTCAAACCGCCGACCGCTTCTGCGGGAAAGAACTTCACTGTTTTCAATCCCAGCGACAGTGCGATTTCGATTTCGGAAGCGGTCGAGCAGCCGGGTATGACGGGGATACCAACCCTTTGGCAGTGTTTTACGACTTCGGGATTGATCCCAGGGCTCACTATGTAAGTGGCTCCGGCGGCGACCGCTCTGTCCACCTGCTCGGTGGTCAGCACCGTTCCCGCGCCGAGCATGACGCCTGGAAGCTCCTTATGTACACGGCGGATGGACTCTTCGGCGGCATCGGTGCGGAAAGTAATCTCCGCCACAGGCAATCCGCCGTTTAACAGCGCCCTACAGAGGGGAACAGCGTCCTGTGCGTCGGTAATCTTGATGACTGGGATCATTCCAGCTAAAGACAGTTGCTTGATGATATCCATTTGCAGTCACATCTCCTTTTGCCGAGTCACATTATTTAAGATCGTTCATGGATACGGCATCCATATCGTCAAACGCCTGATTTTCGCCAACCATGCCCCAGATAAACGAATAGCCCTGCGTGCCGCTGGCACTGTGGATGGACCAGCTCGGGCTGATGACAGCCTGGCGGTTACGCACGACCAGATGGCGGGTTTCCGAAGGCTCGCCCATATAATGGAACACAACCGCATCATCTGATAGATTGAAATACAGATAAACCTCCATCCTGCGTTCATGCAGATGACAGGGCATGGTATTCCAGACGTTTCCGGGCATCAGGTTGGTCATACCCATAACGAGCTGGCAGCTTCCCACCTGTCCGGGGAGGATGTACTTGCAGATCGTCCGGTGATTGCTGGCCTCCTGCGAGCCGAGCTCCACCTTTGCGCAGTCCTCCGGCTTGATCAGCGTGGTGGGGTAGACACGGTGGGCCGGAGCGGAGTTTAAGTAAAACATCGCGGGGTTATCTGTGTTATCGCTTTCAAATATAACGTCTCCGGCACCCATGCCGACATACAAACCGTCCTTATATCGAAGCGGATATTTCATCCCGTCGACTGTAATAGTGCCTGCGCCGCCGATGTTGATCACACCCAGTTCGCGGCGTTCCAGGAAGCTCTTTGCATGCAGCTCGTCTCCGGATGGAAGCGAGAGCGTTTGCATTACGGGCACGGCGCTGCCTGTGATAATGCGGTCGATGTGGCTGTAGACCGTTTTCAACTCGTCCGGTGCAAACAAATCCTCAATCAAGAATTCCTGGCGAAGGCGTGTTGTGTCATAACCCTTGACGTCAATTGGGCTGGATGCATAACGCACGTCCATGTGAATATATCCTCCTTTAGTTTATATACAATTACTTATCGAATGGATATTCGTTGCCATGATTTGGATTCCCTTTTAATCCTGAAATTTCTTTCCAAATCGCGCGGAAAGTACTGTTTTCATACCATATTGTTTAATCTCTTCCAGGATATGCGACATGGTTTGCGCTAGCCCCATAATTGTAGACAAGTTATCGCACCAGAACAGTTCATTTTCCAGAAAGGATACAACCTGCTCCTGCACAGGCAGCTTGGAGACTGCCAAAAAGAAACGCAGAACCGCTTCATCGTCAAGAATCTGATAGGTTGATCCGTCGCGCATACACTGCAGTGCTCCGTCTTTGATCTCGTACCCCTGATACAGCGCCATCAGCGCTGCAAGCGAAAAGGTAAGATGAGCAGGCAGATCGCCGGTTTTATCAATGTAAGTCAAAAAGCTCGGCATGCAGCGTGCGCGCCACTTGGAAACCGAGTTTAGTGAAATTGACAGAAGTCTATGTTCAATATATGGGTTTTCAAAGCGGCTGATGACAGCATCGGCAAAGGATTCAAGGTCTTTCTTTGGTAACTCCAGTGTTGGGATCACCTCTCCGTGCAGCGTTTCCAAGACGAACTGCTTGATTGCCGGATCGTCCATTGCCTGCTTGACGGTGTCGTGTCCGCACAAGTATGCAACGGGCACAAAAGACGTATGCGCGCCGTTAAGAATACGTACTTTTCTTTGTTTATACGGCTTTTGATTGTCAGTGAAGATTACGGGCAGACCGCATTTGTCAAAAGGCAACTCATCCCTGATATCCTTATCCGATTCGATGACCCAAAGGCCGAAGGGTTCGGCGGTATCCAGCAACTGATCCTCATAGCCAAGCTTCTGCCAAAGCGCCTGGGCTTCTCCGGCCGGATACCCGGTGACAATACGGTCGACAAGCGTTGAGGTGAACACACAGGCGTCATCCAGCCAGCGGATGAATTGCTCGCCAAGTTCCCATTGCGCTGCCAGCGCGTATACGCAGCGCTTGAGGGCAATCCCGTTATCGTCAATCAACTCCACAGGCAGGATAATCAGTCCTTTTTCCTGGGCATAATGAAATGCCCTGGCGCGCTCGTACAGGAACTTGGTGAGCTTTCCGGGATACGTGATCGGCGGGTTATACGCAAGCCTGTCGTTTATGTCAAGCACAATTCCGGCTTCCGTGGTGTTGCTCACAATGAAGCGAAGACTTGCAAGCGATGCAAGTGACGCGTACTTTTCGTATTCGGTATAGCAGTCGACCGCATCTTGAATACAGGTTACGAGTCTGGTTGACTCAACCCGCTTCCCATTTTCGATACCGCGAAGCAGCACTGTATATCGGCAATCCTGGGCATGAAAACGGTCAAGATTACCGTATTCGATCGGTTTGGCAATCACAACATCGCCGTCAATGTAGCCGTTTTCATTGGCAATATCCAGAAAATAATCAACGAATGCACGCAGAAAGTTGCCTTCTCCGAATTGCAGAACTTTCACATTGCGTGGTTTGGCAGGGGCTAGCTGCGCAGAGAGTCTTTTCATAGTAACTCCACCTCAAAATGATATAGAATGTCTGTAATTAAATGATTTCTTTTTCATTGTAGCCCCAACGCGTTAGACAGTCAATGGATATAAGTAATATGAAGGGTTAGGTGTTCATTCGTTAAAAACTGTCTCTTGACAGTCTCGTCCATCACAGTATGATATTGAATAGAGTGAAACACCGATGCTGTTCTCTTCACTGATCAAATTTCGCAAACATTCTCAAGTGCGAATCCATCGAAATGAAAATGAATATATCTAGTGCTATTGACGAACTGATACCTCTACTGCTAGAATAATGCTTGTTATTTTTCAAGACCGAAGGGAGCCAAAGGGTATGGATACGAAATTTATCTTCGTTACCGGCGGTGTGGTATCGTCGCTGGGCAAAGGGATTACCGCGGCATCGCTTGGGAGGCTCCTCAAGACTCGGGGGCTGCGGGTATCCATCCAGAAATTTGATCCATACCTGAATGTGGACCCGGGTACAATGAACCCCTATCAGCACGGCGAGGTATTCGTGACCGACGACGGCGCTGAAACCGACCTCGATTTAGGACACTACGAACGCTTTATCGACGAGAACCTGACCCAAGCCAGCAATGTCACCAGCGGACGCGTATATAAAACTGTTATCGACCGTGAACGCAAAGGG
Source organism: Candidatus Limiplasma sp. (assembly GCA_036759125.1). Classification (GTDB taxonomy): domain Bacteria; phylum Bacillota; class Clostridia; order Christensenellales; family Aristaeellaceae; genus CAXXOK01. The sequence goes on from DAIOVG010000162.1 coordinate 5,757, forward strand.
GAATATCTGGGTGCGACCATCCAGGTCATCCCGCACATAACTAATGAGATTAAGAAAAATATCATCGCCGTCAGCCGCACCGAAGCCGCGCCGGATGTCGTGATTACAGAAATCGGCGGAACGGTGGGCGATATTGAAAGCCTACCGTTTATTGAAGCTGTTCGCCAGATGCGTGCGGAAGTCGGCAGGGAGAACTGCCTGTACCTCCACGTCACGCTGATACCATACTTAAACGCGGCGGGCGAATTGAAGACCAAACCCACGCAGCACAGCGTGAAGGAGCTTTCTGGCATCGGCATCGCGCCCGACATTCTGGTGTGCCGCAGCGATCACGAGCTGCCGTTTGAAGTCCGCGAGAAAATCAGCA
>DAIOVG010000163.1:0-5941 GCA_036759125.1 Candidatus Limiplasma sp.
CGGCATGCGGATGTCGGTAATCAGGATATCGGGCTTGATATCCTGCAGCATGGAAAGCGCCATTTCGCCGTCGGGCGCTTCACCCACAAGGGAGAACTCCGTTTCTTCCCAGGGGAAGTTGTTGCGGATGCCCTCGCGGACTACGATCTCGTCGTCAGCCAGAAACACCTTGAACATTGCTTCCCCTCCCAAACGGCACACGCAGCCGGACGGTGGTCCCGGTGCTGCCGCTGTCAATCTGCAGGCCTTCCTGCTGGTTGTAGTATAGCTGAATGCGCTTGTTGACGTTGAGCAGGCCGAAGAACGGCTGATCCATCGGCGCGGACGCCTCCGACGCCAGGCTTTCCCGCACCAGCTGCAGCCGTTCGGGCGTCATGCCCGCGCCGTTATCGGTCACGGAAAGCTCCATCCAGCCATCGTTCTCCCGGCCGATGACGCGCACCATGCCCTTGCCCCGGCGGTGCTTGATGCCGTGATAAATGGCGTTTTCCACCAGAGGCTGGATGAGGAGCTTGAGTATCTCTTTTTGATGCAGCACATGCGGGATATCAATCTCATAGTCCAGAATATCGCGGTAGCGTATCTTCTGGATGGTCAGGTAGCCCTGCAGGTGCTTGACCTCGTCGGCCAGGGGAATCCAGTCGCGGCCCTGGGAGAGCGAGATGCGGAAAAAGTCGCTCATCGCCTCGGTGACGTGGATGACCTCTTCGGTGCGCCCGGCCTCGGCCAGCCACACGATGGCGTCCAGCGTGTTATACAAAAAATGCGGGGTGATCTGCGCCTGCAGCGTGCGCAGCTCGCTGCGCTTGAGGTTTTCCTGCTCGCGGCGGTTTTCATCCATCAACCGCTGGAGCTTGACGGCCATGATGTTCAGGCTTTCGGTCAGCCCCTGAAGCTCTTTTACGTTGGGGTTGTCCACGCGGGCCTTGAGGTCACCCTCGGCAATGGAGGCGGCCATGCTTTCCAGCTGTGAAATCGGGGTTCGCACCGCGCGTGTCAGCGAGCGCTGCGCAAGCAGGGTAAATCCGAAGGTCAGCACCAGCAGAATCGCCATCAGCCACATGACGATAGCCAAGCGCTCCTGCAAGAGCTGGCTGGTCTTTGTGGCGGCCGAGATCTCCACGGTGATATATTTTTGCAGCATATCGCCCACGAGCGAGGATACGCTTCGCACCTCTTCCAAAAGCGCCTGGTTTTGCGAAACCAGCGCGCCGCTTTGTATCTGCTCGCCCATGCGGTCGATATAGCTTTTGAGTGTGTCCATGGTGCGCCGCGCAACCGTAAGCTCCACCGAACCGCCGCCCGTGGCGGTTTTGGTGAGGTCTTCCAGCGTTTGATTCACCGAATCGAGCAGCTCGTACTGCTGCCCCTCACCGAAGGATTTCTGTCCGGCCACAATACGCCACATCTCATCGGGGATTTCCGTATTGACAATGGGCCGAAGCGACGCGACACGGTCGACCTGCATGATGGCCTGGTGGTAGGAGTTTGCGTAATTGCTCATCATCACGATGCTGGTAATGGCGGGAATGAGCATCAGAACCATGATCACCGTAAAGCTGAAGCGCATGCGGTCGGCCAGGCTGTTGTGTACGCGCAGGCGGTTGAACACCCTGTCAAAGATTGAGATCATCATCTAACATCCTCTCGGACACAGCGCATAGAGACCCTGTCCGAAAGCGGAAAGGTCGTTCCGGCGGAATGGTGTTCACGCAAAACAGCTTTGCATCTCACCGAGTTCTGGGCTCGTTCCTTCATGCAATTGCCGGTCACGGGCATACCGCCCGGCGGCAAAACCGAGCATACACAAAGCGTTGGGGCCGACGGTAACAGCCTGTGGGTTTGCACGATCATTCTTCCTCTCCGGTTGCGGATACGCGGCATCGGGAAACAAGCCGCTTTTTTCACAGCATACTTCATTTTTTGCTTCATTTCAATATGCGGCCAAAGTGGGTTTGCCAAGTTATGTCCAAGCGCAGGCTAATATGTACGCAAAACAGGCAACCATATATCATCGTTGCCTGTTTTGCATGTTCTTAGTTACATTTTCCCAGCGTTGCGGATTGGCTATTGAGTGCTGTTCTTTTTTTGCATCAAGTACACAATGATGCCAACGATGATCGCGATGATGCCAATAACGATCCAGATTGTACCGGGATTGGTTTTTCCAGCCATGATTACGCTATTCATTTGCGCATTGATATCGTTGTTGAGGACGATACCGTAGATCAGGCTCCCGGCACCGGCTATGGCCAGAATAATTCCAAAAAGCACTCCAACACCTCCTTTCCACTGTGGCAATATCATCCGTAAAGCAAAAATATTCTATACTTATTTCATTCTTCTTTATGGCTATCTTGGATGTTTGGCAATTTCAGCGCTCCCCTTTTATACAACCATCTTCCCGTATAAAAGCAGAAACCAAAGGCGATAAGAGTAAAGAGTGGTACGTCTCCATACCCAAGATTCACAATGCCTGCGATAACAGAAATCACATAAGCGATTCCGGCAATTTTCGCGTAATTGATTTTTGTACCTTTATTATTCATAACCAGTAGGATTCCGGCACCGACAAAACAAAATCCAATAACATAGAAAGAGGCGGCAACTGATTGATAAGCTCTAAACAGGGTCGCGATCGTTGACAAATTGCGGGAATCGACAAAGACGAGAATACCGGAAAGTACGCTCAGCGAGCCAATGACCGTCATCATAACATTGCCCTCCAGTTGTATTTGCTACAATTATACACTTTTCGCAACAAATGTAAAGAAAAAAACTGAACTGTGAGCTTAATTCTGTACTCACAATAAACAATCATAAGGTTTTGTAACCGATAAGGATTTCCAATTATCATTGACTCGATAGTTTCGTGCGCAGCAAATTGTGAACGAACATGATTGAGTGGTTCGCGTTCACGTTTGTACAGAAATATAGCTACATACGCTCGACATTCGAATGGAGCGGGGCAATCAATGTCGGACTGCCAAAACCATACCCGATACCGCTTTGGTTACGATGTAATCTTCTGCAGGCTTCTGGTGGCGACGATATCGGCATCCGTACCGCAGATATGCGGCACAATCACATCTCCGACCGTGACAGGCGCGGAGATTTCCACAGGCTTCAGGGCGCGCATACACTCCATGATCTTATCCTTGGGAATGGGCTTGGAGGTTTTCACGGGCAGCTGGGCGATGGCCGCGTTCAAAAGCCGCACCGTGGTGGTTACCGTGCGCGTGGGATTTGTGATTTCAGCCCGCGCGTAGGTTTCGCCCAGCTTGCACTGATTGCCCTCGATGCTTACGATATTTCTGTCGTCATCAAGCGTTACGGTGAGCTGGCAGCCCGAAGGGCAGTTGATGCAGGTCAGATTTTGCTTCATCACTCAGCCCTCCTCTATCGCGACGGTGATCGTGCCTACGCCGGGGTGTGTATCGAACAGGTCTTTCTTTATTTTAACTTCTTCCATCTCGCCGGGGGTTAAAATGCGCTTTTTGCGATGGAGCACACGTTCGCCGTCCAGATACACGCTGATATAGCGCTCACGGTACACGGCGTCAACGCGGAAGCGCAGGGTGGCTGCGTCTGTAATCTTGTGCGGATCGACCGAAAAGGGCACGGTGTAGCGCACGCCGCCCTGCGTGCACACCGGGATGCCTTCGCCATTTGCGTGCCCGTGCAGAATGTACTCCGCCGCGTTGCGGCCCGCCAGGGCGGCCTCCTCCGATACATAATCCACCAGATCGTGCACGTGCAGCACGTTGCCGCAGGCAAACACGCCCTCGACGCTGGTTTCCAGGCTTTCGTTGACCACCGCCCCGCCTGTGACGGGCGAAAGCTCGACCCCCGCGGCCTTGGAGAGCTCGTTTTCGGGCAGCAGCCCCACGGACAATAGCAGCGTGTCGCAGGGAATGGTTTCCTCCGTGCCGGGTATGGGGTTGCGTTTGTCGTCCACCTGCGAGATGGTCACGCCCTCCAGGCGCTTTTTCCCGCGGATTTCGGTCACGGTATGGCTCAGCAGCAGCGGAATGCCGTAATCATCCAGGCACTGCACAATGTTGCGCTTGAGGCCTGTGGAATAGGGCATCAGCTCTACCACCGCCCTGACCTTCGCGCCCTCAAGCGTCATCCGCCGCGCCATAATCAGCCCGATATCGCCGGAGCCGAGGATCACCACCTCTTTGCCCGGCATGAAGCCGTTGAGGTTGACATATTTTTGCGCGGTGCCCGCCGTGTACACGCCCACAGGCCGGAAGCCGGGTATGTTCAGCGCGCCGCGCGGGCGCTCGCGGCAGCCCATCGCCAGGATGACCGCCTTTGCTTGCAGCTGCAAAACGCCGCTTTTGTTCACAGCCGTGATCTCTTTCCCGGCCGTAATATCCAGCACCATTGTGCCCAAATGGATGGGGATTTGAAGCGCCTGCACCTGATCAATATAGCGCTGGGCGTATTCGGGGCCGGTCAGCTCCTCATGAAACGAATGCAGCCCGAACCCGTTGTGTATACACTGGTTGAGGATGCCGCCGGGCACGGCCTCGCGTTCCAGAATCATGATATCGCGTATCCCGGCCTCATGTGCGGCCACGGCGGCGGCAAGCCCCGCAGGGCCGCCCCCGATGATGACCAGATCGACTTGCTGCATGGATGCTTCACTCCCCTACAGGTTTTGCTTGTTTTGGTTCATCAGCAGGTTGGTGCCCTCGCCGGATTTGGTCACCCCGGTCAGCGGGATATGCAGCTCCTCGGCGATGATCTCCGGCAGGCGCATCATGCAGAACCCGCCCTGGCAGCGGCCCATACCCGCGCGGGTGCGGCGCTTGACCGCGTCCACGTCGTGCACATGCAAAGGGCCGCGCAGCGCGGCAAGCACCTCCGCCTTGGTGACCTGCTCGCAGCGGCAAACGATCACCCCGTAGTCGGGATTTTTGGCAATGGCGTTGCGGCGCTCCTCCACCGTCATGTGCCGAAAGCGCGCAAAGGTGCTGCGCACCGGCTGAAACGCGGCGTTTTCCTCCGCGTGGGTCATGGTTTTGACCAGATCGCGCACATACACGGCGATGGCCGGCGCGCTGGACAGCCCCGGCGAGGCGATGCCCGCGACATTGATCAAATTCTCCACATCGGGAGACGGCCCGATGATAAAATCATCGGTCTGGGTGGATGCCCGAAGCCCCGAAAACGAGGTGATGACCTTGTTCATGGCTACGTGCTCCACATTGAGAAGCGCTTTTTCCGCCACCTCGCGCAGGCCCTCGCGGGTCGTGGAGGTCTGTTCCTTATCCCCGGTCACACGCGAGTTTGGCCCCAGCAGCAGGTTGCCGTCCACGGTCGGCGTGACGAGGACGCCCTTGCCGCTTTCATCCGGAAGCTGGAACAGGGTACGGCTCACCAGGCTGCCCTCGGTTTTATCAAGCAGGAAGTATTCCCCGCGCTTGGGGGTGATAACGAACGGCTCGCTGCTTACCATATTGTTGACCGTATCGGCATACAGGCCCGCCGCGTTGATCAGGATGCGCGCGTCCACGCTTCCCGCCGGGCCTTCGATATGGAAGATGCCGTCTCTTTTTGCAATGGTATCCGCCTTGAAGTTCAGCCGGATTTCCACGCCATTTTCCGCCGCGTTTTCGGCATAGGCGATGGTCATTTCATACGGGCAGACGATGCCGCTGGATGGTACATCCAGCGCGGCGACAGCCGCACGGTGAATGCTCGGCTCGCGGCGGCGGATTTCGTCCTGATTCAAAATCGACAGCCCCGTCATGCCGTTGGCGATGCCCTGCTCCATCAGCTTTTCAAGCCTTGGGATATCCGTCTCGCTGGATACGATGACCCACGCGCCGTTGCGCTTGAAGGGAAAATCAAGCTCCCGGCTCAGGGTGTCGAACATGGCGTTGCCGGGCACGTTGAACCGCGCCTTGACCGTGCCGGGGGCGCAGTC
>DAIOVG010000164.1:0-5895 GCA_036759125.1 Candidatus Limiplasma sp.
CTCACGGGGCATGACCAGCCTTTGGAGCTATGTGTTCGTGGATATGCGCGAGCTCCTGTCCGAATTGCTGCACACGGACGAGGACTTTGAACTCTCAAGCTTCAGCCCGCAGAGCTTCGTGCACCTGTTCAACGGCGACGAGCATCCCAAAATCCGCTTCCTTGCCTCTTCCATCATCGACGAGCTCAAGAGCCGCCAGCCGCATTATCAGGAATCGGTCAAGGGGCTGTTCGTATCGCTGTTTTTTGAGATCACACGGGTGCTGAAGGCCAGCGCAAACACAACGCCCGTCAAAAAGCGCAAGGATACCCTGGTGCTGACCCCGGCGCTGAACCATATTAATGAAAACTACATGCGCAAGATATCCGTAGACGAGCTGGCGGAGATGTGCCACCTGTCCACAACGCATTTCCGGCGGCTGTTTTTTACCATCATGGGCTCCAACCCCCACACGTTTATCAACCAGACGCGCATTTCGCGCGCCTGCACCATGCTGCAAACCACGGACAACGCCATTCTGAGCATTGCCGAAACCGTTGGGTTTACCTCGGTTTCCAGCTTCAACCGCTGTTTTCAGCAGATGATCGGCGTCACGCCGCGTCAGTACCGCAACCCCGAGCAGCAGGACCACAAGCCCCAGCGCCCCCAGAGCATCGTGCAGTACCGCGGCTGGGTGGCGCCGGACCAGTAACACCGCATGAACAGCGGAAACAATATGCAATCCATGCGGATTTGCAAGCATTGCCTGCTTGCGGAGCTGGAATCCGAGCAGGATTTCTACAGCTTGGTCCAAAGCCGCATCGCGCTGCTCACAGAGGATGAAAAGGCAACGGACGAGGCGTACCAAAGCAGACTTAATGCTTGCCGAGCCTGCGATCAATTATTGGGCGGCACCTGCACGCAGTGCGGCTGCTACGTGGAACTGCGCGCGGCCAAGCGAGGCATGCACTGCCCGCATATCAACCCGAAGTGGTAATCAAACCGGAGAGGAAGCGCACTATGGTTACGATCAAACTGAACCCGGACAAACCCCTTGGCATCATCAACAGGAACATCTACGGGCATTTCTCGGAGCACCTGGGACGCTGTATTTATCAGGGCATGTATGTGGGCGAGGACTCCTCCATTCCCCATGTCAACGGGATGCGCAAGGACGTGGTGGAAGCGCTCAAGCACATCAAGGTGCCTGTGCTGCGCTGGCCGGGCGGCTGCTTTGCCGATGAGTACCACTGGGAGGACGGCATCGGCCCCAAAGAAGCCCGCAAGCGCATGGTGAACACCCACTGGGGCGGCGTAGTGGAGGATAACTCCTTCGGTACGCACGAGTTCATGGAGCTTTGCAGCCAGATCGGCTGCGAGCCTTACGTCAACGGCAACCTGGGCTCCGGCACCATCCGGGAAATGGCCGAATGGGTGGAATACTGCAACTCCGACGGCGACTCCACCGTGGTGCAGCGCCGCTGGCAGAACGGTCGCAAGGAAAGCTGGGGCGTAAAGTACTGGGGCGTCGGCAACGAAAACTGGGGCTGCGGCGGCCACATGCTGCCGGAATACTACGCCAACGAGTACCGCCGTTACCAGACCTACTGCCGCAATTACGGTAAGCATACCCTGTATAAAATCGCCTGCGGTCCGGGCACGGCCGACACGGAATGGACCGATGTCGTCATGAAAATGGCGCACGATAAAATGGACGCGCTGACCATGCACTACTATACCATCCCCACCGGCGTATGGGCGGATAAGGGCAGCGCTACAAAGTTTGACAGCGCCCTGTACTACCAAACCCTGCATGCCGCGCTGCAAATGGACCGCATCATCAGGGGCCACCTCGCCGTGATGGACAAGTACGACCCCGAACACCGCGTGGGGCTGATTGTGGACGAGTGGGGCATCTGGCACAACGTGGAACCGGACACCAACCCCGGCTTCCTGTACCAGCAGAACACCATGCGCGACGCGATGGTGGCATCGCTGACGCTGGATATCTTCAACAAGCACGCAGACCGCGTTGTGATGGCTAACCTTGCCCAGACCGTCAATGTTTTGCAAGCCGTGGTACTCACCGAGGGCAGCCGCATGGTACTGACCCCGACCTACCATGTGTTCGACCTGTACAAGGCGCATCAGGATGCCCAGCGCATTGAGCACACGCTGGACGCGGGCCCGGCGGGCACGGCGCACCACCCCGTTCCCGCCATCAGCATGACGGCGTCGAAAAAGGACGGCGCACTGACCGTGACGCTTTCCAACACCGGGCTTGACAAGGCGGCTGATATCCGGCTGCAGCCGGGCATGGCGATTGCCCACGCAACCGGACGGCTGCTGACCGGAAATATGGACGCGTATAACGATTTTGATTCCCAGCCCGTATCCCTCGTCCCGCTGGATGGCATCACCGTAGCCAAAGAAGGCGTCAGCTTCACGCTGCCGCCCTGCAGCTTGGCGGAGCTGACGCTGACGCTGTAAACCCGACAAAAAAACGAAGGATCAGGCGGAAACCGCCTGATCCTTTTTGTATAATAGCCGGACGCCGTAAACAATCAGCGCCGCGCCGACCAGAACGTTGAGGATCTGGATGGCGATCTCCGGCAGGAAGCCGGATACCGCGGTGCCGATACCCGCGATCAGCGAAAGCGACAGGAGGGTGGACAGCACACAGCCTGTGGCAAACCACCACAGCTGCCGCCGGGTCCACTGGTTTTGCGTAATCTGCGCGGTGAATACCCCGCCCCAGAAGAGGATTGTCAGCGGGTTGGACACCGTGAGAACAAACCCCTGCCAGAACGGATTGCCGTCCGATGCGCCAAGCAGGGAAAGGCCCGGAATGAGGGTGATTCCAAACGCGCCTACAATGATGTTCAGGCCGAACAGACAAAGCACCAGGCTGCCCACCCAGGTGACCGCCGCCCTGACCCTGGCCCGCTTTAACAGGGTGACCGCGCCAAGGCAGGACAGCGCCACAAACAGCGCATCCGCCAGCGTGACGGCAACTGCTACGGATACCCCCGCCAGAAACCCGCGCTCCGTTGCGGTGCGAAGCGTGAGAAAACACAGAGGGCCCACCGCCAGCTGCAGGGCCATGCCAAAGCGCAGGCCTTTTTGTATCATACCGCGATCCGTCATACGTTGATCTCTTCCTTAACCGTTTGCAGCGATATCATGGTGTTGGTATCCAATACGCCCTTCACGGCCTTGAGGGTTCCCGTGATAAACTGTTCCAGCGCTTTCACATCCGCCGCCGCTACTTTCAGTAAATAGTCGTACGCGCCCGTCACATGGTGGCACTCCAGCACACAGGCGTGGCGGATGATGTCCTGGCGGAAGGCTTTCGCGTTTTCCGTGCCGCCGATACGCACCAATAAAAACGCAAGCAGAGCCTGCCCCGCCTTTTCACGGTCGACACGCACGGCGTAGCCTGCGATGATTCCCGCGTTTTCAAGCTTCCGGATCCGCTCCGCAACCGCCGGTACCGACAGGTTCACCTTCCGGCTGATTTCTGATGCGGACGCCCGCGCGTTTTGTTTCAGCTCGCCGAGTATAGCCTGGTCCAAAGCATCCATACCGATCCCCCCTGCGCGCATTGTATCACAAACCATGAATTTGTTCCCGTATTACCGGATTATCCGTAAAATTGCAGGCGCACAGCACTGTGCGCCTGTAATTTTTGCGTGTTCATCCAAAATTGAACAGGGAACCCTTTCACACGGAAGCTTTGCTAGTCCCTGCTGCGCCGCATCTGCCAGAGGCTATGCAGGCCGTGCAACCCCGCAAGCCCAAACCCAGCGGCGGCAATCCACGGCAGGCCTAAGATACGGGGTGCAACATCGGCTAGCGACAGCAGGCAGGAGCCGGCGAACAGACCCGCAAACACGATGCTGCGGTTCAGGCGGCCGGCGCGCCGCCGCTCCTCCCGCCGCTGCGCGGCGGACGACGCCGTTTCCACCCGCACGGTCAGCTCGCCGCCCAGCGCGGCGCGCAGGGTATCGTTGACAAGCGTGGGCATCCCCATCAGCTTGTGCGCGGTTTCATACACGGACTGCGCGTTTTTGTAGAGCTCTTCCTTCCAGTTGATTTGCGAAAGCTTTTTTCTGGCAAAGCGCTGCGCCACAATCTCCAGCAAGTTGATATCTGGGCTGATATCGGCGACCACGCCCTCCAGCGTGCTGAGGCCGCGCCCGAGCAGTGTGATACCCTGAGGGAACTTCAAGCCGTGGTCACGGGCGATGCGCAGGTATTCCTGCACGATATCGCCGAGGTTCATCCGGCCCAGATCCATCTCCAGGTACTGGTCCAGCATCGCCTTGACGTCGTCGTGCAGGGCGCGGCGGTCAACCGGCCCGCTGTGGCGGGTGATGGCCAGCACCGCCTCGGTTACGCTCGCGGCGTCGCGCGCGGCCACGCCCGCCAGCGCCTTTTCAAATGCCGCCTGGTCCCCGGCCGACAGCCTGCCGACCATGCCCAGATCCAGAAACACAATTTGCCCGTTTCGCACCCGCAGGTTGCCGGGGTGCGGATCGGCGTGGAAAAAGCCATCGTCCAGCACTTGCTTCATATAATGCTCGCACAGCTTCAGGCAGATGTCCGCCACGTCATACCCGGCCTGCCGCATGGCCTCAAGATTGTCAATCTGAATGCCGTCGATCTTCTCCATCACCAGCACCTGCCGGGTGGAAAGCTCGCGGTACGGCTGCGGGCAGCCGATGTGCTTGATATCCTGATTCAGGCGGATGAACTCCTCGGCGTTGTCGGCCTCGTTGAGGAAGTCCATCTCCTGCTGCGATACGTTCCAAAGCTCCGTGAGCACCATATCCAGATCGATCGACCCGACCGAACCCACCCACTTGACGGGCTTAACGGCCTTGCGAAGCAGCGCAATATCGCTGGCCATGCGATCGTATATGCCCTCGCGCTGCACCTTGACCACAACCTGCTCGCCGCCGGGGAGCACAGCGGCGTGCGCCTGGGCGATGGACGCGCTGCCCAGCGGTACAGGCTCGAACATCGGAAACGCCTCATGCAGCGGCATCCCCAGCGAGGCTTCCACAACGCGGGCGACCTCATCCATGGGCATGGGCTTCACCTCGGAGCGCAGCTTTTGCAGCTCCGTGCAGTATTCCTGCGGTAAAAGATCCATGCGGATGGATAAAAGCTGGCCGAGCTTGACAAAGGTCGGTCCCAGGTCTTCCAGCACCGCGCGGAGCTTTTCCGGCGTTACGCCCCGGACGACGCCATGCCTTTGCAGGATGCCTAAAATTTGAAAGAAACGTCCGGCTTGCCTGGGCTTTCCGGGCGCCGTGTGCTGTGTACTCATCAAATCTCCTTATCGCTCATGGATGCCTGCCGCTCAAGCCGTATCGTGGGTTTTATCAGTTAGCTGACCCGGTTTGATTGTATCACTTCCGCGCCCAATGGTCGAGCCGGGCGCGGCGTATGCATCAAAATACAGTCAATCGTGAATATATATAAGCTATAGGGTATAACCATACGTATATTTGCGTATGAGACCAGAGGGTATACCACGCAGCTTCCGCGTCGCATCGCCATGTGATGCGTGCCGGGTGCGTACAAAAGAGTTATCACGGATTTCCTTTCCGCATATAGCGTTTGGCCTGATTTCGCGGCATTACGGCAATGTCAGGAGTCTTCAAAACCACCCGCCTCGTATTCTTTTTGTTTTTATGCATTTTCTCTTGACACGTCCGTATAAATATGATACTTTAGTGAATACAAAGGAGTTGTACACCACAACTCTATTTTTAATTTGGAGGATTGCTATTATGAACAAAAAAGTACTTGCACTTGTACTCTCTGTAGCCCTGCTGCTGTCTGTCGCCGCTTTCGCGTCGGCTGAAGGAGCGATTGATCTTTCCGGCGTGCAGCTTATGCAGGACG
>DAIOVG010000165.1:0-5844 GCA_036759125.1 Candidatus Limiplasma sp.
CGCCCGCGTGCAGGATGCGGTGCATGCCGTGCCCGCCCTCCCGCGTGGTCATCAGGCGGCCTTCGCCGTTCAAATCGAACCGGGTGCCGATCTTTTGCATCGTTTCGATCTCGCTGGGGCCTTCCCGCACAATCAGCCTGACGGCGTCCTCGTCGCAAAGCCCAGCGCCCGCGGTAATCGTATCCATGTAATGGTACAGGAACTGGTCATCCTTCTCGGTCACCGCTGCGATGCCGCCCTGTGCCAGCGAGGAGGAGCTGGTTTGCATTTTGCTCTTGGTGAACAGCGCGCATGAAAGCGCATCCGGCAAATGGTACGCGGCGTACAGGCCCGCGAGTCCGCTGCCGATGATGGCGACATCCACATCGTGGGTGATGTAGTCCTTCCCGGCGAGGTCCGTTATATGGCGGCGCAAGCGATCACCCTCACTTTGCCAGCTCAAGCATGCGGTCGAGGCTGTGGCGCGCTTTACGCATCACAGCGTCTTCCAGCATCACCGGATACTGCATATACAAGAGGGCATCGCGAACATCCCGCATCCGCGTCTTTTTCATGTTGACGCACGTCAGCTTGCTCGTCAGCAGGTGAAAGGCTTTGCCGGGGTTTTGCTTGTGCAGCTCGTGCAAAATGCCTTCTTCGGTGGCAATGATGAACTCGCTTTCATTCGACTGCGCCGCGTGCTGCAAAATCTGCGCGGTGCTGCCGATGAAATCCGCCCTCTCCAGCACCGCCTGGGTGCATTCTGGGTGGGCCAGCAAGGGCGCGCCGGGGTGCAGCCGTTTCGCCGCGTCGGCTTCCTGCGCCGTCAGCCTGTGGTGCACGGTGCAAAACCCGGGATGCAGGATGATCTCCTTTTCCGGCAGCTGCCCGGCCACATAGCGGCCAAGGTTTTGATCCGGCACAAAAATGACCCGCGTTTGCCTGAGCGCCCGCACAATGCCAACGGCGTTCGATGAGGTCACGCATACGTCGCTGACAGCCTTGACATCGCTGGATGAGTTCACATAGCAGGCGACAGCCGCATCCGGGTACCTGGCACGCAGCGCAAGCACATCCTCCGGGGTGACCATATCCGCCATCGGGCAGCCCGCATCGGGCGCGGGCAGCAACACGGTTTTTTGCGGCGAGAGAATTTTGGCCGTCTCGGCCATAAACGCGACGCCGCAAAACACGATCACATCCGCGTCCGTGTCTTTGGCAAGCTTGCTTAAGCCATAAGAGTCGCCCACATAGTCGGCAATGTCCTGAATGTCGCCGGTTTGGTAGTAATGCGCCAGGATAACCGCATTGCGTTCCTGCTTCAGCCGTTTGATGTCCGCAACCAGAAAGTTGTTATCGTGCATATCGAAGGTCCTTATCTAGCGTTTGCAAAGATCAGCGGGAACCCCGCCGATGGATGGAACAAAACAGCCGCCGGAAACCCAGCGGCTGTTTTCACATTGAAATTAGCGCGTGGAATCCACCACGATCAGTCCATTTTGAATTTCGCGCGAAAGCTCTTCCACAGCTGCCTTCACATCGTCGCCGACCTGCTGGGGCATTTCTTCCTCCATACCGTAGCCGATGGAAATGATCCCGGTAGACATATCCGCTTCCCAGATCGTGCCGCCGGCAAAAGTGCCGTCGGCAATGTACTGGCCGATCACCTGATAAATGCTTTCCCCGATGTTTTTGACCATCGAGCAGATGATGTGATCCGGGTCGATATATTTCTGATCTGAGTCCACGCCGATTGCATACTTATTCTGCTCCCTGGCGGCTTCAAACACGCCAAGGCCCGTTTTGCCCGCGACGGCGAACACCACATCCGCGTTTTTGGAGTACAGCGCGATGGCCAGCTCCTTGCCCTTGTCGGGAGACTCGTAATCCCCGGCGTAGACAGGCGCAAGCACCGTCCCTGTAGGATCGGCATGGAGCGCGCCCTGCTTGTAGCCAACAAAGAAGTTGTTGATGGTCTCGTAATCCTCGCCGCCCACAAACCCGACGGTTTTGGTGGCGGAGGTCATCATGGCGATGTAGCCCGCCAGGAACGAGCCTTCATTCTCGGCATAGGTAATGGACAGAAGGTTGTCGCCAACGCCGTCCAGACCGTTATCCACAAAGATGAATTTGGTATCGGGAAGCTGGGGCACCACCTCGGTGAGCGCGTCCCAGTACTGCCAGCCGACCGCGACCACGATATCGTTCTGCTCGGCGGCATCGACCAGCGAGGTCAGGTATTTTCCGGCGTCGGATTTGCACTCCACGTAGCTGCCCTGCACGCCATACGCGGCTTCCAGCTTTGCAAGCCCTTCATACGCACTGTCATTGAACCCCAGATCGCCCAGCGCTTCGGCAAAACAAACGGCAACTTTCAGGGGTTTTTCCTCCGCGGCGGCAAACGATGCGGCGGACAAAACCAAAACAAGACACAGAAAAACGGAAATAAGTTTTTTCACGGATATTTCATCCTTTCATACCATGCAAAATCAATCGTCAGGTCATAAAGAAACCGCCCTCATTATACATGACGGACGGGGGGAATGCAACGAAGCACCAGCGGGTTTTACGCCTTGACTTTCTGCCTTTCAAAGGCTATGATAAGCGTAGGGAAGCACATTCCCCTTTTCATTCTGCACCAGAAGGAGGAGCGCACGTGGACGCGGACCCATACAGTAGGCACTTTGGCAACCTCTACCGCATCAAATTGAATACGACGCTCCGAGAGGCTGTGCAGAGGGCTGCGGCACGGTAGACCGCCTGCGCTGATGATGTTCAGACCTGCTCGGAAACACCGCCGTCACCCCGGCGGCGTACGGAAAGGCAGGTTTTTATCATGAAAAGGGTATTTCTGTCGGTCGAGGATCATCTTTCCGAGATCACGACCTTTGAAAAGGGCTGCTGGATTCACCTCCAGTCGCCCACGAAAGAAGAAATTCAGGGTCTCAACGCACGCTTTGCGCTGGACCCCACGTATCTGCAGGCCGCGCTGGACGAAGAGGAGAGCGCGCGTATTGAGCGCGACGGCGACCAGACGCTTATCATCGTGGACGTTCCCTATGTGGAAACCGAGGAAAAGGGCTATAGCTACTCCACCATCCCCATGGGCATCATTATGGTGGACGATGTCATTATCACCGTTACCTCGCGGGAATCCACGATCATCAACGACTTTTCCGAGGAACGGGTCCGCGGGTTCTGGACCTACAAGCGCACCCGTTTCCTTCTGCAACTATTGAACCGCAACGCAAGCCGGTATCTGGCGTACCTGAAACAGATCGACAAGGCCTCCACCTTCGTGCAAAAGCGCCTGCAGGAAAGCCTCCGCAATCAGGAGCTTTTGCAGATGATGCAGCTG
Source organism: Candidatus Limiplasma sp. (assembly GCA_036759125.1). Lineage (GTDB taxonomy): Bacteria > Bacillota > Clostridia > Christensenellales > Aristaeellaceae > CAXXOK01. The sequence goes on from DAIOVG010000165.1 coordinate 3,338, forward strand.
GAAAAATCGCTGGTTTACTTTTCCACCTCGCTCAAGGGCAATGAGATCGTTCTGGAAAAGATGATGCGCATGGATATGCTGCGCAAATACCCAGAGGACGCCGACCTGCTGGAAGACGTCATCATCGAAAACAAACAGGCCATTGAAATGTGTAACATCTACCGCGACATTATGTCCGGCACGATGGATGCCTACGCCTCGATTATCTCCAACAACCTCAACATCGTCATGAAGGTGCTCACCAGCCTGACGGTGATGCTGGCGATTCCAACGCTGTTTGCGTCGCTATGGGGTATGAACACAGGGGTGCCGTTTCAGGGCAATGTCCTGGGATTTTGGATTGTGACCGGCGTGAGCGCGCTGGTGACGGTCGTCGCGTTTTTCCTGCTCAGGTGGCGCAAGCTGTTCTGAGCCGGGTTATGCCTTATGCAGCGGGTCGTAGCCGCCCGGGTACTGCCTGGGATGGGCTTCTTCCCCGTCGCGGGGAGCGTGCATGGGCCGTGTGTGCGGCTGCGGGCCGTTTGTGCGGGTTGCCGCGCCCGCGCGCAGCAGGCGGTTGGTTTCCTTAATGCCGTCGAGCACCGAAAAGACGGCCATGATCAGCTCATAACCCACACGCACGGCGATGGGACCAAGGACGATCATCAGGATTCCAGCCACAATAGCGCCGGAAACCAGTGTAACGATGCCCGACAGCACGGCGTACAGCGCGCTGGCTACATAGGCGAACTTTAAAAGTTCCGGAAAGATCAGCCGCTCGAAGTTGACGTGTGCGTTGAGCTTCTGCATCAGCCCCGTATAACGCGTTTTGCTTGCAGGGTGAAGGAAATACACCCCCGCCGCGACCGCGCCCAGAAGCGCCAGGCCGCCGCTGATGAGGTACCACAGACTTAGTGAGCTATTGTAGTAAAAGGCGTTGAAGTCACCCATATCGTTACCTCCTCGTCCGTATTCGGTTGTTGTCGGGATGGTATGCGGTAGCAGTGTTTTCATTATAATAAGCGCCATTCTATCCGTCAAGACCACGCACACCAAAGGAAGGAATCCCCCATATGTCCGGCGATCTGGCCCATAAAATTGCGATGCTCCCCGACAGCCCCGGCTGCTATCTGATGAAGAGTCACGGGGAGATTTTGTATATCGGCAAAGCGAAAAACCTGAAAAACCGCGTGCGGCAGTACTTCCATTCCCCGGAGGGGCACACGGCGAAGGTGCGGGCGATGGTCGAGCGCATCGACGACTTCGATATCCTGCTTTGCCGTACTGATTTTGAAGCGTTGACGCTGGAAAGCAACCTGATCAAAAAGCACCGGCCGTTTTACAATATCCTCTTAAAGGACGACAAGCACTATCCTTACCTGTGCTACGACCCCGCCGAAATGTTTCCAAAGCTCACCGTTTCGCGCACATACGATCCCAAGGACGGAAAAAAGTACTTCGGCCCCTACATCGGGGCGACGGCCGTGCGCCAGGTGCTCGACGAGCTGGGGCGTTATTTCCCGCTGCGCCGGTGTACGCTGAAGTTCCCGCTCAAAAGCCCGCACCGCCCCTGCGTGTATTACGATACGGGCAAGTGCTACGCGCCTTGCGCGGGCTTCATCAACGAGGAAGCCTACGGCGAAATTTTGAAGCAGTCCGTCGCGTTTCTAAACGGCGATATCCAGCCCGTGCTCAAGGAGCTGCGCCGCAAGATGGACGAGGCCGCCGCCGCCATGCAGTACGAGCAGGCCGCCATATACCGCGATATGATCGCCGACGTGCAGGCAGTTTCGGCGCACCAGCTCGCCATCCAGACCCGCTCCGTCGAGCAGGACATTGTCGCCGTTGCCTCCGATGCCATCGACGCGGTGGTGCAGCTTGTGCACATCCATCAGGGGCGCATGGAGGACGGGCAGCATTATCTGCTGGAAAACCAGGGCGGCGATAGCCCGGCGGAGATCCTCTCCGCGTTCATCCCCCAGTATTACGGGGAGGAGCGCATGATTCCGCGCGAGGTGCTATTACAGGCCGAAATTGAAGATATGGGTGAAATGGAGCAGCTCCTGCGCGAGCGGCGCGGCGCGGCCGTCACCCTGCTCAGCCCGCAGCGCGGCGAGAAGCGCAGGCTGGTGGAAATTGCCGTGAAAAACGCCGAGGATGTGCTGCTCAAACATCAGCAGAGCAAGCAGATCAAGTTCCGGCGCACCACCATGGCCATGCAGGAGCTCAAGGACGCCCTGTCCCTGCCGATACTCCCCCGCCGCATCGAGGGCTACGATATTTCCAACACCCAGGGCAACCTCTCCGTCGGCTCCATGGTGGTGTTTGAGCAGGGCATGCCCAACAAAAAGCAATATCGCCATTTCCGCATCAAAACCGTAGAAGGCGCCAACGATTTCGCCTCTATGGAGGAGGTTCTGCGCCGCCGCTTCACCCACGGGCTGGAGGAGCGCAGGGAACGCGAGGAAAAGGGTCAGCCGGTCGATGAGGGCCGCTTCTCTCGCTTTCCCGATCTGATCATGATCGAC
>DAIOVG010000166.1:0-5679 GCA_036759125.1 Candidatus Limiplasma sp.
TAGACGCAATCAACCGGCGATTTGATGATCCCGTGCCCGGCCCCCGTTGCTCAGTGGAATTGCTGTTGGTGCAATGATTTCAAGAAGCAGGGTTTTTCCGGGAGGCACCCCGTTGAACGCATGGTTCGGTGATGACCTGCATGGCAGCCGATTGACGCCGGTCGCTTCAGTCAATGCCCTTCTTCATACTTGCTATGCGGTTGTCCTTGGAAGTTTCAAGATGCAAAACGATCCAGCGGTGACACCGCGGACACCGGATGATCAAATCTCCTTTCCCCTCTGTACTCAGGTAAAACAAGACTGTCTTACACAGAGGGCAACTCATCTTTTTGCCATAGGCTTATCCTCTCCTTTACCCGTTACTCTACCAGTGCCGTGAGCCACGGCGCGGTCGGTATTGCCAGTAACCTGGCATTGCTATATGCCATTTCCAGTGTCAGGCAGGTGTTTCCAATATAATAGCCGTCCATCCGCTCAATCGTCATCGCCAGATCCGGATTGCTGGGATCGGTCAGGCAGATCGGGATCAGGAACTGAATGGCCCCGCTGTAGAGCTGCGGAACGACAATGGACGGCATGATTTCGGCTGTAAGCCGTAATGTTTCTACGCTGGTCTGTAATAGGAGCGGCAGGTTAGGGAAATATCGTATATGTTCCGGGATCCGCTCGAAGTTCGCCGGATCGTCCAGAATATGCCCGACATTCACGCGAATCGGCCAGTCCGGCTTAAACCCGATGCCTTCCAGTTGCAGATCGGATAAGGGTTTCTTTGGTAATGTTTCTATCTTTTTAAGAAACGGATGGGAATCATCCATAAACCCTCTGAGTACATACGGCTGTTCCGCCCATTCGTTGCGGTTCTTTTCCAAGTACCCATAAATACCCTTATACCGTTTCGATAGCAGTCCGGTATGAAAGCATGCGTATCCGTCATTGATCAGGAATCGAGAATCCGCTTCTTCCTTATCGGCGGCATGCTGATGTTCGAAAACCTGTGCCGTGAAGATATTGTTGATATACCGTTCCAGTACTGTGTAATCCGCGTATTTGCGTTGGAACACCGGTCTCTTGAATTTCCAGGGTTCTGTCAGTGCGAGGTTTGCCAGATGTTCCAGTTGTTCTCCCCATTTGGGTACAAAGGCTGACGAGAACAAGTCTCTTTCCATTTGGGTACTCCTTTCTATTGCTGTACGACATCCATCCTGGGCTTTCCCTACGCTCCCATCTTAGTCGATCTTAATGATGTCTGCAGCAGAGCATCGTGTTAAAAATTGATGCCCACAAACAGAAAATCCCCACACCGTTTGGTGTGGGGATGAAATCAATTGCTTATTGCATTACTTACTGTTTTCTAAAATTACTACTTGCTGACAAAGTGCCAGCATGGCTTGAATACTCTTCGGCGAATGGCACTGGTCCATTAAAACTCTGAACTCAAACAGATACTTGTCATTGGCTGGCGGCGCATTCGAAGTGATGATATCCGCCTTCACGGCGCCGCGCAGGCTGTTCTCAACGCTCATTCGTAATATCTGACAGATAGCAACCAATCGCTCCAGACTGGGTTTCAGTGCTCCGCGTTCAAACTTTCCATACGTAGATGTGATGATTTGCATTTCCTCTGCGATAGCAGCCTGTGTTTTTCCTAAGCGTTCTCTGGCATCCTTGATATTTCGTCCTAAAATCCTGTAATCGATTAATGTCTCTGTACTCATTTCAACAATTATAAATCCTCTCTTTGTTTATTCATACGCAATGAAATGCGCATGTGCTGTTATATTGCTTGTGACCGGTAGACAAATCGCCGAAATTTCCCTATACACCTCCCCTTTTCCGAAAACCAACATTTCATAACGAGTCTCACCTCAATCGTGCGCTTTCTCTACTGCACTAGACGCACGCCGATGCGCGTTTGTTACACCCTTCAGAAAATATTATATGATTTTTTCATAATTAGAATTCCAGTACAATTCCCGGCCTATCTATGCTTGACAAGCAAGGGATGGCTGATAAGATGGAAGCCTATAAAAAAGCATCGAGCGATTTTCGCCGATCCAAAATCGGAGTGAGTAAAGCCATGTCTAACCTTGATATCCGGCAAATCCTGGAGCTCTATGGAACGATCCTTCCCCTGCCAATTCTACTGATTGAAAACGACGAGGACCGGCAGTTTCTCACGGATATCTATCTGCAATACAAGCCGCTGATGTATAAAACGGCTTATCAGTTTTTTGATGGCAATCATGCGGAAGTTGACGATGCCGTCAGCAGCGCCGTGGAACGCCTTTGCAAAAAATGTGAGACTTTACAAGAAGTTGCCTGTAACAAAAGGGCATCGTATATCGTCTCTACTGTTAGGAATGTTTGCTTAACCAGACTGCGGGAGCTCAAGCGGCAGCGTCTACACTTCGATTTCGGACCCAATGGTGAGGACTTGGAAGAGATTGAGGGAACAGAGGATGTGCAGGACATCGTATTCAATCACATCCTGTCCTCCGATCTGTTAAGCGCATTTCCTGAATTGAGTGAGAAGGACTGCGAGTTGATTCGGCTGCGGCACATTGACCAGCTGGAGTATGCGGATATCGCAGTTCTGTCAGGGATTTCAGAAGGCGCGGTCCGTACCGCGGTATCCAGGGCGAAAAGCAGGCTGGAACAGCTAGCGATGGAGAGACAGGATTAAGCGTATGGCAAACAAAGGGTTATCCAAACCAGCGGAATATAGGGATATCAATGAGAGAGCCTATGATCTCTTGGGTGAATTGTTACTGCAGCAGGAAACGGACGCGCTGCTTGCAGAGATCGAACAAGAGAACGCATCCGGGAACACAGCTGCATACGAAGCATTTTGTGCTCGACAAGACAAGAAGAACCTCGCCAGAATCCATCGGTATTTCCGATTGCAGCGTACCAGAACGTTCTTCCGTCAGACATTACCCAAGATCGGGCAGATTGCCGCGATCCTCATTGCGGTGATCACGGTTGTCGGCGGGGTCGCCATCGCCACCAGCCACACAATTCGCGTGCAGGTCATGAAAATGTTGGTACAAATCGAAGAACAGTATACATCATTGAGTTTGGTCGAGGACGCAGATGCGTCCTTTGAGATTCCAGCGGAGTGGAACGGAGAATACTATCCCTCCTATATTCCTGCGGGTTTCGAAGGCAATGTCGTCATTTCATTCCCTGGTAACCACATGGTCGAATTCAACGACAACGAGAATAACGCCATAAAAATTGTATTCTCTGAATACGGGGATTCTACGATGGCTAATATTGATACTGAAAATGCTACCATTGAGGCTATCACCATCGGGAATGACAGCGGTTTTATAGCCATCAAAGACAGTCATATCTACATCTACTGGGATAACGGACGGTTATTCTTTGTATTACAAACGAACGGGATCGATGAAGAAGTAGCAGTTCGTATTGCTCAGAGTGTGATGCGCGTAAAATAATCTCAAGAGGATATCTACCTTGCTGTAATGATGGACCCACATACCCAGAACGAGTTATCATCCATCGACAATATTTTGGAGATGTGTGACAACTTTTTTATACACACGGAGATTGGTTGCTCTACTTCATATAAATATTTCGCGTGCTTATACCACACTAACGATCCTGCAGATACCTTAATGTCATTAAGATTTCTTGAATCCCAGCACATTTTCCACTTCCGGTTTCCGCTTATTGACAGGCTTTCCTCCTGAACAAAAGAGGCGAGAATGGTTTGCATCAACTCACCTTCCCTCGACAAGCCGTCAGTGTTCTGCCTTTCTAAAGAAGACGCCGATCTTTAGTTCCCTGACAACACACAACAGATCTATCGTATTGTGTGCAAACTTGATATGGAGGTTTATCTGCAAACCGCCGAAAAGTATTCCTCTGTGGCGATAAACAGCATGCCGTAGATACTGGAATAACAGTGGAGCTGTGCCATGTGCATGCCCGCTCCTGAAGGCAGGCGCGGCTCCATACGGCTTTTGTATTCGGCCGTTAGCGTTTCCCCAAACACGGCATATTCCCCGCCGAAGATCACCTTGTTCAGGCCCAGAAAATTTCCCAGGTTGAACATCAACATGCACAGTTCCTGCGCGATCCGTTCGATTCTCCGGCAGATGTAAGGATCTCCGTTTTCATATGCCTCTACGATATCCTGAAACCCGATCGGCTCCTGTGTATACCGCAGGCAGGTTTCAGCCCCCGCCCGGATATCATCCGTACAGCTTTCGATCAATTGCTTCATGCAAATCCGGTCTTCCAGCGTGTGGGCGGTACCCAACCCTTGCCTGTCCAGATAGTAGAAAATCTCGCCCGCGTTGAAATGCGCGCCTTCAAACAACTCGCCATTAAGCACAAGCCCCGCGCCAAGGCCCGCGCCGCAGCTTACGTAGAGCAGGTTTTCCTCACCCTGTCCGGCGCCGTACGCCCACTCCCCCAGCGCTGCCGCCTTGATATCGTTTTTAACGATCAACTTCGCGCCGTACTGTTCGCCCAGCGCCTCCCGCAAACGGCTTTCGTTCCACAGCACGCGGCCGTATCCCGTATTTTGGGAGATGATATTCCCCTCCGCGTCAAACACGCCGGGCGACGAGACCGCGATGCAGAATACCTCTTCCATGCCGCAGCCGACATTGTGCAGCAGCAATGCAATCCCGTTTTCGATGTTTTTAACATACTGTTGCAGGGAGATATTGCCGGGCATACGGATGTCGGTCTGCGTGACGATTTCGTTGCGTAGATTTCCCAATACCGCGACGGGGTTGGAGTAGCTTAAGTCCAGCGCGATAACGAACCGGTGATTTTTGTTAAACCGCAGCAGCAAAGGCCGCCTCCCGCCCTTTCTGGTGGTCGCACCTTCGCCGAACTCCTCCACCACGCCTAGCCGCAGCAGTTCGGCCAGGTTATCGGAAATCGCCGGTTTGCTCAAACTGAGCGCTTTGGAAAGCTCCGCCCTTGAGGTCGTTTCCAGCGCAAACACGGTATTTAAAATCAGCCTTTTGTTCGTTTTCCGCAAATAGGACGCATCTACGGACGTCTTGTTTTTCTGCATGTTATCCCTGTCCTTGTTTCCTGGTGAACGGATTCACTCCATATAATCCATTGCAGTATGACATAATTCCATACCTTACGTCAACGTATGGTCTGGCTGATACGGATTGTTTCCGTACTTGCCGATTGGGTATTGACATTCGGCGGACGCCGTGAGATAATCTAGTTGATAATACTGTATTACTATCTACACAAACGATCGGGGTGCTGTCATGATGCGATATCTGGGCCTGGACATAGTCTATCAAAACGTGCCGAAACTCGACCCCAACTTCATCCCGCTGCATCTGTTCAACAACGCGTTTCTCAAGGGTGCCGATAAGGCGTTCGGCATTGCCGTTGAGCGCAACGATGGCCAGATTGCCGCGTATCAAACCCGCATCCACAGTGCAAAGGCAATGCGGGAGGCAAACCTTTACTATATCAGCCGCCTGGTCAAAACCCTGCTGTGGATGAAGGGCGGCTTTCGCATTTACCTGTCCGGCAATGCGGAGATATATGAGGCCATCAAACGCCAGTACGCGCCCGGCGGAACGCGCGCGTTCGACCGTGGTTTTATGGCAGGCGTTTTTGAGCACGCATTCGAAGTCGTACAGGTTCCCTCCCTGCCCGAAAACCATG
>DAIOVG010000167.1:0-5646 GCA_036759125.1 Candidatus Limiplasma sp.
TCCCGATTACCAAGGGTGGTACCGCCTGCGTCCCCGGACCGTTCGGAACGGGCAAGACGGTCGTTCAGCATCAGTTGGCCAAGTGGGTCGATGCGGACATCGTCGTGTACGTGGGTTGCGGTGAGCGTGGTAACGAGATGACCGACGTGCTGACGGAGTTCCCGGAATTGAAGGACCCCCGCAGCGGTGAGCCGCTGATGCGTCGTTCGGTTCTGATTGCAAACACTTCGAACATGCCCGTAGCCGCTCGTGAAGCATCGGTGTACACCGGTATCACACTGGCCGAGTACTTCCGCGATATGGGGTATAAAGTCGCCATCATGGCCGATTCCACCAGCCGCTGGGCCGAGGCTCTGCGCGAGATGAGCGGCCGCCTGGAAGAAATGCCCGGCGAGGAAGGCTACCCGGCCTACCTGTCCAGCCGTATCGCAGAATTCTACGAACGCGCAGGCGTGGTGAAGTGTCTGGGCGGCGATGGCCGCCAGGGCAGTATCTCCGCCATCGGCGCCGTGTCGCCTCCGGGCGGCGATATTTCCGAGCCGGTTTCGCAGGCAACGCTGCGTATTGTCAAGGTGTTCTGGGGTCTGTCGGCACAGCTGGCGTACAAGCGCCACTTCCCGGCCATCGACTGGCTGCAGTCCTATTCGCTGTATACCACGCATTTGGAGGGCTGGTTCAACGATAACGTTGCCCCCGAATGGAACGATCTGCGCCAGCGCGCCATGCTGGTTTTGCAGGAGGAAGCTGAGCTGCAGGAAATTGTTCAGCTCGTCGGCATGGACGCCCTGAGCTGGAAGGACAGGCTGACCATGGAGGTTGCCCGGTCGCTGCGTGAAGATTACCTGCACCAAAACGCCTTTGACGACGTGGATACCTTTACGTCCACCAAAAAGCAGTTCCTGATGCTTGGTTTGATTTTGGAGTTCTACACAAAGGGCAGGCAGGCGCTGGATGCCGGCGCGAATCTGTCCGACGTCATCGAGCTGCCTGTCCGTGAAAAGATCGGCAGGGCGAAGTACATTCCCGAAGACAAGCTTGCGCAGTTTACGGACATTGAAAACGAACTGGCCGGGCAGATCGCAGCCATCGCAGAAGAAGGGGAGGCGTAAACGATGCTCAAAGAATATCGCACCATTAGAGAGGTCGTCGGTCCCCTGATGCTCGTGGATCAGGTCGAAGGCGTATCGTATAACGAGCTGGTGGAAATCAAGCAGGCGAACGGCGAGATCCGGCGCGGCAAAGTGCTGGAGATCAACGGCAGCAAAGCGCTGGTACAGCTGTTTGAAAGCTCCAACGGCTTGCAAATCGAGTCCTCATCCGCGCGGTTTCTGGGCCATTCCATCGAGCTTGGCGTCAGCATGGATATGCTGGGCCGCGTGTTCGACGGCATGGGCAACCCCCGCGATAACGGCCCGCAGTTGATACCCGACAAGCGCATGGATATCAACGGCGAGCCGCTCAATCCTGCCGCCCGCGACTATCCCAACGAGTTCATCCAAACCGGCGTCAGCGCCATTGACGGCCTGAATACGCTGGTGCGCGGCCAAAAGCTGCCTGTATTCTCCGGCAGCGGTCTGCCGCATGCCCAGCTCGCCACGCAAATCGCCCGCCAGGCGCGGGTGCTGGGCGCGCACGAAAAGTTTGCCGTTGTTTTCGGCGCAATCGGCATTACGTTTGAGGAAGCGGAATACTTCATCAGCGACTTCCGCCGCACGGGTGCTATCGAGCGTGCGGTGCTGTTCATGAACCTGGCCAACGACCCTGCCATCGAGCGCATCGCCACTCCCCGTATGGCGCTTACAGCGGCGGAATACCTGGCTTATGAAAAGGATATGCACGTTCTGGTCATTCTGACCGATATCACCAACTACGCCGAGGCCCTGCGTGAGGTTTCGGCCGCGCGCAAGGAAGTGCCCGGCCGCCGCGGCTATCCCGGCTACCTGTATACCGACCTCGCCAGCATGTACGAACGGGCGGGCCGCGTGATCGGCAAAAAGGGCTCGATCACCCAGATCCCGATCCTGACCATGCCCGAGGACGACAAAACCCACCCGATTCCCGACCTGACCGGCTACATCACCGAAGGGCAGATTATCCTTAGCCGCGAGCTGCACCGCAAGGGCATTTCGCCGCCGATTGACGTGCTGCCGTCCTTGAGCCGCCTGAAGGATAAGGGTATCGGCGCGGGTAAAACCCGCGAAGACCATGCCGCGACCATGAACCAGCTCTTCGCCGCCTATTCGCGCGGCAAGGACGCCAAGGAGCTCGCGGTCATTCTGGGCGACGCGGCCCTGACGGATGTGGATAAAAAATACGCCGCGTTTGCCGATGAGTTTGAGAAAAAGTATGTGTCGCAGGGTTATCAAACCAACCGTTCTATCGAGGAAACGCTGAACCTGGGCTGGGGGCTGTTATCCATCCTCCCGCGAAACGAGCTCAAGCGTATCCGCGACGATATGCTGGATAAATACCTGCACGACAACACCATTGAAGAGACCCGCGATGAAGTCGAGGAGGAGCATAGCTGATGGCAGCCGCGTTGCGCGTGAACCCCACGCGCATGGAATTAACGCGCGTGAAGCGCCGCCTGGTCACCGCAAAACGCGGGCACAAGCTGCTCAAGGACAAGCGGGACGAGATGGTACGCCAGTTTATCGCGCTTATCCGTGAAAACCACCGCCTGCGCAAGGAAGTGGAGCAGGAGCTTGGGTTTGCCCTGTCCGGCTTTGCCATGGCGCGCGCCGTGGTGGAACCCGCCTTTATGGAAGAGGCGCTGTTAAGCCCCGCGCGCACCATCGCCGTGGATATGGGCATCAAGAGCATCTTGAGCGTCCAAGTGCCGACCCTGACCACCAAAGAAGAGGAAAGCAAGACTACCTTGAGCTACGGCCTGGCCGAGACAACCGCCCAGCTGGACGGCGCGATTGAAAGCCTTGCGGAGCTTCTGCCCAAGCTGATCAAGCTTGCGGAGGTGGAAAAGACCTGCGATCTGCTGGCTGATGAGATCGAGAAAACGCGCCGCCGGGTTAACGCGCTGGAATATGTCATGATTCCGCAGTTCCAGGAAACCATCCGTTTCATCACCATGAAGCTCGATGAGAACGAACGCGGCAACCTGACCCGCCTGATGAAGGTCAAGGATATGATCCAGGAACGGGCGCAATAACGCGGATTTCAACCCAAAAAATGAGGAAGTGGAGCAAGTCCGCTTCCTTTTTTGTCTGTTTGTGATATCCTTAACAAATAACTGTAAGTACGGAGGTGCTGGTATGATTCGCTTAGAGAATATTTCCAAGGCCTATGGCGGCGGCAAGGTGAAAGCCGTGGACGGACTGACTATGACAGTGGAAAGCGGCAAGGTTTTTGGCTTTCTGGGTCCAAACGGCGCTGGAAAAACCACGACCATTAACATAATGACGGGAATCCTGAGCGCCGATTCCGGCCATATATGGCTGGAAAACGTCGATCTGGAGAAAAACCCGCTCGAAGCCAAGCGGATGTTCGGGTTTGTTCCCGATAGCTTTGAGATGTTCGACAGGCTGACGGGGATGGAATACCTGACCTTCCTGGCGGATGTGTACCAGGTGGGCCAAGCCGAGCGCAAAGCGCATATCGACCGGATGCTGCCCATGTTTTCGCTGGAGAAGGAAGTCAACCAGCAGATCCGCAGCTATTCCCACGGCATGAAGCAAAAGCTTCAGGTTATCGGCTCGCTCATCCATCAGCCGCGCATCTGGATTCTGGACGAACCCATGACGGGGCTGGATCCCGCGAGCATGCACGTACTCAAGCAGGAAATGCAGCGGCTGTGCGATGACGGAAGAACCGTGTTCTTCTCCACTCACGTGCTGGACGTCGCCGAACGCCTGTGCGACGAAATCGGCATCATCCGCAAGGGAACGCTGATTGCCCAGGGCGCTATGGATGCCCTGATGAAGGGTGATCATTCCAAAACGCTGGAGGATTTGTTCCTAGACCTGACCTCAAAGGAGGCGTGAGTGAAGATGCCCCCGTATGTAAAACTGCTGTTGAAAACCAGGCTGAAATCGTTCAACCCGTTTGCGTTGTTCGGCCTGGATAAAACGAAAAAGAAAAAAGTATTCATGGCGTTCGGCCTGCTGCTGTATGGGCTGATGATGGCCGGATACCTGATTTTCATGGAATATCACCTGTTCCAGGCCTTTGTGCAGCTTGGCGAGCCGGAAACCATGCTTGCGGTTGTGGTCGTGATTTCGTCTTTGCTGATCGTATTCTTGGGCTTCTTCTACCTCCTGAGCGAACTGTTTTTTACGAAAGATCTGGCGTTCGTATCCGCGTTGCCGATCTCCTCGCGGCAGCTGATGCTGGCAAAGCTACTGCGCGTGTGGATGGGAGAAGCATTGATTGCGCTGGCGATGTGCCTGCCGGTGATCATCATGTACGGCATCCATGCCGGGAAAGGCATCGCCTATTACCTGTTCAGCACAATCCTAACGCTCGCGATTCCGCTTTTGCCGATGATTGTGGTCACGCTGTTGTCGTTTGTGCTGGTCAGGCTGTCCTCGCTGTGGAAGCATAGGGAAGCGCTGACGATGGTCTTCAGCGTTGCGTTTATCTTTCTGGTCGTGTTTGGGCAAATGCAGCTGACGTCCTCAATCAACAGCGGAAACCCTGCCGATATTATGCAGCAGCTGGCCCAGAGCCAGCACGCGATGCTACAGGGCATGTCCAGCTTCTATCCGCCGGCTGCCTGGTTTGCCGGCGCATTGATGAATGGCGGCCTGGATGGCATGCTGCAGTGGGTGCTGTTTGCCGGGGTTAATGTCGGCGCGCTGCTGCTGGCGACCTACGTGCTGGGCGGCAGCTATCAGCAGCTGGCAATCCGCCAAAGCGAGGCGCGTGTTCGCGCCGATGCCAGCCTGAAGCGCGTACGCGGCATCCAGGCTGTGCGTACACCGCTGCGCGCGCTCTACCGCAGAGAGCTCAAGGAGATCTTTTCCTCGCCGACCTATGCGCTCAACTGCCTGGTCGGGGGCATTATGTTTCCGGTCATGATCTTGTTCTTCTCGCTGAGCAAGCAAAGCGGTATGAGTGAGCTGGCCGGCATTGTGCCGATGATCGAGGGATTAAACCCCATACTTCTGGTTGCGGGCAGCTCGGCGCTGTTTGCCCTGGCCGGGTCGATGAATATGGGGGTAGCAACGGCGATCTCGCGTGAAGGGAAACGGCACTCGTTCTATGTAACGCTGCCTGTGCCGACCAAGGATATTCTGCTTTCCAAGCTTCTGATGGGCGTCACAATTGCGTTGCTCATTTCGTTGCCCATGGCTATTGTGCTGGCTGTGCTGCTGCCGTCGCTGGCGCTGCCGATCATCCTTGGGTTTGTGCTGGCGCAGCTGTTCATGCTCTCCAACGCGGTTATCGGCCTGCATCGCGATATCAAGCATCCGAAATTCGGCTGGAAGAGCGAAACGGAAGCCATCAAGCAAAACTGGGTCGCGGCGATGTCCATGTTCGGCGGAATGGCGATTGTCGTCAGCTGTGCGGTTGTACTCTATCTGGGCACCACCATTGGCATTGCGCTGTCGCTTTCGTATCCCGTTCTCTGCGCGCTGGCGCTTGCTGCCGACTTTTGGCTGCTGCGCAGACTGTTTTCAAAGGGCTCGC
>DAIOVG010000168.1:0-5465 GCA_036759125.1 Candidatus Limiplasma sp.
GCTGACCCTGGTATCCAACACGTTTGCGCTCATCGGGCCGACGCTCGCTGGTAAGGCGATCGACAGCATCGGCACCCAACAGGGCGGGGTGGATATGCCGGGCGTGCTGCACTATGCGCTGCTCATGGCGATCTTCTACCTGGCGTCGTCGATCTTTGCGTATCTGTTATCCGTGCTGATGGTATACATCAGCCGCAACGTAACCCGCACCATGCGCAAGGACCTGTTCAGCCGCATTGCGGAGATGCCCGTCGGCTTTTTTGACACCCACCCCGTGGGCGACGTGCTCAGCCGCATTTTCTACGATGTGGATACCATCAACACCTCCCTGTCGTCCGATGTGGTGCAGGTGCTCACCAGCGTCATCACCATTGTGGGCTCGCTGGTGCTGATGATCTCCATCTCGCCTGTTCTGGTGCTGGTGTTTTTGGTTACGGTGCCCATGTCGGTATTCATTACGCGGTTTATCACCCGGCGCACGCAGCCCCTGTTCCGCAAGCGCTCGCGCAAGATGGGCGAGCTGAACGACTACTCCGAGGAGATCATCTCGGGGCTGAAAACCCTCAAGGCCTACCATCAGGAGCAGAACACCGTGGCCGATTTTGATGTGCTCAACGATGAGGTGGTCGACGCGTACTACAAAAGCGAGTACTTTGCCAGCACCACCGGCCCCAGCGTCAACTTCATCAACAACCTGTCCATGTCTTTGATCAGCGTATTCGGAATGCTTTTATACCTGGCGGGGGGCATCACCATCGGCAATATCTCCGCGTTTGTGTTCTACAGCCGGAAGTTCTCCGGACCGATCAACGAAATCGCCAATATCTACAGCGAGCTGCAGTCGGCCCTGGCCGCGGCGGATCGCGTATTTTCCCTGCTGGATGAGCCCGTGGAAATCCCCGACGAGCTGGACGCGCAGCCGCTGACCCAGGTGCAGGGCGACGTGGAGCTCAGCGACGTACACTTTGGCTATGTGGATGGCAAGCCGGTGCTCAAGGACCTGAGCTTTACGGCGCGGCGCGGCAGCCTGATTGCCATCGTCGGCCCGACGGGCGCGGGGAAAACCACGCTGATCAACCTGCTCATGCGCTTTTACGACGTGCAAAACGGCACCATTACCGTAGACGGGCATCCTGTGCGCGGTCTGACGCGCGACAGCCTGCGGCGGGCGTACTCCATGGTGCTGCAGGATACGTGGCTGTTTCACGGCACCGTGTTTGACAACATTGCCTACGCCAAGCCCGGCGCAACTATGGACGAGGTCGTGGCCGTTGCCAAGGCCGCGCATATTCACCATTTCATCATGGGACTGCCGGATGGCTACCAGACCATCCTGTCCGACGACGGCACCAACATTTCCAAGGGTCAGAAGCAGCTGTTAACCATCGCCCGCGCCATGCTGGTGGATGCCA
This sequence comes from Candidatus Limiplasma sp., assembly GCA_036759125.1. Classification (GTDB taxonomy): domain Bacteria; phylum Bacillota; class Clostridia; order Christensenellales; family Aristaeellaceae; genus CAXXOK01. Next base: position 1,413 of record DAIOVG010000168.1, read on the forward strand.
GAATGCTCATTCTGGACGAAGCGACCTCCAACGTGGATACCCATACCGAGGTGAAAATTCAAAAGGCCATGCGCCTGCTGATGAAGGACAAAACCTGCTTTATCGTGGCCCACCGCCTGTCCACCATCAAAAACGCCGACCTGATCCTCGCCGTGAAGGATGGCAACGTCGTGGAAAGCGGCACCCATACGGAGCTGATGCAAAAGCACGGCTTCTACCGGGAGCTGTATGACGCGCAGTTCAGCTGATGCGATGCTGCCCCGCATACGTTGCACGAAAAAAACGCCCCTGCCGATTGGCAGGGGCGTTGATGTTCTTGCGGAAGTTTAGCGCGGGTTGATCCGGTTAAAGCAGTCGCGGCAGTACACGGGCTTGTCGCCGCGCGGCTGGAAGGGCACCTTGGTGGTAACGCCGCAGCTGTCGCAAACGGCGTCATACATGGGCCGGTCGCCGCCACGGTTGCTGTTGCCGTAGCTGCGCTCGCCGCCGCGGCTATTGCTGTGGGAGCCGCTGTTGCGGCGGGCCGCACGGCAGGAAGGGCAGCGGGTCGGCTCGTTGGTGAAGCCTTTTTCGGCGAAGAATTCCTGCTCGGATGCAGAAAAGGTGAAGGGGGTTCCGCAATCGCGGCAGGTGAGGGTTTTGTCATTGAACATAGGGATTCTCCTTCAAATGTTTTTGGTTCCAATCGTTTTGTACTCTTCAGGCGGCACATGGTTTTTTTGGTTTCTCGGGTGAACTGGAACCAGGAAACACATTGAAGCAACTGAATGGTAACGAGGAAAGTATATCATAGATTTTCAGTTTGTATATAGGAAAATCAAAACGCCGATGCAACGGCATCTTTTCGTATACAGCCCTGCCGGAACAAACGCCGCTTGCTGTGCGGCGTACATTCTGTGCGGTTTGCGGTTTGGGCTTGCGGGACGCAGATGCTGTTGGGTTCAATAATCCTTGATTTGCCTGTACGCCGTGCGCAGCGCTTCAAGAACCTCAGGGTCTTTTTCCTTGCTCAGCTGGGCGGATACGAAGGCCTTGGTGTGCATATCGCCCAGATGGCCAAGCGCCTTTGCCACGGCGATGCGCACCTTGGGATCGGGATTGTTGAACTGGGATACCAGGCTGTTGGACGCGTCATCGCCGCCAACGGAGCCCAGACCCGCAATCGCGGCCAGGCATATGTCCCTGTCCTTGTTGCCGCACAGGTCGATGAGCGAGGGTACGTTGCTTTTCGCGATTGCCTTTTCAACGTGACTGATGGATTTGCTGAACATTGGCTACACCTCTTCGTTTTTCATTCGGTCATTGTGTAAAGGCCATACCAGTGATTGAGCAGGCTGAGAAACTCCTGCGTCGCTTTGCGGTTGCCGTCGGTGCTTGGATGATCGTCCCCGTCGGAATCATAGTACAGCGTATCGGCGCCTTCGATGCCAACGTGCTCCTCCTGCCCGTTTACGTAGCGGTGGTGCGCGTCGGGGTGGGTGAGCACGTTGTAGAAATCGAACACGAAAACGTTGTTTGCCGCAAACCCGGCTAGCCAGCCCGTTTCCCGGTCGCTCAGCCAGTCGCACAGCGCTCTGGTAACCTCCGGATGGGAGATGAACAGCATCGGCGGCGGCGTGACGAGGATGAACAGCTTATCGGGGTGCGCGGAGAAATACGGAAGCAGGCCTTCGTAGATTGCCATTTCATCCTGCATGCTGCTGCCCACGTCGCTGTTGGGATAGCAGCTTTTGAACAGTACGATGGTATTCTCGCCGGCAGCCGGGGCGATGGCGTTTGGCGCGGTCATGGCGCGCATTTCCCTGTAAACCAGCGGCATGACCGTATCCGTAAACCACATGGGCCAATCGGCAGTGTCGGTGTGGTCGCCGTATTCCCGCCAGCCGTAATCAATATCGGCAACGTGAAAGCCGTTCTCGTTGAGCGCTTCGCATAGAAGCCCGTCGTTCAACCAGTTTTCCCCGCAGCTGTGGTGGATGAAGATCAGGTTGACCGTGCTTTCCTCATCCGCTGCGGCAAAGTCCTGCGCTGTCAGCATAATGAGTGTGGAAAACAGCGCAAGCAGGGCGCGGAGTCCACGATTTCGGTGTTTTGTTTTCATACGATACCTCCCGGCCGCCGCCGTTTTGAAGGTCAGGGAAGTTTCAAGTGCTTACCCCAGCACTTTGCAGTTGAGCCCGAACTGCTGGGCAACCTTGTCGTAGCTGCAAGCGCCGCGGTAGATGTTCACGCCCTTGCGGAACAGGGGGTCGGTCTGGATCAGCGCTTCAATGCCCTGATCGGCAATCTTCAGGCCGTAGGCGTGGGTCGCGTTGGTCAGCGCCAGGGTGGAGGTGCGCGGCACGGCGCCTGGCATATTGGCTACGCAATAGTGCACAATGCCGTCCACTTCATATACGGGGTCGTTGTGGTAGGTCGCTTTGGTGGTCTCAAAGCAGCCGCCCTGGTCCACCGCCACGTCTACGATAACCGATCCGGGAATCATATCCTTGAGGTATTCGCGCTTGACAAGCTTAGGTGCGCTGGCGCCTGCGATCAGCACACCGCCGATGACCAGATCGGCGGTTCTTACTTCGGCATGGATGGCGGACGGGGTGGAGTACAGGGTTTTGATGCGCCCGGAATACAGCGCGTCCAGCGCGCGCAGCTTGTCCAGGTCCACATCCATCACCGTGACATCCGCGCCCAGGCCAACGGCCATTTTGCAGGCGTTTGCGCCCACAATCCACGCGCCCAGGATAATCACCCGTGCGCCTTTTACGCCCGTCACGCCGCCCAGCAGCACGCCCTTGCCGCCGAAGGGCTTTTCCAGGTACTTTGCGCCTTCCTGTATGGACAGCCGCCCGGCGATCTCGCTCATGGGCTTTAACAGCGGCAGGCCGCCGTGCGTATCCTCGATGGTCTCATATGCCACGCCGATGCAGCCGCTTTGCATCATCGCCTCGGTCAGCGTCCGGTTCGCGGCCAGGTGCAGGTAGGTGTAGAGGATCTGCCCGTCCCGCATCAGGGGGTATTCGGCCTCCAGCGGCTCCTTGACCTTGACGATCATGTCGGCCTGCGCCCAGACCTCCTGCGCGGTAGCGGCGATCAGCGCGCCCGCGGCCCGGTACGCCTCGTCGGAGAAACCGGAGCCCTCTCCGGCATGGGCTTCGATCATTACGATATGGCCGTGTGCCGCAAAGTCGTGAACGTTGCCCGGTGTCATCCCCACGCGATACTCCTGCGGTTTGATTTCCTTCACGCATCCGATCTTCATGGTGTATTCTTCTTTCTGCTGCGGAATTTTCATGCGGCGCAAGCGTTTGCGGCTCCGGCAAGCGGATGGCTGTGTAGCCTTCTCCGTCTCCCGTATCTGCGCGCTTGTGCCCTATTCATTCGTTGTATATAGTGTATCACAAACAGCATATAATCGGCTATTCAAAGGTGAAATTTCCTCAATTCGCGGTAAGCAGTCTCTTCAGTACAGGATGATGCCATTCCTTGCATTCATACAAAAAAACGACCGTTTCTGGTCGTTTTCTTGCTGGGAAAGGACCCATTCATTGATACAATCGGCTCAATGCAACGAAAGGTAACGATAGATATGCTATCTGCCGAAGAGTGACGAACTATATCAAGCAAAGTTTCTTGATTGTGCAGACTATTGTGACTGTGGTTGACGGATAAAAATGAACTCCTTTTCCAACCCGTTTTCCTTTTAGAAGCACTTTTAAATTCTTCCATCCCTCAAGGACTCTGTAATCCATATTCTAGAATATACCTACTCATTTCGTGTTCTTCAATGCTTTCAATTGAATTGAATAACAACTTGCTAAATTTTTCCGATTTATAAATCACTTGTGCAAAACATTTAAGTGTGTCTCTTTGGTGCGGGGAAATAGCCTCCAATAGTCGGCATACATCTAGCATGTTCATACTATTTATATATGCATAATACTTTCCAAATAGACCAACTACACAATCAGATAATTGAACGAATTGATCCATTTGCGAATCTAGTGTGAATGTCAACGAAAATCTGAGCCAAGTGCTAACCAATATTTGAGCCACTTG
>DAIOVG010000169.1:0-5428 GCA_036759125.1 Candidatus Limiplasma sp.
TCACACCCTTGAGCCCCTGTTTTTTGGCGTAATAAGCCTGGGCAATGGCGCTGTTAAGCTTGTGGCTGCCGGAGGTGTTGTTGCCCTCGAACTTGTAGTAGATCTTCGCGGGTGTGCTCAGCGCTTTTTCCAGGTGGTAGGCGCGCATCAGCGGCGATGGGCGGTACATGCGGTAATAATCGAGCACCTCTTCCGGAATGTCGATATACGGGGTGGTGTCGTCCAGCTCCTGTTTGACCAGCTCGTCGCAGAACACGGGGGTCAGTTCATCAAAGGTCAGCGGCTTGTGGGTGGCGGGGCTGATAAGGGGAGCGGGCTTCACTTTCATGTCCGCGCGAAGGTTGTACCATTGCCTGGGTATCTCATCTTCGCTGAGATAGATTTTGCTGGGGATGTCCATATGGCTGCTCCTTTCGATGTTTCGGAACAGAAACATGCTTCTGTCCCATCATAGTTGATGCAGGGACAGAAGCATGTGTGATGCTGTCTGCGGTGCCACCCGGCTTGGCGCTTTCGCGCCCTCCTTATGCGTACATCCATACGCTCTGCTTTTCACGGTGCGTGCTCCGTCTCACCTACTGTGCGCTGGCGCGGTTCGGCTCGCCCTCGGGAACCCATTCCGCAATGCCGCCCGTACCGCCTTTCACCAGCCGACGGCTCTCTGAACGGGGATGGAATCGCGTACTCATATTCCTTCAACGGTTTACAGAAACGTATCACAAAACATTCGCGATGTCAATGAGTTTTTACAGCTTGCGTATCCGCCGCCGGGTGAAGCGGGTCAGTGCCCGCAGAGAGTGCAGCTTGCGCAGTCCGCGGGCGAACAGCCCATCGATCCGTCCGCAAAGGTGGATACGCTGAAGTGGCTGATGGACAGGGGATATGTATGCGCTTTATCGTCTGTAATGGTGATACTCTCATCATCAAAGGTCAGTTCCAGGGGCTGATAGTAGGGAAGCTCGTCCGAGCAGGGATGGGGCTTTTGGACTGGCGAATGCCAGCGCACAGGACCACCATCCACTTGGGCCATGATGCGGTTTGCATTGGTCTTGACGCCGATTACCTGCCCGCCTTCCGACAGGGTAACGGAGTTTTCATCGGCGCTCACGCCTACGCTCATCGTATCAAACGCAGTCAGCAAGCCGACAGGCGTTTGGATATGGACGGGTACGGATGGCTCGAACGATTTCAGCTCGCCGGTCTCGTACAGCGAAAACCCATGCCGCACCGTAAACGTGCCAAGCGGCGTATCCACGGTGATGATTTCATCCGGGAACAGCGTCACGCTTTTGATCGCGCCGCTTTTGTAGAAGCACAAGCAGGAAAGCAGCGCGGTGAATGTGGTAAAGCCGAAATCAAACGAGAGGGGGATGTTCATCGCCCGTTCCTCCTCTTCCGACCAGAAACCGGAAATCTGCCCGTCCACGGGGAATACGCGGTGCAGCTCGCCGCTTTCGTAAAAGGTGACAAGCTCCGCGGGCAGCTCGCCGATGGGGGTGAGCACCTCCTGCTGCTCCTCCAGCGCTACGGCCTTCACCAGGCCGTTTTCGTAAAACTCCACAGAGGGCTTGTGCTTGCGCCGCGCTGTTTGGGTATAGGCGGCGTACAGCTCGCCCGCGTGGGTGACGATCACGTTTTTCTCCGTCAGGTTCACGGATTTCAAAGAGCCGTTGGGGCTCCGGTCCATGGAGCTCACGCCGCCAAGAATGCCGAACGGCATCTGGATGTTTCCGTCTCCCAGATCGATATAGCTGGTCACAGTATCGCCTCCTCACAGCATTGCTTTTGGATGGTCAGCACCAGGTAATCGCCGCGCTGCTTCTTCTGCACCGTAATCTCCCGCTCCGTTTCCAGCCAGTGGGGGATATGGCGGCAGATCAGCGTCAGCTCCATAAACGGCGTGGATTTCAAAAATGGCTTAAGGATCATCTTGGACGAGAGCTCCGGGTATTCTTCCAGCGCCGTGACCAGATCAAGCGTGTAAACGCCTGCGATATCCGTTTCGGTCGGTCGGGTCACCTTGAACGCATCCTCCGCAAGCTTTTTCCTGGCGTCTTCCATGGCGATATCCTCGGCGATGCCGGAGAGCTGCTCCTGGGTGATGTCGCTGATCTCGAAGATATGCTTTCCCTGCTGATTGAGCACCGCGAACGCTCGTCCGGCGATGACGGAGCCCGCAACCGCCTGCGCGCCCTGGGTTAAAGCCGCCAGGCTGTGCAGCAGGGCCGCGATTTGCGTGTACGACTGGTTATCTGTCGCCCACACAGGCCTGCTTTCGGTTTCAATCCACGCTCCGCCGTGCTTGTGGAACAGGGCCACGCGCTCGGCCTCGTGCGGGGCACGGGGGTGCTGCTCCCCGTCAACGAAGACGGCAATCGTCAAATCGGCTGTTTTGCCGCTGGAGCAATCGCTCGTCCCGGTAGGTTTGTTTGAATGTTCGGTCAAGTTGCTCGGCTCCTTTCCTGTCCACGCCATAGTCGAAAATGCGGTTGGTGGTTTGCAGCAGCCTGCGGAGGTCGCACCCGTGACCCAGCCCTCCCAGACAACAGCTGGCGTATGCCGCGCCCACGCGCAGCGCTTGAATGGTATTGGCGACCGAGAGGCCGAACTGATCGCTGCTCTCGTAGCCGACAGGGTACCCAAACGTCAGCGCGGTGGTTGTCAGCTCCGCGCAGGCCGACAGGGACTGGAGCCCCATCAGGTCTTTGAGGATCAGCTTTTCAATGGGCATCTCCGCCGCCATTTGCGCCAGGGTTTCCAAAAAGCAGGGTTCCGCGCGGGATGCGTCGGTCAGCACCAGGGTTACGCTTTTGCCAGAGTGCATCAGCAGGTCTTTGCATTGCTGATAGGTTTTCTTCGCCCAGTCCTTGTTTTTGTGGTAGGCGGTGTAAATCATAGGGTAGGATGCGGGAACCTCCAGATGGATGTTTTTGGCACCCATACGGAGCGCCTTTTGCAGCCCGGCCGGATCCATGTGCACATACACGGCACATTTGGCGCTGTGCATAGCGCCGGTACAGGCATCCAGCTCCTTTTGGGAGGCGGGCTTCCATACGATTTCGTAAACCCCCACGTCGTCCAGGGCGCGCATCCAGCCTAGCCGTTCCTGATGCGGCATGCGCCTGTCGAACTGCAGGAGCGTGGTATCGCTGATAAAGCGCCGGTCCTTCATGCGCTTTCACACTCCGTGAGCAGCTTGCGCATCAGGGCTTCCAGACGCTTGAGCGCGGCAATTGCGCTGCGGGTGCGCCTGCCCTTGAGGTGATACAGAAGCCTTGTGACATTTTCAAACGCCGCCATGCTGCCCATGCCGAAAAACGAGGTGACGACTTCATTACCGCCCTGCTGCACCCATTGCAGGGTGAGGCTTGTGGCGCAGTAGCAGTCATTGTCGGCGCAGAATTCTATGGTGCCTTCAAAGGCGTTGCGCAGGTTTTGGAATACCTTCTGCAGGGGCTGGAGTACGCTGTCGGCCAGGCCGTAGACGCGTACCCGGTCGCACTGGCGGAAGCGCTCGACGGTGAAAAAATCCCGCATATCGTTGACGGTGATTTCCGGATATACGCGCAGGGCCGTATCGGCACGGCCCTTGCACACAAAGCGCCTGATATCGGTTTGTTCGGCAAATGCCCGGGCATCCTGGGGCGTGTCGAGCCGCAGAATATACTGTGCGCCGGCCACACCCTGCAGCCGGCCGTACATCGCGGGGCTGATCTCCAGATAATTGGCGCCGCTGAGGCATAGAAGGTCAGCGATCTCGTGAAGCGCAGCGTCACTGAGGTCGAATGCTTCCAGTTGCACAAGCGTTCTGTCAATAATACGGATCATGTACGCCTCCGCGAATGTCGGTCGGGTGCGGGTCAGATCATATACTCCTCCACGGGGTTGCCTTCTTCCAGGTGCTGCTCGGCGATCTTGATCATCGCGTCCTCGTCCAGGTTGCCGTACCAGACGCCCTGGGGATAGACAACCATCACGGGGCCGTTCTGGCAGATGCCAAAGCACCCGGTATTGTTGATCATCACATCGGCGGTCAGGTCGCGGTCCTCCACTTCCTGCATCAGCGTCATCAGCAGGTCGGGGCTGCCCTTTTTGGCACAGACACCATTCTGCGTGCCGCCCAGGCGGCAGCTGGTACAGATGAACACATGATATTTCGGCGAAACCATCAAATCTTCACTCCTTACATGACGCACTCAAAGTCTTCGTCGCTGGAATCGCGGTCCTGCCGGGCCATGAGCGCTTCCAGGATGCGCTCCACCATGCGGATACCGCCGCGGTAGCCAACCACTGGCTGCAGGGGACCCGCATAGCGGTCCAATACCGGGAAGCCCATACGCACGATGGGAATATCCTCGGCCTTGGCGATGTACTTGCCGTAGGAGTTGCCCAGCAGCAGGTCGACCGACTCGTTTTTGATCAGCTGGTGCAGGTAGAACAGGTCGGTATCCGCTTTGACGACGCACTCGTCAAGCAGGCCGTACTTACCGAGCAGGTCGAGAGTCAGGGTTTCGAACTCCTTCTTGGGCGTACCGGTGATGACGTATTTGGGGATCATGCCCATTTCCAGGCACAGGCTGGTCATCGCGTAGACGATATCGGGATCGCCGTAGATGGCAACCTTTTTGCCGTTGGTGTAGGGGCTGGAGTCCAGCAGCAGGTCCACCATCCGGCCGCGCTCGTTTTCCAGCTCCGTAGGCACGTCCGCATCGGAGGCGGCCTTGAGCGCCATCACATACTGATCGGTGAACGCGATGCCGACCGGCAGGGGCAAAAGCTGGGTGGGAAGCTCGAACTTTTTCATCATCAGGCTGGCCGCTTCGGCCGATGTGATGTGCCCCAGCGCCAGCAGCGCGCGGCTGCCGCCGATCTGGCGGATCTCCGGCAGGCGGGTGCCGCCGTTTCCGTAGTACTCGTAGCGCCCGGTCATGGGCGTGTCCATGGTGTTGTCGTGATCAGGCAGCAGCATGGGGTTGACGCCCAGAAGCGTTGCCAGCCGCTTGAGTTCGCGGCAGTCACCGGGCTCCACCCAGCCGGGGAAGATCGCCACACGGTAGTTGGCAATGGCCTCTGGCTGCGCCAGCTGGTTGATGATGGCGCACATCATGTTGGCAAAACCCTGGATATGCGAGCCTTCATAGCTGGGGGTGCTGGCGTAGATCACGGTCTTCCCATCCGGGATTTTCAGGTCCATCAGGTAGCTTTGCACGTCGTCGCCGATGGTTTCGGACAGGCAGGTGGTGTGCACGGCGATGATATCGGGATCGTAGATATCAAAAATATTTTTCACGGACGTGTTCAGGTTGCTTCTGCCGCCGAACACCGACGCGCCTTCGGTGAAGGACGACGAGGTGGCGATGGCGGGCTCCTTGAAGTGGCGACCCAGCACCGTGCGGTGGTAGGAGCAGCAGCCCTGGCTGCCGTGGCT
>DAIOVG010000170.1:0-5327 GCA_036759125.1 Candidatus Limiplasma sp.
TTTCATATTTGACAAACGATGAACAGGGCATATATACTGTGCATAAATAGACTAAGAATAATAATATATAATTAGTCTAATTTGAAACAAATAAAGTGGGGAGGGTGAAAAACCATGGGTATTCCCATTAAAACCAAGCTGTATCGGCACCAGCTGGCTGCCTGGGAATTCGTACTGTATATCTTCGGTTGTATAGATAACGAACAGAATGAAAACACTGGCGGATAGGCAAGAGAATACAAAAGTGCGCTTTTCGCACGCGTAAACGCAGTTCTTACAGGACAGACAGCAAGAGGTGGTGATGTAATGAGCATTTCCAATGGCAAGGGAGCAGCCCTCCTGATGGAAATGGGCACTGGGAAAACGATCACCAGTATCGCTATTGTTGGAACGCTCTATCAGGAACAATGCATCCGTCGCCTGTTGATCGTAGCGCCGCTGTCCATCCTCGGAGTATGGGAGGATGAGTTCGCCAAATTCGCGGCTTTTGACTATGAGCTGTTAGTACTGCAGGGCACGTTCGAACAAAAGAAGATGGCAGTTCAGCAGCGGCATGGAAGTGCCCTGCAAGTAATTGTAGTCAACTACGAAACCATGTGGCGCTTGTCGGACGTGCTCATATACTGGAACCCCGACTTCGTCATCGCGGACGAGGGGCATAAGATCAAGACGCATAACATTGCAGCCTCCAAGGCGATGCACCGCATTGGAGCCAAAGCGAAATACCGACTGCTCCTGACAGGCACCGTCATCACCAATAAGCCCATCGACGTATTCAGCCAGTACAAGTTCGCAGACCCTGCAATCTATGGTCCGAGCTTTTATCAGTTCCGCAACCAGTTTTTCGACATGGTGGGGTACGGCAATCATACGCCCGTGATGAAGGAAAGCATGGAGTCGGAATTCACACGCAAGCTGCACTCCATCGCGTTCCGGGCGACTAAAGCGGAATGCCTGGATCTGCCGGAAACCATGGATATTCTGCAGCGTGTGGAGCTGGAGCCTGCAGCCAGGCGTATGTATCAGCAGCTGGTCAAGGACAGCTACGCTGAATTGAGCAAGGGTGAGGTGACGACGACCAATGTACTCACCAAAATCCTGCGACTCTCCCAACTCACGGGCGGGTTCATCGGCAACGACGAGTATGGAGCAGTGGAACAGGTATCAACGGCTAAACTGGAGGCACTCTCCGACATCGTCGACAGCGCGCAGCAGGACGGAGAGAAGTTGGTAGTCATCGCACGGTTTGTCCCCGAGATCCATGCAATCGGGAAAATGCTGGAGAAGAAGGGCATCCGCTACGCGCAGGTTTCAGGTGAGATCAAGAACCGGTCCGAACAGATTGATGCTTTCCAAAACGATAAAACTGTGAGGGTGTTCCTCGGGCAGATCGCAACGGCGGGGCTTGGTATCACGCTCACGGCTGCCAGCACGATGGTGTTCTACTCGCTGGATTACTCCATGAGCAACTACGAACAAACCCGTGCGCGTATCCACCGTGTGGGGCAGACAAAACCCTGTACCTACATCCATCTGCTTGTCAAGGGCACGGTCGATACCAAGGTGCTCAAGGTGCTCCGCGACAAGGTCAGCCTTGCCAAAGCGCTGGTGGACGACTGCCGCCAAGGGAACAATCCTTTTGTCGCCAGTACCGACACTTTTCATTTCCCTTGATGCAGTGTCGTGCATGTGCATAAACATAATTACTGTGCTTCAACCCAACATGCAGAGGAGGAACAATGCAAGAACAACTCTTCGAATGCGCCGACAGGCTGAAAGCTTTGCGTGATCGGAAGTCTGAACTGGAGGCGGAACTTAAACAGATCAATGCGGATATCGACGATGCCGATTGGCATCTGAGCAATCTGATGGCTGAGACCGAGACCCAGAACTTCACCCGTGCCGGCACACAGTTCTGCCTAACCACCAAGATCCGTGCCAACGCTATTGGCGGCCGCAAGGATGACCTGTTTGTTGCACTTCGTACCGAGGGTTTTGAGAATCTGGTATATGAGACCGTCAACGCCAACTCCCTCTCCGCCTTTGTCAAAGAGCAGATGGAGGAGAATGGCGATGTCCTGCCTGATTGGTTGGACGGTCTTGTAAATATTTTTGAAAAGACAACCGTCGCTGTCCGCAAACACAAATAAGAATGGGAGGAAACCAACATGAGCAAGGAACTGATCACTGCCAATGCTTTTGATTCCCTGAAGGATTTCAATCTTGCCGAGGCTATGGCTGAGGAACTCGCCGGGATGGATGTCACATTCGACCGTATCAAGATTCCGTCAGGCGGCGGTACCGTCTTTGAGGTGCCGGGAGAGGAACCCGGCGAGACCGACGCCGTGAAGGAATTCAGCGGCGTTATCCTGTTTCATCATCCATTGTTCACCTACTACAAAGAGAAATTCACGGGCGGCAACAATATGCCTGACTGCGGCAGTTACGATGCGGTCAACGGTCATGGCGACCCCGGCGGTCTATGCGGCCAGTGCCTGCTCAATGCGTTTGGCAGCGGCGAGAACGGCGGCAAGGCGTGCAAGAACAAACGCCGCGTGTATATCCTGCGCGAAGGCGAACTGATCCCGCTGCTACTCACGCTTCCGACCGGTTCGATCCGGGACTTTCAAAATTACATCAAGCGTCTGCTGGCCAAGGGCAGGAAATCCACCTCCGTGGTGACACGCTTTTCTTTGAAGAAAGCGACCAATACGGGCGGTATCGCTTACTCGCAGGCGCAGTTCGTCATGGAACGCAAGCTCACGGATGCGGAGCTTCCCGATGTGCTGGGTATGGCAGAGCAGGTCAGACAGTTTGCAACGCAGGTCGGGTATGAAGACGACTCCTCCGATGCAGGTACCGACTTCACAGTAAATCCCGAAACGGGGGAGATTATGGAGCCTTTGCATTAAAGCAAGTAGGAGAGGGTAGTCCATGACAACCCTCCCGGCAGAGGATAAACATGAACTATCAATGCGTAACAGATTTACATGACATCAAGGAGTACTTGTCAGGAGCAAGCATCGTGGCGTTTGATTTTGAAACCGCGCCCCTGCTGCAGTATCGGGATGATCCGAAAGCGTCATTGGATGCGCATCGTGCTTGTATCGTGGGTATCAGCCTGTCCCATACACCCGGATCGGCAATCTATATTCCATTTCATCATCTGGACGGCAACAACGCGGACGAGGATGTCATCGTCCCATACCTAAAAGAAGCGCTGTTTACTAATCACGGTGTGATCAAGGTGGCGCATAATCTGGCGTTTGAGAGCATGTTCCTGTATGCCTTGGGCATCATCTTCCAGCCGCCCTGTTACGATACCATTGCCGCGGCACAGTTGACGCTGAAAACCCGTTTTGAATTCCGCAATTTGTCCGACAGTGGTTTGAAAAAACTCGTACCTGAACTGCTGGGGATTGAGCTTCCGTCATTTGAGGATGTGACCCAGGGCCGTTTCTTTGATGAACTCCCATCGCATGCCCCCGAAACGGTACGCTATGCCTGTGCGGACAGCGATTATGCTTTGCGACTCTACTATCGGTTCAATCAGTGGTTTGAACAATCCCTGCCTAAGCACCGCTGGATTGTGGAAAATGTGGAATCCCCGACAGCGGTCTATTGCGGCCTGATGAAACATAACGGCATACTCATGGATAAAGCAGCCATGGTACGCAAGCAGGGAGAGGCTATTCAAAAGCTCAAGGAACTCCAGAACCAAATCCGGGGCATTATCGGAGCGGTGCCGCTGGGAGCCAATGCCTCCACCAAGGCATTCAAGGACTATCTCTATCAGGAACTGAAACTCCCGATCCTGAAAGTGACTGGGAAGAACAAAGAAGCTGCCGATGACGAGACTATGATTCTACTCACCGAGTGGTGTCGGGCACATCGGCCTGAACTGGTGAGGTTGATTGAGCTGGTGCAAGCGTATCGCAAATGGTCGAAGTTGAAGGCGACGTACATTGACGGCTATATTGAGCAAGTCAATTCTGCGACCGGGCGCATCCATCCAGATTTGCTGCCGCTGGCTACCGAGACTGGCCGCTTTGCTTCCCGCAAACCTAACATGCAAAATTGCCCGCGCCAGTCCAATGATCCAATTGGCGTTCGTTCGTTCATGATCGCGCCAGAAGGCAAAGTGCTATTGACGCTGGACTTCTCACAGATTGAACTGCGCGTCGGGGCTTTTTATTGCCGTGACCAGATGATGCTGCAAACATACCAGACGGGTGGCGACATTCATGCGCAAACGACCGCTGTTATCTTCGGCATCCCATTTGAAGAGGCAGCAGACAAGCATGCACCGGATTACAAAGAGCGCCGCACCATCGCCAAGAACTGCAATTTCGGTACTTTCTTTGGCTTGTATGCCAAGGGCTTGCAGCGAACGTTGAGGTTCAAAGCGGGGCTGAATAAATCACTCAAAGAATGTGGCGATATCATCATAAACCTGAAAGCGGGTTACCCTGCACTGGAACGATGGCAGATGGAAACCAGAAACGCGGCAGCACGCAGGCGGTTTACGGAAACCTATCTGGGCAGACGGCGATATCTGCCGTCCATCACCGCAAAGGATTGGAGCAAAAGGAGCTACGCCGAGCGCTGTGCCCTGAACACGCCGATTCAGGGAACGGCGGCGGACATCCTGAAACTCGCCTTGGGGCGTATCGTGATGGGATTGCCGGATCGACCGTGGCTGAAACCGCTTTTACAGATCCATGATGAGCTGGTCTTTGAAATCCCAGAAACCAAACTGGAGGAAGCCGTTGTCTTTGTCAAAACCTGCATGGAAGCACAGCCGTTTCCTGCAATGGATGTACCGATCATCGCTGAAGCTTCATACGGACATAACTTTGGAGCATTGGAAGAGTTATCGTAATCCGCAGATGCAAGCGCAATGCTCTCGATTGTCCAACCAGCTTCCTTTTGCGGCGCTTTCCAAGCCCGGACACGAGCAACCAGAATCAATTTGAGGAGGTGAAGGTGTGAATCAATCGTTTCCCAAGGAGCTCACGGCTTTACCGCAATGGATCTGCTGGCGGCTGGAACCTGATCCCAACGGTGGTAAGGACCGCAAAGTGCCCTATAATCCCAAGAGCTGCAAGAAGGCTTCCACGACAGCGCAGACATCGTGGGCATCGTTAGCGGAGGCGATGAATGCCAGTAAAAAATATAACTACTCTGGCATTGGTTTTGTGTTCACCAAACAGGACGGCATCATCGGCGTAGACATTGATCATTGCATCAAGGATGGCAAGCTCAACGATGTTGCCAAAGAAATCGTATCCAGGTTTCCAAGCTATACAGAAATCTCGCCCTCTGGT
>DAIOVG010000171.1:0-5293 GCA_036759125.1 Candidatus Limiplasma sp.
AGGAACGCCATCAGGTCGCCGATGGCCTTGCCCTGCATGCCGGTCTGGCGGGAGTAGCGCTTGCTGAAGTCGTTGGTCTCGGCAAAGTAGAAATACTCGTCCCGGTACACCTGCGCGTAAAAGCCGTGCCCGATGAAGTAGCGCAGCAGTTCTTTGGCCTCCTGGGGCATGAACATGACGGAGGAGATTTCCGTGTGATCCGGGTTCATCAGCTGTGCGCCGTTGCAGGCAATGTAAGGCTTGCCTGTGTTGAGCTTATCCACGAAGGGGCGCATGCTGACGGCTGCCCGGCCGCTTGCGGGAATCACAAGGATGCCCCGGCGCTTGGCTTCATTGAGAACCTGCATAGTATATGCGGAAAGGGATGTGTTGGCGTCCAGTAGCGTATCGTCCAGATCGGTTACGATGGTATCGATCAGCAAGAATTTGTCTCCTATCTTCGCTCGGCGAAAAACGTTTGCAGCAGCGCTTGGGATTCGCTTTCCAATAATCCGCCGGTGCAGGGTACATTGTGGTAAAACGCGGGGTCGGAGGGTATGCAGTAGACGCTCTCCACGCAGCCCTGGCGCTCGTCGCTGGCGCCGAAGTAGCAGGCCTTGAGCTTTGCCATAATCAATGCGCCCGCGCACATGGGGCAGGGCTCCAGCGTTACGTACAGGGTGCAGTCTTCCAGCCTGCGCGTACCCAGAGCTTGAGATGCCTTTCGGATCGCCAGGATTTCCGCATGGGCCGTGGGGTCGTTTTCCTGCTCGCGTGTGTTGTGCGCCCTGGCAATGATTTCGCCCTGACAAACGATTACCGCGCCGACGGGGATTTCGCCCTCAGCGGCGGCCAGTTCGGCTTCCCGCAGCGCTTCCCGCATGTAACGTTCATGGTCTGTCATGCCCTTGCGTCCTCCGGCGAAAGTCATCTATGGTCAAAGAATATTGTAGCATAGAACACGGGGGATTGAAAGAGCGGCTGTTGAAGGATCAAAGGCCGATCAGGCGGCGGATTGCCTGTTCCAGCGTGCCGTTTTTCACCTTCTCCAACTCTTCCTGCGCCCAGGCTGGGAACGCCGTTCTTTGGCAGGCGATGTGCAGCGTGGTCAGGATGGACGAAACAGCGTCGAATGCCTTCTCAACAGGATCGAATTTACCGTATGCAGAAAGAAACGCCTCTCCCGCATCCCTTCCCAGGGATGAGGTCACGTTGCGCAGATCGGCATATACATAGCCCTTGCCCAGCAGGTTGTAATCGAACATAAACGCGGAGGATTTGTCCCTGGCGACGATCATATTGGTATAGTAGAAATCATTGTAGGTCAGCGTCCGTTCGATGGACTGGACCATACGGCTGATGGTGTCGAAATGATTTGCAAAAAGCGCCCATGCCGGATTGCCCTGCGTGCCGGTTTGACGGGCGACGGCTTCCATGGCCTCCGGAGTGATGCAGTCGGTTTCGTCGTACATGCCCTGTCCGTGTGCAGCCACAAACGATTTTCCGTACTCGTGCAGGTACTTGTACCATGCCGCAAGCCGGGCTGCAACGGCGGGGTCGTTCATATCGCCTTGCTCTGCCAGGCGCAGGGTTTCGCTGTGCGCAACGTCTTCCATCAGCAGGGCGTCCTCTGTTTTACCGAACGTGTCAAGCGTTTGCACACCCAGTACGTTTAAATACTGATAGTTTTTAATTTCGCGGCGGTCTGCTTCGTTTGCGTACGTTTTCAAGATGTACCATGTGCCACCGGCGCAAACGCGGTAAACTGCGATGCCGTCCTTCTCGCGCAGCATCTGCACCAGGTCGGGTATAATGCCAAGCAATTGCAGGGTTTTATGTGGTGTGTTCAAGTTGTCCTCCGTCGAGCGCCTGCCAAAGCGCGCCCCGGTTATTCTGGTTCCATTATACGGTCTGCACAGCCCGTAAGCAAGTGCTTCCGTGTGGTGGACAAATCGGCGAACGCGAGAGGAGCAAAACGGCAAGAATACTTCTTGTCACGGAAACCTACGGCGTGATATAATCCACTCAAAGAAGATGTATAAACGCTTTTGTTCACGTATGCCGCGATCCGGCGTTGCGCCGCAATCAATTCGTGTTCCAGGTAGCATTCAAATGTAACGAAACTAAAAAAAGAATCAGGAGAAGCCTTATGAAAAAAGCAATCGCAGTCATGCTGGTGTTTGTTCTTTGTCTGACTTCCCATGCGGCATTCGCACAGTCTGTCGTGCCGGATCAGCTTCCGGATGATCTGGGAGGGAAAACCTTTTACGGCTATGTTATGGACTTGAAAAACACCTATCTGCCAGCGAAGGTGTTTCAGGATGCGGTGAAGTACACCGACTTGAACCGGGAAGATGCCCGGCGCGCCGCCAGGCTGATTGTGGATGCCGTTACGGCAAAGCTTGCGGAGCTGGGAGCCCCCGACCAGTATTATCTCTATCTCAGGGGTTACTGCGCCGACCTGCTGTTCCAGGATACCGGGGATGAGGGGTACCGTGAAACCGCGCTTGCCGATTACAAGCAGGTGGTCGATCTTGGCGGCACATACGCGCAGACGGATTATGACCGCCTGGCCGCACTGGAAGTCAAGGCTGGCCCGCTCAGCTGGCAGGTGCCGCAGATGCTGACCCTTGCCGAAGCGGCGGAGGCGATGACGGTATCGGAA
Organism: Candidatus Limiplasma sp.; assembly: GCA_036759125.1. GTDB lineage: Bacteria > Bacillota > Clostridia > Christensenellales > Aristaeellaceae > CAXXOK01. Next base: position 2,645 of record DAIOVG010000171.1, read on the forward strand.
AGCGATCTGGTCTATGTGACAAGCGGGTATACTGCCGCCGACGGCAGCCGAACCGGCGCAGGCTACGCCATGAAAGGCGTAAACAACACCGCGGAAACGACGATCTGGGTGCTTGCCGATCCCCAGGGCAGCAAAGCGAGGTTTGATGTACTGAAAACCGCTGCGTTTTTAATGAAAACGGAACCGGTGGAGGGCATTGGGGACGAAGCGCTGCTGATGGGCGTACGAAACCTTTACAATGAAGCCAAACTGTATTCCGCGCTTCTGGTTCGAAAGGGCGAGCTGGTGCTTCGGGTATTGGTCCCGTATGCGGTATGGAGCGGTGATACGTTGGATGCTTCTCCCGCGCTGCTGGCGCAGGTACTTGCAGAAAAACTGCTGGCCAACCTCTATGATACGGAGCGCTCCGTACCGGGTATGACCGGCCTGGCCATGGAAACCTATTCCTTTGGCGTTGAAATGAACGCGGGAACGGCGGATTCCCCGGTGCCAGATGCCGTACCTGCCGATTTTGGCGGCAAAACGGAGTACGGCTATCTGGCGGAGATGCGCAATACCTATCTGCCTGCCAAGGTATACGGCAACGCCGATCTGCCCGCTGGCGACCTGAACAATGCCCGCCGCGCCGCTCGTCTGGTGGCCGATGCGGTTGCCAGGCGTTTGGATACATTCGGCCAAAATCCCTACGAGCTTGAAATCCGCGCCGCTTGCTACAAATTCGCGTATCAGGACAGCGGTATCGAGGCGTTCCGGGCACTGGCGATCAACGATTACAAACAAGCGTTATACACCGGATATGCCTGGGGGAAGAAGGAGTATGATGAGCTGGCCGGACCCCTGCTCGAGCCGATGGCTGAGATGGCGCTTGGCGCGACCGGCGAGGCTGTAACCCGGCTGCAGGAATGGCTGATGCAGATCAACTTTATGGACGCTCCCACGACCGGCACCTTTGACGAGCTGACCAAACAAGCTGTGGAACTTTTTGAATCCGAGAACGGGCTTGCGGTGGACGGTATCGCGGATATCGCCTTCCTGCTCACGCTGTATTCCCGAATTGACGATCTGGATGTTCCGCTGCCCTGATTTCTTGATTCACAGGATGAGATGCGTATGAGAGAATTCTGCCTCAAAGCATGTGCCGTTGTATGTATCTTTGCGCTGCTGAGCACAGGGATGGCAGCTGCCAAAACAGCGCAGAATGAACCGCTGGAGTGCCTATGGACGCTTTCCATCGACCAGACGGTGGAAACCGAGCTTAACGGCTACGCCTTTACCGGTACGCTGACGGTGCTGGCCATCAAGCTCGGCGGCACGGATGAGTTCGGTATATATACAGGAACAGCGCACATCCGGTACATCATGCACAAGGCACAGGGGACTGTGACAGGGGAAGCGACAGGCGAGGGTCAGGATCTGTATGCGTCGATTGAGATCGTGTCCTATCAATCGGATGTCTATGATGCTGCCGGAGGGCAGCCGGAGCTGACGGAGCTGGTCGCTTACGACGCCATGGCGCTGGGCGAGTTCCTGCTTGCGGGTGTTGGAACCGCGACGGAAACATCCGGCGGCGCAAGCTGGAGCAAGGAGCAGAGCACGGCCGTCCCCGCCCCGTTCCGCATGACGGTGGATGGCGGCCAGGTGCGCCTGGAATTGTATACGGTTGTACCCGGCGTGGTGTTCACGGGCATGATTACCGGCGAACCGATTGAGTAAGATAGGCAAGGGATATTCAAAAAACGGTATCCGTAATCACGGATACCGTCTTTTTACGCGCCGGATTCCGGCTTCCGCAGCGCATAATAGCGTAGCAAGTCATCCTCGTGCGTGTATATAAAGCCTAGCTTTTCCAGCACATGCTGGCTGCGCATGTTGCGGTGCACGGCGTCTGCGTAAATCATCTCCAGGTCGAGCACGGCAAAGCCGTAGTCTGTCATCAGGCGGATCGCCTGCGTGCCGAGACCCTGGTTCTTGTAGCGGTCGTCGGCCAGATGGACGCTCAAGGTCGCATGCTTTTTCGTTTGGTTGATCCGTTTGAGCTGGATCTCGCCGATCGTATCGCCCTGATGGCAAACGGCAAAATAGACCCGATTCGGTTGTGTGACCGTATGTTGATAATAGGCGTTAATCTTCTGCTCGTCGTACACAAACGGTTCGGACCACATGGCAGGATCGGAAGTATATCCGCGCCAGAATGCGTGACAGCGCTCCTGGGTATAGGGTTCCAGTGTGATGCCCATGCTTCCCTCTATTCCGTCCATGGCTGTGGCTTGACCTCGACGGGCCTGTCTTCCTCCGCCGCCTTTTGTATCATCAGCGCAAGATACAGATCCATCAGCTCTTCCTCCAGTGAATAAAACACCTCTCCGGTTTCCAGATACGTACCCATCCAGTCCATGCAGGTTGCTACGGCGAGCTCGTCATCAAACAGGCGCGCGGGCATGTAGGGGTTTTGGTAGTACCAGCCATGGTCGCCGCCGCGCACGCCGCGCAGGTACAGCCCTTCCAGGTTCGGCCCTTCGCCCGCCATGACCCGTTCCAGACGGAATTGGCAGGGGGTGATAAGCTCTTTTAAGTACAGCACATCCTCGCCGCGCAGCTCTCCGCGTTCCCCGCGCAGCACCCAGTGCTGCGTACGGATGAAGGAACGAT
>DAIOVG010000172.1:0-5205 GCA_036759125.1 Candidatus Limiplasma sp.
GCTTGGCTACCATATGGGCAAAATCCTCGAATGCGGCGCGCTGTGCTGCGAACCGGGAACCACCAAGGACTGCATGCTCGGACTGCTGGAGGACGGCAGCTTTACCGTGTGGAGCCCCAACCCCGCGCGCAGGTGCACGCCCGTAAGCGTGGCGGCGCATACCTTTTACGAGAAATCCCATCCGTACGAACTGCCGGGTCCCGGCACGCTGCTGGATCTGCGCGATTGCAGCTTCACAGACGCCGGAGAGGGCAAGGTGCGCGTCGCGGGCAGCAGGCTGCGGCATGTGCCCTATACCGTCAAGCTGGAAGGCGCGCGCAAAACCGCCTACCGGACGTTTGTCATCGCGGGCATCCGCGATCCGCTGCTGATTTCCAGGCTGGACGAAGTGGAACGCGGCGTGGAAGAAAGCGTGCGCTCCTCCTACTTAGGTATCCTGCCGGAGCGCTATCACATTCGCTTTATGCATTACGGCATCGACGCCGTGATGGGGCCGCTGGAGCCGGACAATACGATACCTCACGAGGTGGGGCTGCTGTTTGAAGTCGTTGCCGACACCCAGGAGCTTGCCGACGCGGTTTGCGCAAGCGTCCGCTCCACCTACCTGCATTACGGTTACGAGGGCCGCAAAAGCACGGCGGGGAACCTGGCGTTTCCCTTTGCGCCAAGCGACGTAAGCTTCGGCCCCGTGTATGAGTTTTCGGTGTATCATCTCTTACACATCGACAGTCCCACAAGGCTGTTTCCCATGGAGCGGTTTTCCTGGGAGAAGGCCGCGGCGCAGCCGACGGACGAAGGACAGGAACGCTGATATGGCAAAGTTTGGAGAGATGGCGAAGGTTCTGCGCAGCAAAAACAGCGGGCCGTTTGAAATCACCCTGGATATCCTGTTTGACGATTCCGCGCTGTACAAACGCGCAATTGACAGCGGCGTATTGACCCGGGAGACCGTCGCGGCGCTGTATCATATTCCCGCGGAGTATGTCACCGTGCTGGTTGCGTTTGGCGCGGCGCTGGGAATCAAGATCACCTACCTGCGGGACGTTTCGTCGGGTTCGTTCGGGGACCGCGACGTATACGGCGCGCAGCAGCATGTGCCCCTGATGGATCTGGAAATCCCCTGAAAGGAAGGAGGCCGCCTATGCAGAATCGCGGTGCGCGCTTAAGGCGTAACGTAAAGCAGTTCCGGCGGGATTGGGTGCTTTACGCGCTGCTTGTGCCGACGCTTACGTTTTTCATCGTTTTCCGCGTGCTTCCCATCCTCAACATGCGGCTGGCCTTCTTTGACTACAGCGCCCGCAAGGCCTGGACCTGGGCGGGGCTGAAGTACTTCGAAATCATCTTTTCGTCGCCGCTGATGGGGCAGATCGTCACCAATACGCTGATCATCAGCTGCATGAAGTATATCCTGCTGTTTCCGTTCTTTGCGGTTTTCGCTATCCTGCTCAGCGAAATGCGCTTCAGCCCGCTAAGGAAGTTTACCCAGGTTGTCAGCTACCTGCCGCATTTTCTCAGCTGGGTCGTTATCGCGGGCATCTGGATCAGCTTTCTGGCGCGCACCGGCGCAGTCAACGAGATTCGCGGCCTTTTCGGCGCGCAGCCGATTGATTATATGACCGATAAAAGCTCCATCCGCTGGGTGCTGTTTTACTCGGAGGGCTGGCGTTCGCTGGGCTGGGACAGCATCGTATACTTTACCGCGATCCTCAACATAAGCCCGGCGCTGTACGAAGCCGCGGAGATCGACGGGGCCGGACGTTACCATATTATCCGGTATATTGTCATCCCCGCGCTGATTACGCCGATGGTGACTATGTTTATCCTCAATCTCGGCTTTTTCCTCAATGCCGGATTCGACCAGGTATTGAACTTCACCAACGCGGCCATCAACAGCCGGATCGAAATCCTGGACACCTACATCTACTCCATCGGTATCGGCGGCGGGCAATACTCCCTGGCGACGGCCGTCGGGCTGCTGAAGGGTTTTATCGGCGTGGCGCTGGTGCTGGTGACGCACTTTACCAGCAAACGGCTTACGGGTAAAGGCGTATGGTAGGGAACGCGAAGATGCGCACGGCGCAAAAAGGATACACGGGCCGCCGCAGAAGGCTGACCTTCGGGCAGGTTGTGCTGGTTACGTTCATGCTGCTGCTGGCATTAACCATGATCGTCCCGGTGCTCAACATTCTTGCCAAGTCGTTCAGCGATCCGGACCTCAGCCCGACTATGGGCGGCCTGCGCGTCATCCCCGCGGGGTTCAGCACAGTCAACTATCAGCTGGTGTTTTCCAATAAATCCATCATGCCGGCCCTGTGGAACAGCGTGTATATCACGGTTGTCGGAACGGCGCTGAACATCTTCCTCACCACGTCGGCTGCGTATGTGCTGATTCAGCCGCGGCTTTTGTTCAAGAAATCCATCATGACGTTCCTGATCATCATGATGCTGTTTGATCCGGGCATCATCCCCGAATACATGGTGATGGGCAAGCGGCAGCTCAACCTGATCGGAAGCCAGTGGTCTATCATTCTCGTCTACGCCGTCAACGTCTACTACCTGATCATCATGATGCGTTATTTCCAGGAGGTTCCGGCTGAGCTGTACGAGGCCGCGCGCATGGACGGCGCGGGGCATATTACCGTGCTGATGCGCGTCGTGTTTCCGCTGGCGAAGGCGGGCATCGCGACGATTACGATGTTTTATGCCGTGGTGCGCTGGAACGAATACTTCAAGGCCAGCATCTACCTGACCAAAGCGAGTGAAACCACGCTGCAGGTGATCCTGCGCCAGTTTGTGGTGCTGGGCGATACCACGACGCTGGTGGGGATGAGCAACATGATGAGCTACAACGAGCTGGCGCAGATCGATTACGGCGCGCTGAAAGCCGCCACGATTATCGTGGCGATCGTGCCAATCCTGATTTTGTATCCGTTCGTGCTCAGGTTCTACACCAAGGACGTTATCGCAGGCAGCATCAAAGGTTGAATGTATCGGCAATCATGCCGATAACAATAAAAAGGAGGATTCCCATGAAAAAGATCGTTGCATTCATGCTGGCTGTTTTGCTGGTTGCGGTTTTCGTATCCGCATCGGCCGCAGACGGAAGCATCGGCGCCGCCGAAACCCCCGTTGAGGTTACCATTCTCATGAAGGACGTTGATCCCGCAGACGAAGAGAACCAGGCCATTATGGCCGCCGTGGAGGCCGGTATGGCCGCGCAGGGCAACTATGTGAACATCACGCTGCTGGAAGCCCCCGCAGGCAGGTATGTTGACGTTGCGCCGCTGGCATTCCGCACAGGAGAGGTCAACCCGGACATCATCTGGTTCCAAAGCAACACCGACGCCGGCTGCGTCAGCGAAGGGCTGTTGGAAGACCTGGCCCCCTATGTGGAAAACAGCACCTACGTCAAGGCAATCATGGGCGAGCACAGCAAGGCGCGCATGGCAAGCTCCCCGTATCTGCTGTGGCTTGCACCCGCCAAATATTCCTCGCCCGTCATCCGCAAGGATTTCCTGGAAGCCGCGCCCAGCTACGAGGCGTTCCTGGCCGATCCCACGCCGGAAGCGTATAAGCTGCTGCTCAGCGAGATTATCGCCAACGTCGATTCCGTAGAATACGGCGTTACGGTGGACGGCGGCCTGACAAGACTTGACAGCATCTTCAACCACGCCTTCGGCGTGACCTCCACCATCATGGAAAAGGATGGCAAATACGTCTATTCCATGGTGACCGAGGAAGAGAAAAACAAGCTGGCCTATTATGCAGAACTCTACGAAGATGGTATACTGGACGTGGATTATATCACCAAACAGTGGGATACCATGGAACAGGCCTTCTACGACGGCCAATGCGCGCTGATCGCAGGCACCGCGGGCGACGTTATCCAGCTGTATAACGCCAAGATGGTTGAAACCAACGGCGAAGCCGCCGAACTGGTTGCGCTGCCGCCCGCCAAGGGCATCAGCCAGGCGTACGCCTCCATCGACGTGACCAAGGAAGAGCGCGGTTTTGCCATCAACGCCGAGAGCAGCCAGGAAGTCAAGGATGCGTGCTTCGCTATCTTTGAGTACATGGCGAGCCCCGAAGGCCGGATGCTGGACAAGCTGGGCATTGAAGGCACGCACTACACGGTCGGCGACGACGGCGTGATTACCTTCACGGACGCGTGGCCCAGCTACTGGGCGCACTTCTTCAGCACCGTAAACGGGCTTCCGGAGGACCTGCTGCTTGCCTCGCCCGTACTCAGCACCGCCGCGCAGGCGTCGCTGGATCTGGGCATACAGTATTTTGCGCAGGACGTAAACGTGATTATCCCCGACGACCTGCAGCCGCAGTATGCGGCGGTGAAATCCATCTATACGGAGTACGCCAATGAAATCGTGCGCGGCGTGCGCCCCATCGAGGATTTCGACGAAATGGTGGAAAAGATCAATGCTGCCGGCGGCGACGAGTTAAGCGAGTATTTCGCCACGGTACTGGGCCAATAACAGGATTGACCGACACGGGGCAGGGCAATCCGCCCTGCCCCGATTTTTTTTGGAGGTACGCTATGATTCCAGGTGACTATCTTTCCAAAGTTTACGCGGGCTTTCTCGGCATGAATATCGGCATCCGACTCGGAGCGCCGGTGGAATCAGGGTTTTGGACGTATGAACGCCTCCGGGACGTTTACGGCGATATCCGCGGTTATGTGCGCGATTACAAGCACTTTGCCGCCGACGACGATACCAACGGCCCCGTGTTTTTCGCCCGCGCGCTGGAAGACGGGGGCGGGGAGCCCACCGCGCAGACCGTAGCGGAAACATGGCTCAACTACGCGCGCGAAGGCGTGGGCCTGTATTGGTGGGGCGGCTTCGGCGTGAGCACCGAGCATACGGCCTATCTGAACCTGAAGAACGGGATTCCCGCGCCGCGGTCCGGCTCAATCGCGCAGAACGGCAAAACGGCTGCCGAACAGATCGGCGGACAGATTTTCATCGATACCTGGGGGCTTATGGCTCCGTGCGATCCTGCCCGCGCTCCGGGAGAAGAACGCCAACCGTCACCTCCTGCTCATGTTCGTCATCTCGTCGATCGCCATCGCGGCGTTCTACGGCGCGGGACTCATGTGGGGACGCCAGACGAACCTCGCGATGATCGAGTACTGGCGGTGGTGGGTCGTGCACCTCTGGGTCGAAGGCTTCTTCGAGGTGTTCGCGACGG
>DAIOVG010000173.1:0-5172 GCA_036759125.1 Candidatus Limiplasma sp.
GTTGCGCAGCGACCACAGGGCCATAAACAGCCTGTCGCGGGTCTGGTCCATCTGGATGACCTCGTCCACATAGCCGTTTTGCGCCGCAACATCGGGCGACAGGAACTTCGCGTTGTACTCTTCCAGCTTCTGCTGCCGAATGGCATTGGGATCGGCGGCTTTGGCCATTTCCTTGGAATAGAGAATATCCACCGCGCCGGGGCCGCCCATGACGGCGATCTCGGCTCTGGGCCAGGCGAACACATAATCCGCGCCCAGATGCTTTGAACACATGGCGATGTACGCTCCCCCATACGCCTTGCGCATGACTAGGGTCAGCTTGGGTACGTTTGCCTCCGAATAAGCGTACAGTACCTTCGCGCCGTGGCGGATGATGCCCTTGGTTTCCTCGCCCGTACCGGGCAGGTATCCGGGGACGTCTACCAGGGTCACCAGCGGGATTTCGTAGGCGTCGCAATAGCGTATAAAACGGGCAACCTTATCCGAAGCATTCGTATCCAGAACGCCGCCCATGATCTTGGGCTGGTTGGCTACGATGCCGACCCGCACCCCGGATAGCTTTGCCAGACCGACAACCGCGTTCTGCGCAAAGCTCTGGTGGACTTCCACAAAGCTTCCCTTATCGAAAACCTCATTGATGATATCCCTGACATCGTAGCCCTTGGTGTCTTCCTTGGGCAGAATATCGGCGATTTCGCATTTCTTCTTCATCGCCTTGACATCCCGATCCGTCCAGGAGCTTTCAAAGCGGCTGTGCGGAATGCTCTTTAGAAGCTTTTTGATTTGCGCAAAGCATTCCTTTTCATCCTTGGAGATGAAATGCGCCACGCCGCTGGTTCTGGCGTGCATCTCGGCCCCGCCGAGCTGCTCGTCGGTGACGTCTTCGTTCATCACGCGCTTGACCACTTTGGGACCGGTGACAAACATTTTGGAAATGTTGTCAATCACGAACACAAAGTCCGTCAAGCCCGGCGAGTACACAGCTCCGCCCGCGCAGGGACCCGCGATCACGGAGATCTGCGGAATATAGCCGGATGCCCGCGTGTTCTGGTAGAAGATATCGCCATAGCTTGCCAGAGAGCCCACGCCCTCCTGGATGCGCGCTCCGCCCGAATCGTTAATCCCGACTACGGGACAGCGCGATGTGATGCAGATGTCAATCAGCCGGGCGATCTTCTTGCCGTGCTCGCGGCCGAGCGACCCGCCCATAATCGTGAAATCCTGGGCGTATACGCCGACCTGCCGACCCTCAACAAGCCCGATGCCAGTGATCACGCCATCATACGGCGTTTCGATCTGGTCCATTCCGAAGTCGTGACATTGGTGCGTAATGCTCTGCCCGATCTCCATGAAGGTCCCGGCATCCACAAGCAGATTGATCCGCTCGATTGCATGCAGCTTTCCCTTTTTATGCTGCTTTTCTAAGTCGTAATTCACTTTGCTAAGTCTCCAAACAACTCTTCATCGCTGGGAATCTGTTCGGGAATCGGATACGCGACCCACGTCGTGTTGTAGAAGTGTTTCAGCGAGATATTTTCCGAGGAGATGTTGCCGCCCCAGGTGCCGCAGCCAAGCGTCAGGGTGAAGGGCATACCATTGATCCAGTCGCCGCTGTTGGCGTAGCACTGCGGCTGGCGCACCATGACGCGGCTGGTTTTGGTTTTCAGGCTCAGCTCCAGAATGTGGTCGTCGCTGGTGGAGTGGATGCCGCAGGAGTGACCCGCGCCCATATAGCCTGTGATTTCGTTCACCTTGCCAATGGCTTCGCTGAACTCCTTATACTTGAATACCGTGACCACCACGGACATCTTTTCGCCGGAGAACGGGTAATCCTTGCCTACGCCGGTCTCTTCCACGATGAAGAAGCTCTTGTCCGAGTCGATTTTGAGGCCTGCCAGCTGTGCGATGGTGCTAGCGGGCTGGGCAACGATTTTGGTGTTGAGGTGGCCTTCGGGGAACATGGCTTCCTGCAGCTTTGCCTTTTCCTCGGCATTCACCAGGTAGCCGCCTTCGCCCTGGAGCGCTGTCAGCAGCTGATCGTACACCGACTCGTGGATGACGAGCGAGTTCTCCGCGCTGCAGCTGGTGGCATAGTCGAAGGTTTTGGATAGCTTGATTTTGTGCGCCGCATCGGAGATATCCGCGGTGTCATCCACGACGATTACAGCGTTGCCCACGCCAACGCCGTAGGCAGGCTTGCCGGAGCTGTACGCGGCCTTCACCATCGGCTTGCCGCCGGTGGCTACAACCAGATCACACTGCTTCATGACTTCATTGCTGATCTCTATGCTGACCTGCTCCACGGTGAGAACCAGATCCTCCGGCGCGCCATATTTACGGAACACATCGTGCATGATATCGACAATCAGCTTGTTGGTTTCCTTGGAACGGGGATGCGGGGAGAACACCACGGCGTTGCGGGCCTTGATGGCGAACATCGCCTTGATGAACGGCGTCGCCTCCGGGTTGGTGCAGGGCACGATCGCGCCGATAACGCCGACGGGTTTGGCGATCTTCACCAGACCGCGGGCCTTGTCTTCCTCAATCACGCCGACGGTTTTCATATGCTTGATGTCCCGCAGCGCGCCCCTGATTTTCTTTTGCAGCTTGCTGTATTTGGCGTCGTAATAGCCGAGCTTGGTTTCTTCCACAGCTTTGGTGCTGATTTTCTCGGCATTGCCCGGTTCCACACCGGCCCACGCGAGCGCCGTTACGAGCTCGTCGATCTGTTCCTGGGTATAGTTCTCGATGATTTGCTGGGCTGCTCTCGCACGCTCCATCAATCCGCTCACGTATTCTGCCGCTTGTAATCCTTCCATGTTGTTCTCCTCTCGAGTCTAGAACTCACGTAATTTTTGACAGCACAAACTAAGCTATGGCCAGATTCGCTGTTATTTCGCCATTAAGTTGGGTAGGAAAGTAACGATATCCGGGAATATGATCATCAGGAAGGTCGAGAGTACAAGTGCGATCCAGAACGGGATAACGCCCTTGAACACCGTTTCGAGTTTGATCTTGGTTATACCGGATGTGACAATCGCGACGATACCTACAGGCGGCGTCAGGAAGCCGATGAGCAGCATCAGAATGGTGACAACACCGTACCAAATGCCGCTGTAGCCAGCCTGGATAATCAACGGGTAGAACAGGCCGGTGAAAATGATCAGGATGGCCATGGCATCCATGAAGAACCCGGCAATGAAGTAGCAGGTAAAGATCGCCAGCATCAGCACAAACGGGGGTAGTTCAATGAAGTAGGTTCCAAGCCATTGCGGGATCTTGGTCACGGACAGGAAGTTGCCAAACACCACGCCGCCGATCAGCAGGATCATCAGCATCGCAACGATGCGGACCGTTCCAAGCAGCGCGTCGCCAAAGCCTTTCCAGGAAAAGCGCTTGCCGATGATACTGACAATCAGGGCTACGAACGCGCCGATTGCGCCGCCTTCGGTCGGGGTGAAGTAGCCAAGGTAAATGCCGCCCATGCTAATCAGGAAGATGACGGGAACCGGCCAGATCAGCTTGATCGACTGCAGTTTTTCCTTCATCGGGGCTTTGTAAGTCTCAGGAGCCATCTCCGGCTTGATTCTAACAACGATGTACGCCGTCAGGGCCAGCAAACCGGCTGTGATCAGTCCGGGAACTACGCCGCCGATTAACAGTTGGCCGATCGATTCTTCTGTCAACAGGCCGTAGATGATCAGAACGGAGCTGGGGGGAATCAGAATACCCAGCGTGCTGCCGGAGGCAACACAGCCTGCATTCAGGGTGTCGTGGTAGTGCTTTTTGCGCATTTCCGGCACCGCAACGTTGGCGATGGTCGCGGTCGTCGCGATGACAGAGCCCGAAACGGCCGCAAACGCCGCACAGGTCGCAATCGTAGCAATGGCAAGGCCGCCGCGGATAAAGCCCAGCCATGCATTGAAGCCCTTGAACAAATCACTGCCAAGGCCGGTATGGCCCAGTATCATCCCCATCAGGGTAAACATGGGTATAACCGTCAGGCCGTAATTATGTGTATTGTTAAACAAATCGGTTCCCAGCTTGGCTGCGGCAGCCGTTGGGCTGATAATGACGGCATATCCGACAGCGCCCACGATCATCATGGAGAAACCGATCGGAACTTTCAGAAACATTAAAACAAACAGGGCAATAATCCCTATTAAACCAATCAACTCTGGGCTCATTGGGGCATCGCACCTTTCTCATCAGCCGCATCCGGAAGTTCTCCGCTGGCTTTCATTCGAATATATTCCTTGAGATTATAAGAATTCCGAACCAACTCGAAAACGAGTAACAAAATGAGGAACCCTACGCCAATCGCGCTGACGTATATCCAGGGAGCAAGCGGTATCCTCAATACGCTGGTGATCTGATTGGATCTGGCAACGCGTTCCGCATACTTGAAAACATTGAGGAATACGACAACGAAAAGGCCGATGCTAATGATATTGATCAGCACTTCCAGGATCTTTTTGAACATTTTGGGGAATTTATCGAAAAGAATTTCAATGCCAATGTTTTCACCTTCGGCCTGTGCATGCGCCAATCCGAACATCACGAGCATCACCAGACCGATTTTGGTCAGTTCAAACGCACCGGGAATCGGAGCATTAAAAAAGCGTCTTCCGAGGACGTCGGCAACGGTCAGAAACATCATCAGTGCCGTGATAACGGCGCCGATATAGGCAACGCTTTTTGCGAGTTTTTTGCCAAACTTGATAAAAGCCTGCATCAGTAATCCCACCTATCTGTATTGCAATTAGGAAAAGATCCGCACGACCGGGGCGTTCACACCCCGGTCATGCGGGGAGAATTGGGTATTACTTATAGGTTTCCCTGACTTCGAGCATCTTCTGGTACATTTCGGTGCCGGGCAGGCCCTTCTCGTCCATGGTGGTGAGCCAGCTCTGAACGATGGGCTCTACGATGGTGTGGAATTCAGCCATTTCCTCATCGGAGAAGTTGTCGAACTTCACGCCTTTTTCGGTGGCGAAGTCAACAGCGGGCTGCACTTCTTCGTCATACAGTCTGCCGATCTTTTCGGGGAACTCGGCCAGCAATTCGCTCATGATCGCCTGGTCTTCTTCAGAGAGCCTGTCCCAGGAATCCCAGTTCATGTGAATGCTAAAATGGACTTGAGCCACTTTGGGTAAAATGCCAACGAATATT
>DAIOVG010000174.1:0-5158 GCA_036759125.1 Candidatus Limiplasma sp.
CGCATCAATATCATCATGCCCATGCTCTACGAAGCCCGGCAGCACCGCCGCACCAGCCGCGAAAGCCTGGATTGCGCGCTGGCCCTGCAGGAACTCCAGAACATGGGCGTGACCAATATTGTAACCTTTGACGCCCACGACCCCCGCGTACAGAACGCCGTTCCGCTGATCGGGTTTGATTCGGTCAAGCCCTCGTATCAGATTTTGAAGGCGCTCATGCGCGAGCAGAAGGACCTGTGGCTGGACAAGCGGCACATGATGATCGTCTCTCCGGATGAGGGCGCCATCGACCGCAACATCTTCTATTCCTCGGTGCTGGGGCTGGATATGGGGATGTTCTACAAGCGGCGCGACTATACCAAAATCATCAACGGCCGCAACCCCATTGTGGCCCACGAATACCTGGGCGACAGCGTGGAGGGCAAGGACATTTTCGTCTCCGACGATATTCTGTCCTCCGGCGAGAGCATTTTGGACCTCGCCAAGGAGCTGAAAAAACGCGACGCGGGCCGCATTTACGCCGCCGCGACCTTCCCCCTGTTTACCGCGGGGCTTGAGGAGTACAACCAGGCGTACGAGGACGGCATCATCACGCGTGTGATCTCCACCAACCTTACCTACACGCGCCCGGAGCTCAAAGCCGCACCCTGGTTTTTACAGGCGGATATGAGCAAGTTCATCTCCTACATCATCGCCTCCATCAACCACGACCGCAGCATCAGCCAGCTGTTAAACCCCTACGACCGCATCCGCAAGCTGGTGGAAAGCTACCAGGCCGAGCAGGCCCGAAACGGCATCCGGCTGGCGTAAGCAACAGTCACCCGGCCGGGCGATAGACCCGCAACCAAAAGGCCGCGCGCTGCGCGGCCTTTTGGTTGCGGGTCGTTGTTTTATGTGGCTTATTTCATTGCACGGTATCCCGATACGCCCGCAACTCGTTATAAAAACTATAGTCGTCGTTCGCATTGGGGGCGGTCGGCTCGCCGAAAAGCAGGTCGACCAGATAGCGCGGCGTTTTGCCGCCGGTCGCCATGGCCTTCACGCAGGCAACGCAGTACACGCAGACATCCTCACAGGGCATTTCGTCGGCGCGGGCCTTCATCGCTGCGTAAATCTCGGGGATGGGCTTCTTTGGATAGGCGCTGTCGCCGCAGCAGCGCTGGTTCTCTTTGCTATGGGCGGGTTCCGCTGCGGTCAGGTTCATTTTTGCAAGCAGCGTGCGGACGGCCTCGTGCAGCCTGGGCTCGCCGCGCGTGGGGCAGGCGTCGTGGATGGCGATGGGCATGCCGCCGTAATTTGGAAAGGAAAGGCGTCGCAGTCCGCCAGCACCTCCCACAGCGAAACTGTGGAGATGCCCTCCTGCTCCTCCTGGAAGCGGCGGTTGCAGCCGGGGCAGGTGTTGATCACAATTGTCCCCTCCGCCAGGGTATGGGGCACACGGCAGCAACCATCGTACAGGGGCATATCGCCCAGGTATTCGCATAAGAACGCATGCACCTTTTCCGCCAGGTGGGGTTTGTAGTCCGTCAGCGCGCAGCCGGGAGCGTAAGCATAGCTCATCGGGTGTCCTCGTTCCTGTGAAAATTCGATTCCAGTTCCAAAAGCCGCCGCTTCATCGGCAGTCCGGCGGCGTAGCCCGTCAGCGCGCCGTTCGCGCCCACCACGCGATGGCAGGGGATCAGCACGGCAATGGGATTGTGGTGGTTTGCCATGCCCACCGCCCGGGCGGCCGTGGGGCGGCCGATGCGCTGCGCCAGCTGACCATAGGTCGCCGTTTCGCCGTAGGGGATTTTCAGGAGTTCCTCCCAGACCCGCCGCTGAAACGGCGTTCCGGCAGGGCGCAGCGGCACGGTGAACGCTTGCCGAAGGCCCTTTAAATACTCCACGAACTGTTCGGCAGCCAGATCCGTCAGCCCGGAGGCCCGCAACGGCATGCCGGACGGCGCAGCGCCAAAGAACAGGCGGGTCACAGCGCCCTCATTCGCGGCGACTGTGACCGGACCAAGCGGCGTTTGGTACACCTGTGCCATCCCCGCCGCCTGTATGCCGGAGCGCATCGCCCGCCGGTACGCGGCGGGCGGCATCTCCACCGCCTTGCCAAACAGGGCATAGAACGCCGATAGGCTTTCAAACCCCAGCGATAGGGCGATATCCAGAACCGTCTCGTCGGTTTCGCACAGCCGAAGCTTAGCCTGGGCAATGCGCAGGCTGTCGGCATACGCGCCGGGGGTTGTGTGATACGATTCCTTGAAGATTTCTATGGCGCGCCGGGGGCTGACGCCCAGCTGCTTCAGGGCTTCAAACATGACCGCCTTTTGCGCAAACCCGTCGTCGATGACGGTCTTCATTGTCCGCGCCAGCTCCTGCACTGGCTGGTACTCCTTGAGGTCGGGGCGGCAGCGCTTGCAGGGGCGGTACCCCGCCTGCGCGGCGGCCTGCGGCGAGGCAAAAAACACCATGTTTTCGGGCCTGGGGCTGCGTGACACGCACGACGGGCGGCAATAGATGCCCGTGGATTTCACCCCGTACCAAAATACACCGTCGAAGCTTGCGTCGTTGGCAAGCGCCGCGCGCGTCATTGCCTCGTTCGTCATCAGGACCCCGCCTTTCCAAACCTGGTAGGGTCTAAGCATAGCACGGTTCCAAATGCAATTCTTTCTGTGCAGGGACGCGCCATTCGTTCAGCCGTTTTCAGAGCGGATATACGCGGCCTGTTCATCCGTCAGGGTGTCGATGGCAACGCCGAGGGTTTTGAGCTTCAGGGCGGCCACGGCGCTGTCAATCGCGTCGGGCACGGGGTATACGCCGGGCGTCAGCGCGTCGCTGTGCATTGCGACGTGCTCCAGGCACAGCGCCTGCAGCGCAAAGCTGATATCCATAATCTCGGCGGGGTGGCCGTCGCCTGCCGCGAGGTTGACGAGCTTTCCCTCCGCCAGCAGATAGACGGTTTTGGTGTCGCCTTCCGGCAGGTCGAAGCTCAGGGCTTCGATGTTCTCGCGCACGTCTTCGATTCGCGTGGCTTCCCTTTTGAGCTTCGCAACGGCGACCTCCACGTTGAAGTGCCCGGCGTTGCACAGCACCGCGCCCTCCTTGATATCCTTCATATGCGCGGGCGTGATAATATCCTTGCAGCCGGTAACGGTGATGAAAATGTCTCCAGTTTTCACAGCCTGCGCCATCGGCAGCACCGTAAACCCGTCCATCACGGCCTCCACAGCCTTCACGGGATCGACCTCGGTGATCACCACCTGCGCGCCCAGCCCCTTGGCCCGCATGCTCACGCCCTTGCCGCACCAGCCGTAGCCCGCGACCACCACGGTTTTCCCGGCGACGACCAGGTTGGTGGTGCGGTCGATGCCGTCCCACACGGATTGACCGGTGCCGTAGCGGTTGTCAAAAAAGCTTTTCATCTTTGCGTCGTTGACGCTGACCATGGGAAAGCCGAGCGTTCCGTTTGCCGCCCGCGCGCGCAGGCGCATGACGCCGGTGGTGGTCTCCTCCCCGCCGCCCAAAAGATTTTCGGCCAGGTCGGGGCGCTCGTCGCAGAGGATTTGGGTCAAGTCGCCCCCATCGTCCAGAATCAGGTGCGGCTTGCAGGAAAGGGTCTGGATGAGGTGGTCGTGGTACTCCGCGTCGGTCGCCGCATGCCAGGCGAACACGTTCACACCCTGCGTCGCAAGCCCTGCGGCAACGTCGTCCTGGGTGGACAGGGTATTGCAGCCAGTCGCGTTGACCTCCGCCCCGCCCGCCTTGAACAGCAGCGCAAGCCGTGCGGTTTTGGCCTCCATATGAACGGACATGGCCACCCGCAGGCCCTGAAAGGGTTTCTCTTCGACAAAACGCGTTTCCAGCTCGTGCAAAATGGGCATATGGCCCTTCGCCCATTCGATTTTCTGAAGCCCCTTTGGCGCAAGCGCGGCATTTCTGATGATGGAACTCATAATTTCCTCCAAATATCGGCTGTCCCGATCCGTAAGTTGTGGTACAATTTATTGTAATCGGTTCCGGGAGGTGTTGCAAGTGACGGTTCAAAAGGCAAGCGGCGTAAAATGGACAGATCTGGGCAGCGGCGTCAGGCGCAGGGTGCTGGCGCACACAAAAGACATTATGGTGGTGGAGGTCGCCTTTGACAAGGGCGGCGTAGGCTCGCCCCACAGCCACCCGCACGCACAGTGCACCTACGTGCAGTCCGGCACGTTCGTGTTTACCGGCGGCAGTGAAAACTATACCGTATCGGCAGGCGACAGCCTGGCCTTTGAGCGCAACGAAACCCACGGCTGTGTTTGCACTGCCGAGGGTACGCTGATCGATGTGTTCTCCCCGCAAAGGGAAGATTTTCTGTCATGATCGGGTATGAATCGGCCGGGCAAGGAAACGCGCTGGTGTTCCTCCACGGCGCGCTGGTCGACCGCCGGATGTGGCGGGCACAGGCGGATGCGTTTTCCGACAGGTACAGGGTCGTCTGTGTGGATCTGCCGGGGCACGGCGAATCCGCCGGTATGCCTGTGCAAAGCGTGAAAGCAATGGCAGAAACCGTCATTGCGCTGCTGGATTCGCTCTCCATCGACCGTTTCCTTTTGTGCGGGCATTCCCTTGGCGGGATGGTCGCCCAGGAGATCACGCTGCGGTATCCGGGGCGTGTGCGCGGATTGATTCTGGCGGAGTCATCGTTTGGCACCGCTTCATCGCTGGCAGAGCGCCTTGGCACCGCCTCCACGCGCATGATGCTCCGGCTGATGACGCAAAAGCAGCTCGTCCGCCTGTCCGCGACCTCCTACGGAAAACTTCATCCGGCAGTCAAAGCCTATATTGAAGCGGCCATGGGTGCTTATGACATACAGACCTCACGGGCGGTGATGGGCGCTGCGCTTGAGTACTCGTCCAGGGACGGGCTGGGGGACATCCGCTGCCCCGTGCTGATCCTCGCTGCCGCCTGCAATCGGCAAACGCACCGGCAGGCGCGGCAGTTTACAAAGCTGATTCATGGCGCGGAGATGGAGATGATCCCAAACGCGCTCCATCTGCTGAATCTGGATCAGCCCGCCGCGTTTAACGAAACGGTTGCGCGCTTTCTGGGAAAACACGAGCTGACCTGATGCTCCAAATAATCATCCACCGGCATAGCCGGTGGTTTTTCACATGCGGGCATAGCCCTAGA
>DAIOVG010000175.1:0-5118 GCA_036759125.1 Candidatus Limiplasma sp.
AGTTCCACGATATTCTGCCGGGCACCTGCATCCACGCCGCGCACGCGGAAGCGCTTGCGGTAGTCGGCAACGTGATCCGGTCCGCCGGGCAGATGACGCAGGAGATGCTCGGCACCTCGGGCGGCGGCGCAGCGCTTTACAACACGCTGGGGTTCCCGCGTGAGGATACCCTGTACCTGCCCGCCAAAGCCGCGGGCGTTGCCGGGGCGAAGGCCCAGCGCTTTTCGAGCCTGGACGGGGAGGCGCTGCTCGCCGTATCCGGCCTGGCGCTGCCCGCGCTTGGCACCCAAGCGCTTTCGTATACGGACGCGCCCTGCGGGGACGCCTCCCCCTTCACGCTGAAGGACGACAGGCTGCAAACGCCCTTTGCGGAGATTCGCTTTGACCAAAACGGCTTTATCGCCTCGATGACCGACAGGCGCACCGGGCGCGAGCTGGTGCAGGGTCTGCCGTTCAACACCTTCCTGATGGCCGAGGATATCCCCGCCAAATGGGACGCCTGGGACGTGGACGCCGACCTGCATGAGAAGTTCAGGCCCTGCGCAACGCTTGTCAGCCGCGAGGTGATCGCAGACGGCCCGGTGGAGCTGCGCATCCGCAGCACCTACCGCTTAACGGAGCTTTCCACCATTACGCAGGATATGGTGTTCGATGCCGCGTCGCCGATGATCTCGTTTGATACGGTGATGGACTGGCAGGAGGAGCACCGCTTCCTGAAAACCGCGTTTGATACCGCGCTGTTGTGCGACGGCGCACGGAGTGAAATCCAGTTCGGCCACATCCGCCGCTCCAACCGCCGCTCCACCGACGCCGAGAAGGCCAGGCACGAGGTGTGCAACCACAAGTTTACCGACCTGAGCGAGGCAAGCTACGGCATTGCGCTGCTCAACGACTGCAAGTACGGCTTGAGCGTATCGGGCGGCAGCATGCGCCTGTCGCTGCACAAGGGCGGCATGCGCCCGGATAAAGAGGGTGATAAGGGTATCCACCGCTGCCGGTATGCCGTTCTGCCCCACGCCGCGCCGTTTGGCGCGCAGAGCGTGATCCGCCCCGCCTATGCGTTCAACTACGCGCCCATCGTGATTCAAGGCGGCGCCGCGCCGGTCTCGCTGGCGGCCATTGACAGGAGCAATATCGTGATTGAAGCCGTCAAGCCCTGCGAGGACGCTGCCCGCGCCTACATTGTGCGCCTGTACGAGGCGATGGGCGATTACACCACCGCGTCGATGACCTTCGGCCATCCGGTGACGAGCGTGCAGGAATGCAACATGCTGGAAGAGGAACAGGCGGCGGCGGACGCCCGCGCGCTCACCTTCCGCCCGTTCGAGATCAAAACGATCAAGGTTCATTACTAGACAATCGCGTTTCAATTTAACAATCCCACATGATAGGTTTCGCAGGGAAATCCTGAGGCGAGACCGTGCAGAATGGCGAATCGGATTTTTACTAGATTGGGTGCGTGGGGAGCGCCGCTGTAGCAGCGCTACCGCAAGCCTCCCCACGTACCCAAGATAGCGGAAATACGGTCGCCAGGTTGTGCGGGATTGCCTCAGGATTTCCCTGCTTCAACCAGCGCCAGCAAGGCCATGGACTGGCCGTAGGGGCAGGGCCTGAGGGGGATGTTGCGGTAGTACTCCTTGGTCATGCGCAGGCAGGTGCCCGCCGAGACCTCCGCCAGCTCACCTGTGGGCAGCACGCGCGCAGCCACGGCGGCGGCGGCCTTTTCGCCTGCCTTGCGGTAGCTTTCCGGGAGCAGGCCCAGACGCACGGCCTTCAGGATGCCATAGGCAAAGCCTGCCGTTGCCGACGATTCGGGATAGCTGTCCGGGTCATCCAACAGCGTATGGAACATGCCGTTTTCCGCCTGTACCGTCAAAAGCGCGTCCACCTGCCGCTGCAGGGTGGAAACGAGAAACCACTTAACGCCGTCGGGAATCGCGGCCAGCTCCAGATAATCCACCAGCCCGGCCGTGTACCACGCGTTGCCGCGTCCCCACAGCGCGCCTGCGAAGTGGTGCTTTTCGGCAAACGTCCAGCCGTGGAAGAACAGCCCTGTGACCGGATCCTGTAAATACTTGATGTGCACCAGAAACTGGCGGATCGACTCCTGCACGCAATCGTCCCGTTTGAGAAGCCCGCCCATACGGGCGACGAACAGCACGGTCATGTACAGGGTATCGTCCCACAGCTGGGCATAATTGTCCGAATCGATGGTGATGTGCTGGTAGCCGCCCTCGCCCGTGCGGGGCAGGTCGTTGAGCGCGTAGGAAAGCCACTCCTCGCAGATCTTTAAATAGCTTTCCTTTTTCGTATCCTCGTAGAGGAACGAAAGGGTGAGCAGCGGCGCCATGGAATTGATGTTTTTGCCGGGCAGCCCTTTTTCGATCCACGCGTCGAACCACCCGTACAGGTAGTGCATCAGCGTTTTGTCGCTAGTCTGCCTGGCGTGCAGGTACAGCGCGAACAACGCGACGCCCTGGGGCCAATCGAACAGCTCCATGGTTTTCTGCCCGGCCTCGGTTTGGGTTTGCCAGCGAACCAGCAGGTTAATTTTATCCTGCAGCTTGGGTATATTCATACTCGATCCCCTATTTCCAGGTTAGTGTTACGCGGTGGCCCTGCGGCGCAAGCCCCGTGTTGTAGATGGTGAAGGCCTTGGCTTCCTTGGGCAGGGAGTTGCGCATCATCTCGGCAAACACATGCTGCTTCAAGCCGTCCGACCAGGTGATTTCGTCCTTGCCAAGCCTGTAGGTAAAGCCGTGCTCCAGAATGGCGGTGTCGCCTTCGCCGGTGGAAAAGGCTCCGTCCTGCGTGGTCAGCGCTCCGCCGGGCGACAGGATGCCCTCCAGCTTCCAGGGCAGGCGCAGGTTGCCGTCCACGGTCAGGGCGAGCTCGACGCGGTTTTCAAACACCAGCACGTCCATGGTCAGGGTCAGATGCTGCATATTCACCCACTGGCGCTTCTCGCGGGGGATGTCCTCCCACACAATGGTTCCGGCCGCCTTGCCCAGCGGGCGCATATACCCGCCCTCGGTAACGCGCTGCAGCCGCCAGCCGTTTGCAATGGGCTCGATATCGGTGCTGATCAGCTGCCCCGTACCAAAGAAGTTGGACGCCATGCGCAGCATCAGCGTCAGCTCGCCGACCTGCAGCTTGCAAAACACCGGACGCTGCCTGACCAGGGTCAGCGCGGCCTTGCCCATGCGCGCCCGCGCCACGCCCGACAGGGGGAACAGCTTCCGGTACGCTGTTTGCAGCGGTATGGACGGATGCACAACCTCCGCCAGCGACGGCTCCAGCATGAACTGGGTTAAAAACTGGCTGGCGTCCGGCGGCCAGGTGAGCTTGTCCTCATGGTCAAGGTAAAGCTGGTACAGGTACTCCGCAACACCCATCAGCCGCTGATACCGGGCGTCGCTTTCGTCGTGGGGTACCTTCAGGGCCAGCAGGCAGTCCAGCAGGTAGGGAAACGCATAGAGCTTCTTGCCGAAATCCTGCCTGCGGGAGTTCAGGGTGGCGATGGAGCCGTCCGGCTCGATATAATAGGGCAGCTTTTCCAGATTCCGCATCACCGGGATGATGAGCTCGGGCATGTTCATCTCCCGGGAAATCATCAGCAGGGAGAGATCGCACACGATATCATAAATGCCCACGGAGTGCTCGGTATATTCGCCCTCGGCGTCGTTGTCGATGCCCTCGTCCAGGTATTGCTGCATCATGGCGCGGCAGGCGTCGTCGCCCAGCTCCTGATAGCACAGGGCCAGGGCGGCGGCCATGACCCAGCGGTGGTTGGGCGTGTGAAAGCCGCCGTTGATCATGGCGCGGGCGGAATTTTGCAAAAAGCGAAGCAGCAGGGCCTGGATTTCATCCTCCAGAGGCGTATGCTGCGAAAATGTCCGAATCAGGCGGTGGGTGTACCCCAGCAGGTGGGTACAAAAGGCGTTGGCGGTGGAATCGTGGTAGTTGGTTTCCAGCAGATCGATGGTGCCGTCCTCGTGCATGTTGAACAGCAGGTGCTCCATCGCCATTTTGGCGCGCGTGAGCATCTCCAGCTGACCGTGGTAAAGGCTTTGCGGGTTATAGTGCGCGGATAGAAATACATCGGCAAGCCTGGCCCCGGCGGCGGGCTCGGTAAAGCCTTTGTTGACGTCCAAAAGGCCGCCGATATCGTAAGGGTTTCCCTGCATCACCTGCAAATCGCTCAGGAGCTTGACCATCGCGTCATTCCAGCGAACTGCGCTTGCGCTGAGATTCATAGTGTTCTCTCTCTCCATATCGTCAAAATCAATGGAAATCGGCGCGGTGCAGTGTTGCACCGCGCCGACAGTGTATCGGGTGAGGGATTACCGGTTATTCGCCGGCATACCAGGCATTGGCTTCGTCGGTGAGGACCTGGCCGCCAAGATCCAGCCAGCCCTGGACATACTCATCGTAATAATCCACAGGCAGGTCGCCCTTGATGATGGAGATCCAGGTCTCATCACGGAAGGCCAGCAGCTCGGAGGCGTAGGTGGACTGCGAAGGCAGCGCGACCGGCACAACCGTCAGCAGGTAGCTGTCATACTGGGGTTTGGCTGCCCATTCAAGACGGTTCTTGATGTCGGGGTTGTTGTAGAAGCCCAGCTCCTGAATCATTTCGTTGTAGTTGCCGCCGCCGCCGTACAGGCCGCGCAGAACCGCAACGCCGCATTCGTTAAGCTCTTCGTTGGTCTTGAGCATCACCACGGAGCCGGCATCGGTGTATTCAAAGGTCACGCCTTCCACGCCGCAAGCGGTGAGGAGCGCCAGTTCGTCATCCGTGAAGAAGATGTCCAGGATCGCAAAGATCGCGGCAAGCTTCTCGGGATCGTCGTTCAGGGATGCGTTGTAGAGCATGTTTTCGCCGATGCCTACCGCATAGCCCAAGCGCCAGCCGTAATCGCCGTTGGGGCCAGCCGGCCACGGGCCGTAGTAGAAGGTGGAGTCGGCGCCGTTCACAGCGTAGTATTCCTGGGCACAGCGGCCGCCGTCATCGCCCATAACTTCGGGATAGCGATAGTGGCCGATGGAGGCCAGGGCGGATACGCCGTACAGGCCGTTGATGAAGCCCTGGGAGATGGCCCAGTAGCCGCCGGTGTT
>DAIOVG010000176.1:0-5067 GCA_036759125.1 Candidatus Limiplasma sp.
GTCCCGCCAGAACCTCCCTGGCCCACAGGTCAAACAGGCCAATTAAAAACTTGCCGTATTGCTTTGGCTCCAGCCAGGTTTCCGTCCTGTTCCATGCATCCAGGCAGGGGATGTACTGCTGCCACACCAACCCCTGGCGCATGAAAAAATCAAAGATGCGATCGACGCGTTCCGCGGTATCGTTGGTCACAACCGTCAGCAGATTAAACTCCACCCGATGCGCTTTCAGCCGCCGCGCCGCCTCCATGGCGCGGCGCAGCGTGCCGTTCCCGTCGGCATCGACCCGGTTTTGGTTATGGATTTTGCTGGTTCCGTCCACGGAAAGCCCCACCAGAAAACGGTGCTCCCTGAAAAACTCCGCCCACGCGTCGTCAATCAGCAGCCCGTTGGTTTGTATGGCGTTCATCACTGTGAGGCCGTCTGGTTTGTATTGCTTTTGCAGCGCCATCGCCTTTTGAAAAAACGGCAGTCCGCGCAGCGTAGGCTCCCCGCCCTGAAAACCGAAGGTGCAGCTCCCCTGCGCCTGCGCCAGTGATTTCCGGATAACCGTTTCCAGGGTGTCCTCGCTCATCAGCCCGTAATCCGCAAACTGGCGGTGCTTTGCCTCGTCTTCATAAAAGCAGTACCGGCAGCGCATATTGCATCTCCCCGACGCAGGCTTGATCAGCATATATAACGGCTTCATCTGTGCTGTTCCCCTATCGCCTGTCAAGCCCGGCATGTTCCCAAAACGCCCGTGTATGGGGATTGTCCGCATCGTCCTCCCAAGCGCCCCGCAGCGCAAGCATGGCCTCGCGCAGCCGCCGGACCACTTCTCCATGCTCCGCTTTGGCATACAGGTTCACGGTCTCCTGAGGATCGTACCTCAAATCAAACAGCTGTGTGGCCTCCCGGGGATACTGATACTCGATCAGCTTGTACCGGCCGTCGCACACCGAGCGGATCAGCCCCGTATACGCGCCGTAAAGCAGATCCCTGCCCTGCGGCGCGCCGCCGTGAAGCGCCGGTGCAAAGCTTTTCCCTTCCACCGAAGCGGGAATCGGGATAGCGCACAAATCACAAAGCGTAGGAAACACGTCCAGCAGATAGCACAGATCCCCGCGCTGGCTGCTGCGGGCAATGCCTGGCCCCGCCATGATGAGGGGCACATGCACGGAATGGTCGTAGAGGTTCTGCTTTCCCATCAGCCCGTGCCTGCCGACCGCCAGTCCGTTGTCGCCCGCAAACACGATGATGGTGTTCTCCAGCCGCCCGGCCTTATCCAGCGTATCCATCACGCGCCCCACATGAAAATCCAAATGGCTGATCATGGCGTAATAGTCGGCGATGTGCCGCCTGATCTCCGCCTCCGTACGCGGATGCGCGGCCAGGGCCTCGTCGCGGCTTTCGTCGCCCACGCCGAAATAAAAGGGGTGCGCGGCCGCGAAGCTTTTCGGGAGAATGATATCGTCCGGATTATACATGCGCTGAAACGCTTCGGGCATCGTGCGCGGATCGTGCGGCGCCAGCAGGGACACATACATGAAAAGCGGCTCCGCCTGCGGGCACGACAAAAACTCCACCGCGCTGTCGGTCAGCAGTTCGGTCGAATGCTTCCCGACGCTGATTTTCTCCGCAATCAGCTCCATAGGATGGTTCGCGTAGAAGAAATCATGGGTCGCCTTGACTTTGTTTTCATACCGCCCGTCCGGATGATAGCCGCACACGGGAACATTCCAGTGATCCCACATGCCGCCGAAGAATATGTTGTCCCCGTCCGAAAAGCTGCGCGCGTACGCGCCGGTTCCGTTATGCCATTTGCCAATGCCGACGGTGTGATACCCGTTTTCCCTGAAGCATTCCCCCATCATCCGGTGCTCTATGGGAATCTCCTGTCCCTCGCCCTGCAGATGAAACAGCGTTCTGCCCGTATGCAGCATGGCGCGGCTTGGCATGCAGACCGCGCCGCTGGTGCCGCCGGGTATATAGGCGTTTGTCATCACCGTTCCGCGGCGGGCCAGGCGGTCCAGGTTCGGTGTTTTGATTTGCGGATGATGCAGGGCCGCGATGGTATCAAAGCGTTGGTCGTCCGCCAGAATAAAGACGACGTCCGGCTTGCGCGCGCTCATCTCTGTTTCCCCGCGCTTGGCGCGGCGGCGCGCAGCTCCTGTGAAAACAGAATATCGGAAAAGATATAGGAAACTTCATCGGAGGCGTCCGGATAGCGCATCCTGAACATGAGCTTATCCACCAGCCTTGTGCCCATGCGATGGGTTTGGACGTTCACCGTCGTAATGGATTGCGCGATGTTGAGGTACTCGTTGTTGTTGTCAAACCCGGTGAGAAGGACGCCGCTGATCTGTTTTTCTTCAAAGTACTGCCGCAGGAAATGGGCAATAAAGTCGCTGGCGCAGATAAAGGCGTCCGGCATCTGGGGCAGGCTATCCAAAAATGCGCTCAGCTCTTCAAAGTGCGTGCGCAGGCCAAGCGGCCCGGTGCGGCTGAACGCCGGATCCGGCTGCAGGCCCAGCGCGGCGTGCGCGTCCAGAAATCCATGATAGCGATCCATATTGGTTTGCGCATACCGGACGTCGCCGACAAAGCCCAGCCTGGAGCGGCCCGTGCCCAGCACGCGCGCGGTAATCTCCCGCACCAGGCTCCGCCCCTCGATGAATACGACGTCGCCGTGCAAATCCCGGCAGGGCACGTCTGTCACCGTATCCAAAAATACCTTGGGTATCTCCAGCCCGCCCAGCATGCACAAAATAGGGCCGGAATAAATATTCAGCACCATAATGCCGTCGACGGATCCGTCCGTCAGCGCCGCAGGCAAGGTATAGCCTTCCTGATAGTTGGTTGGCATGGAGGTATACATTAAGTTGATTCCCTTTTTACTCAGCTCCCTGGCAATCTGGTGGACAATCTTCATCCAGAACAGGGATGACTCCGGCCGCGCGATCACCACGGACACCGTTTGGGTCTGGGTGTGCTCCGCCTCCGGCACATCCAGGCGCCTGTAGCCCAGCTCGTCGCTTTTGTCTATCACCTGCCTGCGCAACGTTTCTGAAATGCCCGGGCGGTTATTCAGCGCTTTCCAAACGCTGATCCTCGACGTGGACAATGCATTCGCGATGTCTTGCATGGTTACTTTAGACATATGTGCCTCCTTTAACTGCCAATGCTTTCTACATCCTATTATACCACCATATGGATAAAATGCAATCATTTTAGTTAACATTTATTAACTTTATTTACCCGTTCTGTATTAATATTTTATTAACCGTATTTCTGAAACGCTTTTATATATTAGTTGTTTCATACAAAATATGAAACACCGTTTATGTAATTTTACTTCTGCTGTTGACAATCCTCCCTGTTGTGCCTATAATGCTAATATACACGAGGTTAACTTTATTATCTGGATTTAAATAACTTATTGGTTAACACATGGAGGCGGACTGATGGTTTCTTCTTTGCCAACCAAATCGCATACAAAGAAGCGGAGCAAGTGGACCCGCGACGATATCGAACTGGGCCTGCTGGGTCTGCCCGCCGTGGTATGGTATATCGTTTTTGCCTATCTGCCGATGTTCGGGCTGATTATCGCCTTTAAAACATACCGCATTTCCGCGGGCAGCGGGTTTCTGGTCAGCCTGTTGAACAGCCCGTGGGCGGGTTTCAGCAATTTCACCTATTTTGTGCAGAGCAATACCTTTACGCTCCTGCTGCGCAACACGCTTCTGTACAATATTGTTTTTATCGTGTTAGGCATTGTCATTCCGGTCGCGCTGGCCATGATGATCAACGAACTGTACAACCGCTTCGCTTCCAAGGCATATCAGACCCTGATGTTCTTCCCGCACTTTCTAAGCTGGGTTGTGGTCAGCTACTTCGTATACGCGTTCTTAAACCCAGACCGCGGACTGATGAACAGCGTCATTATCGCGCTGGGCGGCGACAAGGTGATGTGGTACTCGCAGCCCCAGTATTGGCCGTTCATCCTCACCTTCATGAACCTGTGGAAAACGCTGGGATACGGTATGGTCGTCTATCTGGCCAGCATCACTGGTCTGACCCCGTATAATGTACACAGAAATAGAGTGAGTCTGGGAGGGCAAAACAACTCTAAAGGAAGGTGCAGAAGATGGGGAGAGACAATTACACAACGGAACGGATCATCGTGAAACTGCGAGAGGTCGAAGTGTTATGCGGGCAAGGAAAGTCTGTCGTGGAAGCCGTACGGCAAATCGGCGTATCGGAGCAGACCTACTACCGATGGCGCAAGAAGTATGGCGGGATGACCGTAAGTGACGCGAAAAAGTATCGGGAACTAGAGAAAGAAAATGCCAGGCTCAAGAAGCTGGTAGCAGATCTGAGCCTGGATAATGCTATATTGAAGGATATCGCGGAGGGAAACTTGTAAGCCCGGCAAAACGGCGTGTGGCTGCAGCAAAGGTACAGAAGAAATATGCAATCAGCCAGCGCCGCGCATGCCGGGCGGTACAGATCAGTCAAAGAGTTGCTCGATATACACCGTTCAGCAGAGAGGATGAAGATGCATTGCGGAGTCGGATGATCGACTTGGCCTGTAACTATGGCAGATACGGGTATCGCCGTATTGCTGCCTTGCTCAGGGCAGAAGGTTGGTGTGTCAACCATAAACGGGTCGAGAGGATCTGGCGGGAAGAAGGGTTAAAGGTTCCGCAAAAACAAAAGAAACGACGCAGGCTGTGGCTCAATGACGGCAGCTGCATCCGGTTGAGAGCAGCGTATCCCAATCATGTATGGAGTTATGACTTTGTGGAGGATCGCTTGCGCAACGGAAAGAAGCTCCGTTTTCTCAATATCATTGATGAGTATACAAGAGAATGCCTTGCCAGCATACCCCGCAGAAGCTGGAGACATCAGCAGGTCATTGAAGCTCTGTCCGGATTATTCGTACTGAAAGGCTGTCCCGCCTATCTCCGCAGTGATAACGGCAGTGAGTTTACGGCGAACATGCTCAAGCAATGGTTACGGGATCTTGGCGTAACCACAGCTTACATCGAACCGGGCAGTCCGTGGGAGAATGGTTACTGCGAGAGCTTC
>DAIOVG010000177.1:0-4914 GCA_036759125.1 Candidatus Limiplasma sp.
TGTGACGATTATAAGGCATTCCGATTATACTGCTTTTTTCTTTCCTGCGACGGTACGCTTGGGGCCTTTGCGGGTCCGCGCGTTTGTTTTGGTGTTCTGACCGCGCACAGGCAAGCCGCGGCGGTGACGGATACCACGGTAAGAGCCGATCTCAATGAGCCGTTTGATGTTCATAGACACTTCACGGCGCAGATCGCCTTCTACCTTAACATTCTTTTCGATGAATTCACGGAGTTTGGAAACTTCCTGCTCGTTCAGGTCCTTGCAGCGGGTGTCGGGGCTGACGCCGGTGCCTTCCAAAATGTTCTTGGAGATCGCCGGGCCGATGCCGAAGATGTAGGTCAGGCCTACTTCCACGCGCTTTTCATTGGGCAGGTCAACGCCTGCAATACGTGCCATGTGTGGGATACACCTCCATAATTTCAGGAAAACCGCGGCTATGAAACGCTGCGGAGGAGCGCTTACGCGCTTTCCGGCAGTTGCTTCGCCTGCCTTGGTTTGCCCACCTGGTTGAGCCTTTGACAGCTCCTCGGGGCTGAGGGTCTCTTGTGGTTGGCGGCCACTGCCGCCCAAGACCCCGCGCGCATCGGAACAGTGTTCGTACACGCTTTGTTGACGTTGTTAGTCCTCGTTTTCCCAGCGGTCGCATTCGGGTTTCCGTTTGCGCAGCCGCCCGCTAAAGCGAAACAAAGCCTAACTTTTGGATTATAACACAAATATCCTTGTGTGACAACGTTTATCTCCTGATACAGGCCCCGGCCTGAGCGGGCTGAACGGCCATGGGGATACGCGCTGTGGGTAAACAACGCGCCGCTGCCATAACGGATAATTGGTCCGGTGGGGTTCGCCGCTGCACAGGCTGCCCTGTGCGGCTTTGGGGGGGGTACCGTCCTGCTGAAAAGGCATAGGCTGCCGGAAAGCGGGAGCGGCGGGGATTCAGGGGCGGGCGATACAATGCCGGTCACGCGGCTCGCGCGACTCAGCAGGCGGATCAGCCTTGCTTTTGCTTGTGGCGGGGGTTTTCGCAGATTATCATGACGCGGCCTTTGCGCTTGATAATCTTGCACTTTTCACAAATCGGTTTGACTGAGGGACGAACTTTCATAACGATAACCTCCAAATCTTTGGTACCCGGCGGTTTGGCTTGCGTCAGCCTTTGGAACGCCAGGTGATACGGCCGCGGGTCAGATCATAGGGCGACAATTCGATGGTGACTTTATCGCCTGGATAAATGCGGATGAAGTTCATACGCATCTTGCCGGAAATGTGAGCCAGGATCTTATGGCCGCCTGCCAGCTCCACCTGGAACATGGCATTGGGAAGCGCTTCTATGACCGTGCCTTCCATTTCGATGACGTCGCTTTTAGACAAATGTGGGTTCCTCCTTGTCTTGTGGGCGAGAACTGATGGTGTCAAGATAGGTCTTGAGTGCTTTGCGGATGTCGCTGTCGGCGGTCTGCGTCTGTTTGAGAATCGAGTCGAGCGCTTCAGCTGCCACATGGGGTTTGGGCTGCAGGTGCTTTGCCTGCTTTTTCTTGGCTTTTCCCAGCTTGCGGGTGTCGCCGTCGGCGATCAGGACGTAGTTTTCGTCCAGCAGCCCGACCACCAGAAATACCTTTCCCTTGTCATGCCCCTGCTTGGAGAGCACGACGCGCCCCAGTTCATGTACTGGCGGTTTCACTTGCGATCCACCTCCGTGAACGTATAGCCGGGATAGCTCAGAAGCTCCGGCAGGCCCCGCTCGTTGATGGCGAGCGTGTGCTCGTAATGCGCGCAGGGGCTCTGGTCGGTCGTAATGATCGTCCACCCGTCGGACAGCTCCATCACATCGGGATCATGCAGGGAGATCATCGGCTCGACCGCGAGGGTCATACCGTCGCGCAGGCGTGGGCCTTGTCCGGCTTTGCCGAAGTTGGGAACGCTGGGCTCCTCGTGCATGTCGCGCCCGATTCCGTGGCCCACAAGCTCGCGGATCACGCCGTAGCCGTGGCTTTCCGCCAGGGTTTGGATCGCGTGGCTGATATCCTGCAGTCGCCCGCCGTTTACAGCCTGCCGTGCGCCCAGGAAAAAGCACTGCTCCGTGACTTCGATCAGCTTCCGCTTATCCGGAGAAATCTCGCCGATCCCCACGGTAAATGCGCTGTCGGACTGCCAGCCATCCAGAATGAGCCCGCAGTCCACGGAAAGGATGTCGCCATCCCTGAGGATAACTGTTTCGCTTGGGATGCCATGGACCACCTGCTCGTTAACCGACGTACACAGCGTGGCCGGAAACCCCCTGTATCCAAGAAAGGAAGGCTTTGCGCTCCGGTCCCGGATCAGCTTCTCGGCAAGGCCGTCAAGCTCCTTGGTGCTCATACCAGGCTTGACAGCCTGGCGAACTTCCCCAAGAACTTCGTAGAGCAGCGCGCCCGCTTTTCGCATAATCGCGATCTGGGAAGCGCTTTTGAGGTAGATCATTGCAATGCCCGCAGCTCGTTGGCGATTGTTTCGCCGAGGATTTTGTAATACTGCGTGCCGTCCACGGCGTGCACAATCCCTTTGGCGCTGTAGTACTCAATCAGCGGCGCGGTTTTCTGATAGTACACCTTCAGGCGGCTTAAAACCGTCTCGGGCTTGTCGTCGTCGCGCTGAATCAAGGGGGTGCCGTCGTCCTCACAGGTGGTCTTGCCCTGCAGAAGCTCGGTATGATACGATCTTCCGCATTTGGGGCAAACCCGCCGCCCGGACAACCGTTCGATCAGGAAGTCGTCCGGCAGATTGATGTCGATCACGGCATCCATCGCGGCGATGCTTTCCAGCGCCTTGGCCTGCTCCACGGTACGGGGAAACCCGTCGAGGATGTAGCCGTTCTCGCAGTCCGGCTCCTGAACGCGCTCCCGCACCAGTGCGATCACCACGTCGTCAGGCACCAGCGCGCCCTGATCCATAAACGTTTTGGCCTTAAGGCCGGTTTCGGTTTGTTTCTGGATTGCGGAGCGAAGCATATCGCCCGTGGAGATGTGGGCCAGCTTGAAGGTTTCGCAGATGATCTGCGCCTGTGTGCCCTTGCCCGCTCCCGGAGGACCCAGAAGAATAATCTTCATGTGAATTACCTTTCAGATCAATGAAGAACGAGGAGTGTGGAAAGCGCAATGGCGGTGCGATCGCCGAAGCGATCGTTTCCGTTTATCAGAGGCCTGCGGTACAAGCGCTCCGCCATTCCTGCTCCATAACTCCTGTTTCCTCATCCATATAAGCGGTTTAGGAAATTTTATCGTAGTTGCGGGATACCAGGTGCTCGTCCAGCTGCCGTTTGGTTTCCAGAATAACGGAGACCACGATCAGCAAGCTTGATGCGCCAAACGGCAGCGCTTGCGCGGTGCTTCTGGCAAACAGGCCCGGGATGGTCGCCAGCAATGCCAGGAAGATGGCGGCGAACATCGTCAGCCTGGAGTTGATGCGCCTGAGATAATCCACCGTCGGCCGGCCGGGACGAACCGAGGGAATCGCGCCGCCCTGCTGCTGGATGTTCTTGGCGATCTCATCCGGGTTGAAGGAGATGGACGAGTAGAAGAATGTGAACGCAAAGATGAGCAGCGCCATCACACCCTGATACCCGAAAGAGTACGAGGCCATATTTTTCGCCCACCAGATGGCGGCTCCGGACTCCGCGCCGCCGACCAATTGAATGATCGTGCCGGGGAACGCCATGAAGGAATACGCGAAGATTAGCGGAAGAACACCAACCGAGATGAGCTTGAGCGGAATGACCTGGTTCTGTCCGCCGTACATTTTGCGTCCGGAGACGCGTTTGGCGAAATGCACGTTGATGCGGCGCACGCCAAGGTCAACCCAGGTGATGAGAACAATCATAACCAGGGATACCGCGAGCACCGCAAACAGGGTCATCCACGGGGTAAGGCTGGTCGCGGCGAGCGCTTCGCTGCCAAGCTGCACATACCCGTTGAACAGGTTGTTGACAATACCTGCGGCGATCAACAGCGAGATGCCGTTGCCGATGCCTTTTTCGGTGATGCGTTCGCCGATCCACATGGCCAGGGCGGTACCGCCAGCCATGGAAATACCGACCAAAACATAGTTATACCAGCCGGCCTTCACATAGCCCAGGCTGGATACCAGGCCGATAGCCTGGAATACTGCAAGTCCGACCGTAACATAGCGCGTAATTTGGGCGATCTTTTTCCTGCCGTCATCGCCGCTTTTCTGCATCCGCTCCAACGCCGGGATGGCGATCGTGAGCAGCTGCATGATAATGCTGGCGTTGATATAGGGCGTAATACCCATGGCCATGATGGTCATCTGGCTGAAGTTGTTACCGGTCATCATGTTGACCAGGTCCAGCAGCGGCAGTGATTGCGTTCCGATAGCAGCCTGTACGGCGACGTAGTCTACGCCGGGGGCGGGAATGACGCCGACCAAGCGGAAGAGGACCAGCATCATGAAGGTATAGATCAGCTTCGCGCGGATATCGGCAACCTTCCACGCATTGCGCAGGGACTCGGTGATGCCGGGGTTGTTGCGGTTGCGAGCCATGTTACTTCACCTCGGCTTTCCCGCCGAGGGTCTCGATCTTCTCCTGTGCGCTCTTGGAAAACTTCGCAGCTTGTACGGTCAGCTTTTTGGTAAGCTCGCCGCCGCCCAGGATCTTCACGCCGTCCATGGTCTTGTTAATCAGTCCGGCTTCCTTGAGCGTCTCCGCTGTGATCACTGAGCCATCCTTGAAGATGTCGAGGTTCCCGACGTTTACAGTCGCGTACTCGGTACGGAAGATGTTGGTGAATCCTTTTTTGGGAACGCGGCGCGTCAGCGGCATCTGGCCGCCTTCAAACCCGGGGCGTACGCCGCCGCCGGAACGCGCGTTCTGGCCTTTGTGCCCTTTGCCGGAGGTCTTGCCAAGACCCGAACCCGTAC